>CAYZHX010000169.1:0-8248 GCA_964476905.1 uncultured Terriglobales bacterium
TTCCCATTCGCGCCGCCTACGGCATGAAGGACTTCATCACCATGCGCCATCTGCAAAATATGGCCAAGGTGATGTTGGCAACGGGATTGATCGTCGCGTACGGCTACTTCATGGAAGCGTTCATGTCGTGGTATAGCGGCGACGTGTTTGAGATGTTCCAGTTCAAGAATCGTGCTACCGGACCTCTGGGCGTCTTTTACTGGATGCTGATCACCTGCAACATCGTTTTGCCGCAGTCGCTGTGGTTCCGCAGGGTGCGCAGCTCGCCGCTGCTGCTCTGGGTGGTGTCGATCATCGTGAATATCGGCATGTGGCTGGAGCGCTTTGTGATCGTCGTGATCAGCCTCCACCGCGATTTCCTGCCGTCATCGTGGGGAACCTACAAAGCTACGCGCTGGGATTACGCGACATTCCTGGGCACGCTAGGCTTCTTCACCTTCGCGTTCCTGTTGTTTATTCGCGTGCTGCCGATGATTTCCATTTTTGAATTGAGAGCGCTGCTGCCGCAGTCGCGACTGAATCCGCTCACCTCGGAGAATGTGCAATGATCCGCGAGGGCATCTACGGACTCATGGCCGAGTACGACAACGTTCCCGATTTGGTAACTGCCTCGGAGAAGGCTTACCACGCCGGGTACCGTCGCATGGACAGTTACTCGCCCTTCCCGATCGAGCCCGCGGCCGAGGCCATCGGCTTTCACAAAAATCGCGTTGCTCTAGTGGTGTTGATCGGCGGGCTGCTGGGCGGAAGTGGCGGGTACTCGCTCGCCTACTGGGTTTCCGTGCTGGCGTACCCAATCAATGTTGGCGGCAAACCTTGGCACTCATGGCCGGCGTTCATTCCGCCGACATTTGAATGCACGGTGCTGGGAGCTTCTTTGGCTGCATTCATCGGCATGCTTGCGATGAACGGATTGCCGATGCCGTATCACCCGGTATTCAATGCGCCGAACTTTGCGCTCGCCAGCAAGGACAAATTTTTCCTGTGCATCGAAGCCGCCGATCCACAGTTTGATCTCACGAAGACGCGGCAGTTTCTCGAGCAGACCAATCCGCGCATCATCACGGAGGTGCCGAATTGAGCCGCGGATCCGCAACGCGAACTAGGCTGAAGCGCGCTTCGCGACTGGCCCTCCTCGCTGGCGTCGCTCTGGCGATCGGAGCGTGTCGTCAGGATATGCATAACCAGCCCAAGTACATTACTTATCGCAGCAGCGAGTTCTTCCGCGACGGCCTCTCGGCACGCATGCCCGTTGCTGGAACGGTTGCGCGCGGTGACTTGCATGCCGATTCTTATTTCTATACAGGTAAGAATGGGACGAAGGAAGGCGACCAGTTCCCGTTCCCGGTCACTCAGCAGGTGATGGAGCGTGGGCGCGAGCGCTATGACATCTACTGCTCGCCCTGCCATTCGCGCGTTGGTGACGGCAACGGCATGATCGTGAAGCGCGGATACCGCCAGGCGGCCAACTTTCATCTGCCGCGTTATCTCGCACAGTCGGTCGGGCACTACTACGATGTGATTAGTCACGGTTGGGGAGCAATGCCTGACTATGCCGCGCAGATCGAGCCTGCGGATCGCTGGGCGATCGCGGCTTACATCCGGGCGCTGCAGTATTCCCAAAGTGGGAGCATGGCTGATGTGCCTGCCGATCAGCGCGGCAATCTGCAGGACCAATCGCAGATCACAGTTGAAGGCGTGCCTCTCACGCAGGCGCTGGCTTCAGGCGGAAAAGGAAGCAGTGATGAGATCTCTCCTGCCGGAGCGAATCCCATTCCGGCTATGAATAAGGAGCTTGGAGGCACGGCGCGTCCGCAGCAGCAAGCTCCGCCGAAGGAAGAAGGGACACACAAGAAGTGAGTATGGAAGCTCACCTGAAAATAATTCCCTCGGACCGCAGGGCGCCGGCGTGGCTGCTCGACCGCTATCAAGCGCGTGCGCTCGTGGTCGGCGGAATCGGGTACATCGCGCTGATCATCGGCGCTTTCATCGGGCCGGACGCGCTTGACCATGCCCTTCGCGCTTATCTGGCGGGAATCGTACTTTGGGTCGGCGCCAGTCTGGGATGCATGGCGTTCCTGATGGTGAACCATCTCTCCGCCGGCAAGTGGGGGCTCATTATTCGCCGGCCACTCGAAGCGGGTGCAGGATTATTTCCGCTCCTGTGGGTGCTCTCAATTCCCATCGTGGTGGGAATGACTCACCTCTTCCCGTGGATCAAGAATGGACAGCGTTTCGCGCAACTCGCATGGGATTCACAGAGGATCATTCTCCACAAGTATGACCTAATGCTGAACCCGACATTCTTCACCATTCGCTGGGCGCTTTACTTTCTGATTTGGTGGGGATTCTCGGCAACGCTGCGTAGATGGTCGATTCAGCGCGATGAAAATCCTCTCGCTCGTGATTGGCAGCGGATTTTTGAAAACTTGAGCGGTCTCGGCATTGTTGTGTACTCGCTCAGCATGACTTTCGCCATGGTCGATTGGGTCATGTCGCTCGATGCCACTTGGTTCTCGACCATCTTTGGCCTTATCTTCCTCGCCGGGCAGGGGCTTACAGCACTTTCGATCTGCATCATTACGATTCTCCTGCTCTCGCAGGAAGAGCCGATGCGCTCGATGCTGCGCAAAACGGAGCTGCATGATCTCGGCAAGCTGATGCTCGCCTTCACCATGCTGTACGCGTATCTCTCGTTTTCGCAGTGGCTGATCACCTGGTCGGCAAACCTGCCGCAGGAGATCAACTTTTACTTGAACCGGCTCAATGGCGGTTGGTTGAATCTGTCACGCTTCCTCATTCTGTTTGAGTTTGCCGTGCCCTTTGCGTTGTTGCTGTCGCGGCGCTTGAAGAAGCAGCCGGGATTCATGGTGCCGCTGTGCTCGGGATTCATCATCATCCGCATGATCGATCTCTATTGGCACGTGGAACCGAACTTCCAGGCACGCCAGCCACAATGGACGTTTAACTGGATGTACCTGGCGGCAACTGCCGGTATTGGCGGTGTCTGGACATTCTTCTTTATTCGCAACCTGAAGTCGCGGCCGGTGCTTGTCGCTTACGATCCGCAGATGGAAGAGCTACTGGAGCATGAACATGCAACCGCCTAAGCCGATGCAGCCGCAAGGCGTGGAGCGGCACCTCGATGATCCGCGCATTCGGCACGAGCGCACTGACATCAGCGTTACAGGCGTGGTGGCATTCATCATGACCTTGGCCTTCTCGGGCGTCGTGATCTTTACCGTGCTTTGGGCCGTCTTTCACTTCGCCAACAATTACGCGCAACACCAAGATGAAAAAGATCTGCGCGATCCATGGGTGCGCAGCGAAGAAACGCAAGTGGATGCCGCCGCAGCAAAGTTGAGGACGCGCCAGAACCGTTCTCAGGAGCCCGGTTCGATGGAGATGGGAGACTCGGAGTCGCGTGTCCGTGTGGCGCGCATGCCCCAACCTCGTCTGCAGACAGATGACGCGCGCGATCTTGCCGTGATGCGTGAAGCCGAGGATGTTTATCTCAATGAGTATTTCGTGATCGACAAGAACTCCGGCAAGGTGAACATTCCGATCCAGGCAGCGATGAATGCCGTCGTGCAGAAGGGATTGCCGGCCATGCAGGCACAGCCGGGAGTGCCGGTGCCTCCCACCGCGGAGAGCACAGGAATCGTAAGGCCCTCGATCGGCAGCTCGCACGCGAAACAGCGCGGCTCGCCGATTCGGGAACGATAAGGGTTAGAAGGGATGTGGGTTGTGAGTAGTGCAGTGGTAACCAATTCGGAAGAGAGAGGAAAGAGAATTTTGAAATCTGTCATCCTGAAGCGCTTCTTTTGCGCGAAGGATCTCCGGAAATTTTTCGGACTGAAGCGCCGGGTCGTGGCTCCTTCACGAGAACCTTGGTTGAACAGCCTCGTAAGTGCAGACAAGCCCGAGACATTGCAGGAGATTCTTCGGCCAAAAGCTGGCCTCAGAATGACAAGATCTGGTGCGCCGATCTTCACCATTGCGGCAGTCGTCACTTTTGCATTCGCCTGTACTCTCTCCCTGCATGCTCAAGGGGCAAGCGCCGGATTGGAGCAATCCGCCGGTCCCACTTCGACTCAACGCCCGTCGATCCTCTCCAAGGTTGGAATTGATCAGCACTTGAACGACGAGCTTCCTCTTGATCTCCATTTCCGCGACGAAGCTGGAAAAGACGTTCGCTTAGGCGACTACTTCGGCAAGCGTCCGGTGATTCTCTCCCTTGTTTACTATCGCTGCCCAATGCTGTGCGGCGAAGTGCTGAATGGTATGACCAGCGCGCTCAGCATCGTCAGTTTCGATCTGGGAAAAGACTACGACATCGTTACGGTCAGCATCGATCCGCGCGAAAAGCCCGAAGATGCTGCGAAGATCAAGCAGGTGTATCTCCGCCGCTATAACCGGCATTCGCCCACGGCCGCGCAGGGATGGCACTTCCTTACGGGCCAGCAAGATCAGATACAGAAGCTCGCGGCCGCGGTCGGCTTCCGCTACGTTTATGATCCGCGCATCGACCAGTACGCGCACGCTAGCGGCATACAAGTTGTCACGCCGGAAGGCAAGCTGTCGCAGTACTACTACGGCATCGAGTACTCCCCCAAAGACCTGCGCCTCGGACTGATTCAGGCTTCGCAGAACCACATCGGGACCGTCGTTGACGCCCTGGTTCTCTACTGCTACCACTACGATCCAGCGACGGGCCACTACGGCGCGATTGTGATGCGCATCGTGCGGCTGTCCGGCATCGCTACCGTGCTTTTGCTCGGAGGGTTCATTTTCATTATGGTGAGACGCGACGTGCGCGCCGGGAAAATCGACTCAGGAAGGGCCGCCTAGCTCATGCTGCCTCGCTACTTTCCGTTGTTCCCGGAATCGGCATCGACTCTGTCGACGCGCGTAGACCTGCTCTACTTCTTCATTCTCGCCGTGACCATCTTCTTTACTACGCTGGTCGCGCTGCTGATCTGCGTCTTCGCCGTTAAATATCGCAAAGACAAGCACCCGGTCCCGGTACAGATTCACGGCTCGATTCCCCTCGAAATTTTCTGGACATTGGTCCCGCTCGGCATCGCCATGCTGATTTTTGCCTGGGGCGCGGTGCTCTTCTTCCAGGAACGTCGTCCGCCTAAGTCGTCGATGACGATCTACGGTGTGGGCAAGCAATGGATGTGGAAGTTCGAACACCCAGGCGGGCAGCGCGAGATAAACAACCTGCACGTGCCGGTCGGATATCCCGTGCGCATGACGCTGATCTCGCAGGATGTGCTCCACGACTTCTTTGTACCGGCTTTTCGCACCCAGATCGACGTGCTGCCAGGCCGCTACACTCAACTCTGGTTCGAGGCGACCAAACCGGGCACCTATCATCTATTCTGCAATCAATACTGCGGGACCAATCACTCGCAGATGGTGGGCGAAGTGACCGCCATGCCCTACGACGACTATCAGCAGTGGTTGCGGGGAACGGGAGCATTCGGTTCCCTTGCGACCGAAGGTCAGAAGGTCTTCGCGTCGATGGGCTGTCCGACGTGCCACACCGGTGCTGACAACGCGCGCGGTCCAAACCTATACAACCTCTACGGACGTGAAGCGCGCCTGTCTGACGGCAGCGCGGTCACAGCGGATGAAGCCTACATTCGCGAGTCGGTGCTGAATCCCAGCGCGAAGATCGTTTACGGATTTCAGAACATTATGCCCACATTTCAGGGGCAGTTAAACGAAGATGAGATGATTCAGCTCATCGAATACATAAAGTCGCTTTCTTATAACGGACAATTACTACAGCTACAAACCAACACGCAGCAGGAGCCGCCGGTAAACCTCGACAAGATTCAGAAGGGTATCGACGTTACCAAACCGGGAACGAACACGATCCAAATGCCGCGCACCAGCGCTGTGCCGCCCGCCGAACCGGCCGTTGAGCCGAATCCGACGGAGCCTGCGCCGCGCGGAGCAGTCGTGCCCCGACGCCAGAACGCTCCGGCGAAGCCAAATGCCGCACGCAGAGGTGCGGCGCCCCAAGGGGAGCAGCAATGAGTACCGCAACTTTAACGCCGGCAGCGCTGGAGATGCCGACCGATACTTACTTAAACTCCAGCTTCGGAATTAAGTCATGGTTCCTGACCAAGGACCACAAGCGCATCGCAATTCTGTACCTGGTCTCGATCACGCTCTTCTTCCTTTTCGGCGGGACCATGGCCGTGCTCATGCGCCTGGAGCTGCTGACGCCCGCCGGCGACCTGTTCCAATCCGACACCTATAACAAGCTGTTCACCATGCACGGCATCGTCATGGTGTTCTTCTTCCTGGTGCCGTCGATTCCCGCGACTCTCGGCAACTTCGTGCTGCCGATGATGATCGGCGCACGCGACCTCGCCTTCCCTAAGATCAACCTGGCGAGCTGGTACATCTTCATCATCGGCGCCTGCTTCACTTTCTCGGCCATCATCAGCGGCGGAGTCGATACCGGTTGGACCTTCTACACTCCGCTGAGCACCCAATACCTGAATACGCACGTGATCGCAGCGGCGCTCGGCATCATGATCGCCGGCTTTGCCTCGATCTTTACCGGGCTGAATTTCATCGTCACCACGCATCGCATGCGCGCCCCCGGCATGACGTGGTTCCGTCTGCCGCTCTTTGTGTGGTCGCAATACGCGGTCAGCATCGTGATGGTCCTGGCAACGCCGGTGCTCGCCATTACGCTCATTCTCGTTGCGTTGGAACGAGGCCTCCATATTGGGATCTTTAACCCGCAGCTTGGCGGCGATCCCGTGCTCTTCCAGCACATGTTCTGGTTCTATTCGCACCCGGCGGTGTACATCATGATCCTGCCCGGGTTCGGCGTGATCAGCGAAGTGATTCCGTGCTTCTCGCGCAAGCGCATCTTCGGATACAGCGCGGTCGCGTTCTCCAGCATGGCCATCGGAGTCTTCGGCTTCCTGGTTTGGGCGCACCACATGTTCGTTGCCGGCATCTCGACTTACTCCGCTCTGGTCTTCTCGCTGTTGAGCTTCATCGTCGCGATTCCCTCGGCAATCAAGGTCTTCAATTGGACGGCCACGATGTACAAAGGCTCGATCCACTTTGATACGCCGATGCTCTACGCCCTGGCCTTCATCGGCCTGTTCACCATCGGCGGACTCACCGGCCTTTTTCTCGCGTGTCTCGGCATCGATGTCCATGTGACCGCGACATACTTCGTCGTCGCACACTTCCATTACGTAATGGTCGGAGGCATGCTTGTTGCGTATCTTGCGGGCCTGCATTTCTGGTGGCCCAAGATCACAGGTCGCATGTATCCCGAGGCGCCGGCAAAGCTTTCGGCGCTGATTACGTTCATCGGCTTCAACCTGACGTTCTTCCCGCAGTTCGTGCTCGGATACATGGGCATGCCTCGCAGGTATCACACGTATCCACCGGAGTTCCAGGTTCTGAACGTGCTCTCGACCGCAGGCGCGTCGGTGCTCGCCGTAGGTTTGCTGATGCCGATGTTTTACATGCTGTGGTCGCTCAAATATGGCGAGATCGCGGGCAATAATCCGTATCGCGCGACCGGACTTGAGTGGCAGACCACGTCGCCTCCGCCGACGCACAACTTCCACGAGACGCCGGTGGTCACGCGCGAAGCCTACGATTACGAAAGCCTGACCGAGGAGGTCGAAGTTGTCGGATAGCACAATCGCCGCCGACCGGCTCCAGCATCATCACGAACCTGAGCTGGTAGAACAGTTCGATACTCTGGAGCAGCAGAAGGACGCTTCCCAATTCGGGATGTGGGTGTTCCTCATCACCGAAATCATGTTCTTCGGTGGACTGTTCGCCGCGTACTTGATCTATCGCAATCTGTACAATCCGGCGTTCGTCATCGCCAGCTCGTCGATCGCCATCAGTTGGGGAGCCATCAACACCGGCGTGCTGATCTGTTCCAGCTTGACTATGGCGATGGCCGTTCATAGCGCGGCCGTAGGTGCGCGCAGGCTTCTGATCTTCTTCCTGGTGTTTACGCTGGTGCTTGGCGGGATCTTTTTGGGAATCAAAGGGAAGGAGTATCACGACAAGTGGGTCGAGCACCACGTGCCCGGGGCGCATTTCGATTTCAATTACGAGCGCGCCGAAAAGGGAGAAAAGCTGGCCCCGCCTGACGTGGCGTCGCAGACCTCGATCTTCTTTGCACTCTATTTCGCGATGACCGGAATGCACGCCCTACACATGATCATCGGCGCCGGCATCC
>CAYZHX010000170.1:0-8172 GCA_964476905.1 uncultured Terriglobales bacterium
CTTCAATGCTTGCAATCTGATACAACGTGCAGCAGCTCCGCCGCATCGAAGTTTGGGAGGGTAAGTCCATTACAGCGCCAACAGCAACGCCCAAGGAAAAACCGATCACACAGCCTAGAACTCAGGCGCGACGAACCGCCAACCCTGGATTCAACGAAGCCGAAGCGATCGAGAAGGCCAAAGGAGGCGACGCCTATGCGTTTGAGCAGCTCTACGGATTGCACAAGCGCCGCGTCTACTCACTCTGTCTCAGGATGACCGGTAACACGGCTGAGGCGGAAGATCTCACACAAGAGGCCTTCCTGCAGCTCTATCGCAAGATCGGAACCTTCCGAGGCGAATCGGCGTTTTCCACCTGGCTGCATCGGCTGAGCGTAAACGTAGTGCTAATGCACTTGCGTAAGAAGGGTTTACCCGAAGTCTCATTGGAAGAAACGCTGGAACCCCAGCAGGAAGACGGGCCGAAAAAAGACATTGGAGCCCGGGACAACGTGCTGGCCGGCTCCATCGACCGCGTGAATCTGGAGCGCGCGATCGAGAATCTGCCTCCAGGCTACCGCATCATATTTGTGCTCCACGACATCGAAGGA
Organism: uncultured Terriglobales bacterium; assembly: GCA_964476905.1. Lineage (GTDB taxonomy): Bacteria > Acidobacteriota > Terriglobia > Terriglobales > Acidobacteriaceae > Gp1-AA112. The sequence goes on from CAYZHX010000170.1 coordinate 591, forward strand.
TATGAGCACAACGAAATAGCGGAGATGATGGGATGCTCCATCGGAAACAGCAAGTCACAGCTCCACAAGGCAAGAATGAAGCTGCGCGATCTGCTGAAGCTCAGCAAGGCAGAAAAGGCGGCACGCCGATGAGTGGGGGAGAACGTAAGAAGATGACGTGCGCGGAATTTCAAGAGGTCCTGCCCTACATATTCGAGAGTGGCGGCGACGCCAGCGAGATGGAGCACCTGAAGACGTGCCCAGTCTGTTCCGATTTGGTAAAAGATCTTCGCTATATCGCCGACCAAGCAAAGCTGCTGCTGCCTTTGCGCGATCCCAGTCCGCAGGTCTGGGACAACATCCAGAACTCACTGGAACGCGAAGGGCTAGTTCGGCCACAGGCGAAGGCGCACAGCGCCGGAAAAAAAAAACTAACTGAATTCGAGAGCCACGGAGCCACGAAGCTGCGCAGCCGTGAAGCTACGCCTGAGAAGCGCTAGAGTTCTTCTGTTTTCTTGCGTCTGCGCACCTGTCCGTAACCGTCCGCGCTAGGGGAGGGGTGCCTGGCCTCGGCTCCCTGAGCCACTTCTAATCTTCAAAAAATAGCCACACGTCATTGCCCGTCGGGAAACGGTACCGACTTATGCTGCGGAGCTTCGCGGCTCCGTGGCCTTCGCAGCTTCTCGAAAAAAGAACGTCCTAATGTGTCGAAATCGCTTCCGCCTGTCCGACATACTGGCAGAGGAGGAGGCGCAGTAAAAAACGACAATGAGAGTAATGGTCATCGTAAAAGCGAATAAAGACTCAGAGGCAGGCAATCTTCCAGACAAGGAAATCCTCACGAAAATGGGCAAGTACAACGAGGAGCTGGCCAAGGCGGGGATCATGCTCGCCGGGGAAGGACTGCAGGCATCCTCGAAAGGCAAGCGCATGAAGTTCTCCGGCGCTAAACGTACCGTAACGGATGGCCCGTTTAGCGAGACCAAAGAGCTGATTGCAGGCTTCTGGCTGTGGAAGGTGAAGTCGATGGACGAGGCCGTTGAGTGGCTGAAAAAGGCGCCGTTCGACGGCGGAACTGAGATTGAGATTCGTCCGTTGCATGAGGCTGAAGATTTTGGCGAGGAATTCACGCCCGAACTGCGGAAGCAGGAAGAACGCGTGCGCAAGCAGATCTCGGCGAAGAAATAAGCGCTGCAACAGAGCTGCGATGTCGACTTGCCCGTGCTCATCCGACATAGCAATAGACCGCAGTGACTCTATATCGAGCCAGACTTCACCGGGTCTGGTGCTTGGTTAATAAAAGATCAAAGGAGAAAACGATGAAGTTCCTGAGCATTTTCAGAAATGTTGAGCGCGGCGTTCCACCAACGGCTGAGGAGATGGCGGAGATGGGCAAGCTGATCGATAAGCATATGAGGTCGGGCGCGCTGTTGGCGACCGAAGGCTGTCTGCCGAGCGCGCTCGGGGCACGCGTGCGCTTATCGAACGGCAAGGTGATCGTAACCGACGGACCATTCACCGAAACAAAAGAAGTGGTCGGCGGCTTCGCCATCCTAAATGCCAATTCAAAGCTGGAGGCGATCGAGCTGGCGAAAGAATTTCTGCATGTAGCTGGCGATGGCGAGTGCGAAATTCGTCAGGTCTTCGAGGCCGGCACTTGCGCAAATGCAGTGGCGTCGTAGAAAGACGAACACCGAGGTCACCGGGGCAAAGGGATGAGGTCATGAATCTCTTCGTGACCTCTTTTTCCGCTACGGCGTTGGAATTACCGCCTGTACTTCGTTTGAGAACGCACTTTCATTCCCACTGCTATCCACCGCCGTGACGACGTAGAAGTAAGTTGTCCCAGCCTGGACGGTTGAGTCTGCGTAGGTTAAGACGCTCACTAATCCAGAGCTGATCAGCGTGTATGGTCCTCCGCTCTGACTGCCCCGATATACATGATAGCCGGACACTGTCGAAGTACTCGCGACCCACGTTAGAGTGACGCTATGCTGTGGCGCGGTACCAGTTCCGGATAGGGAAATCGATGTCGGCGAAGTTGTCGAGTTGCTGACAAAAGCGATGCTGCCCGGCAACGATCCAGCTGTTTTCGGAGCGAAGGTGACCGAGAACGAGGCTGTCTGTCCTGCGGGGATCGTCAAGGGGAACGTAATGCCAGTCAGTGAATAGCTGCTCCCGGTCACAGTAGCCGACGAGACGGTCACATTTCCGCCTTGTGCCCCGAGTGTTGCTGGCATGCTGGTAGATGTTCCTGCAAGCAGGCTGCCAAACGATATCGAAGTTGGCGATATCGTCAATTGCGCGACACCGGTTCCAGTTAAGCCGATTGTCAGCGGACTATTGGCCGCGTTGCTGACGACGGAGATGCTTCCCGATGCGGAACTTCCCGAACTGGGAGTGAACTGTGCAGTGTAGGTAACGCTCTGTCCTACTGACAATGTGATCGGAAGTGTGACACCTGTCACGCTAAATGCTGACCCGCTCACGTTGATCTGCGAGATCGTCGCGCTCGCTGTTCCAGTGTTCTGAATCGTCAGCGATTGCGATCCAGTGCTGCCCACCGCAACGCTGCCGAATGGGATCGACGTCGGCGACGCGGTCAACTGTCCTTGCGCGATGGCGAAGTTCACTCCTGGGCTGGAGCTTCCGCTAATGGTGATCGTTTGGCTTGCAGGATTGAAGCTCACGCCGTTCTTGGTTGGCGTGACCGTGTAGCTCCCATTTGCCAGACCACCGAAACTGTAGTTGCCGCTACCATCGGCGGTCGTCGTTGCAGATGCCCCGCCGCTCAGCGCTACAGTGGCCGCGCTGCCCGAAGCCGTCAAGCTGCCGGAGATCATTGCCGTGATCGATAGTTGCTGCGATCCACTGATGCCGGCCTGACTCGCCGAAACCGTCGTCTGCCCAACCCCGACTCCTGTCGCCAATCCAGTGCCTCCGACCGTGGCGACAGCCGTGCTCGACGAACTCCACGTTACAGAGTTCGTCAGATTCTGCGTGCTGCCATCGCTGAAATTGCCGGTTGCCGTGAACTGCTCGCTTGAGCCAATGTTCAGCGAACCCGACGCAGCGCTTACCGCGATCGATTGCAGTGACGCAGAAGTAACCGTCAGCACAACCGTGTTCGAGACAACGCCGCTTTGTGTGGCGCTCACATTCGTCGTGCCGCCCGTCAGGCCGGTCGCCAAACCAGTAGTTGAAATTGTCGCGACCGCCGTGTTGGAAGAACTCCAGATGGCGGAACTGGTCACATTCTGCGTGCTGCCGTCGCTAAAGGTTCCAGTTGCGGTGAATTGATCCGTAGTTCCGCTGCCAATTGAGGAATTCGCCGCGCTGAGGCTGATCGATTGCAGCGTCGCTGCCGTTACCGTCAAGGCAACGCTATTCGATGTGATGCCACTTTGCGTCGCGCTAATATTCGCAGAGCCTAAGCCGTTTGCAGTCGCCAGGCCGCTTGCGCTCACCGTCGCCACTGAGGTGTTGGAAGAATTCCACGTCGCAGAGTTTGTCAGGTTTTGCGTGCTTCCATCTGTGAAGGTTCCGGTTGCGGTGAACTGGTCGGTACTTCCCTTCGCAATCGATGTGTTCGGAGCGCTGATAGAAATTGACTGAAGCACCGCAACGGTTACAGTCAGAGTAAGAGAGTTCGACGTGATTCCGCTTTGCGTGGCGCTAATACTGGTGGTTCCCGTACCGCCGCCTGTCACTAAGCCCGACGCACTCACCGTAGCAACCGCTGAATTCGAAGATGACCAGGTCACCGAATTCGTGAGGTTCTGCGTGCTGCCGTCGCTAAAGGCTCCCGTAGCTGTGAACTGATCGGTCGTGCCCTTCGCGATTGACGTACTCGCCGCATTAAGAGTGATTGATTGCAGAACTGCCGCAGTAACGGTGAGAGTGATGGCATTCGATGTGATTCCGCCTTGTGCGGCGCTGACACTCGTCGTTCCCGCACCGGCACCGGTGGCTAAGCCGGACGCGCTCATCGTCGCGACGGCAGAATTCGAGGAAGACCAGGTGACGGAACTCGTGAGGTTCTGCGTGCTCCCGTCGGTAAAGGTTCCCGTAGCCGTGAACTGATCGGTCGTGCCTTTCGAGATCGACGCACTCGGAGCATTGATCGTGATTGACTGCAGAACGGCTGTGGTAACGGTGAGAGTGATTGAGGTCGATGTAACACCGCCTTGCGCGGCGCCGATGTTTGCCGAACCCACAGCGTTTCCAGTCGCCAGCCCCGAGGCGCTCAGCGTGACAACTGCTGAATTCGAAGAAGACCACGTTACTGAAGTGGTGAGATTCTGCGTGCTGCCATCGCTGAACGTGCCAGTCGCCGTGAACTGATCCGTTGTTCCTTTGGCAATGGATGTCTTTGGCGCGGTGATGCTGATCGATTGCAGCACAGCGGCTGTCACGGTGAGAGCGAAAGAATTCGATGTCACTCCACCCTGCGCGGCGCTGATATTAGCCGAGCCAGCGCTATTGCCCGTGGCCAGCCCCGATGCATTCAACGTAACTGCAGTCGAATTCGACGACGACCACGTCGCTGAGCTCGTGAGGTTCTGCGTGCTGCCATCGCTGAACGTGCCGGTGGCGGTGAACTGATCCGTCGTCCCCTTGGCTATTGAGATCTTGGCCGCAGTGATTGTGATCGACTGCAATGTTGCTGCCGTGACCGTAAGCGTAATGCCATTGGACGTAATCCCATTTTGGGAGGCACTGATAGTTGTCGATCCGACGGCCTGCGCCGCGGCTAACCCCGATGCATTTAAGGCAGCAACGCTGGTGTTCGAGGAGGACCATGCAACTGAATTACTTATGTTTTGCGTGCTGCCGTCAGTGAATGTGCCCGTCGCGGTGAACTGATCCGTGGTTCCCTTCGCGATGGAAGCGCTTGCTGCGTTGATGGTGATCGACCGCAGCGTAGCCGCTGTAATCGTCAGGACAATTGAGTTGGAAGTAATCCCGTTTTGGGTCGCACTAATCGTGCTTGTTCCCGCAGTCGCCCCCGTAACAAGGCCCGCCGCACTGATCGTGGCTACCGATGCATTCGACGAGTTCCACGTCACAGAACTCGTGAAGTCCTGTGTGCTGCCGTCGCTGAATGTACCAGTAGCGTTGAACTGAGCGTTTGTCCCCTTCGCGATCGATGTGCTGCCGCCATTAATCGTGATCGACTGCAGACTCGGTCCCGCGGCCCCTGAAGCATTGAAGTTGATCGCGCTTTGGGAAGCACCATTGATAGTGACGCTCTGGCTCGCCGGCGAAAACGTAATTCCGCTCTTTGTAGGAGTGACGGTGTACGTCCCGTTAGAGAGACTGCCAAAGGTGTAATTGCCATTGGCGTCGGTCGTCACGCTGGCCGTCGCGCTGCTGCTGAGAGCGACCGTAGCTCCTGCCGTGCTCGACGCGGGAGTAAGTGTTCCCGAAATGGTCCAAGTCTGCGGGGGAGCGGTGGTTGACTGCCCAACGTTTGCTCCGGCGGTTCCGCAGCCGCTGATAAAAATCGATGCTAACGACAAGACGACAAGAAAACTTCCTAGCTTACACAGTCTTTCGCTCACGGGCACACTCGTCCTGTATTCAGTGCTTGGCCTCAGCGGCCAGCGAGCCAGAGGGAATGGATATCGACTTCTAGGAAGAAACGGTTTGCTTCAGCGTTCCTAGGGCAATCAGTTGCTTGCCACCCGGAAGTTGCGCTTGGTGGGTGGGGGAAATGCGGCGCTGAAAAAAGTTTAGGCAGGGCGGCTCAAGGCGCATAGATGCCGCCGGGCCGTGTCCTCAGGCGTACAAAACCAGAGGTTGCTGTACCTTGGGCCGATAAGAGACGGGGCACAAAGGGCGAGACGTACGTCGGGGAACTACGAGTCGCTTGGTGAGTTGAACAATCTCTGGCATTCTGGAAAGTAACTCCAAGAACAAAAATTGGAATCGCTTACGAGCTCTTCACGGCCAGAGGATGCACGATAGCCAGAGAGACGAAAATGACGATTACAGAACGAAGTCAGCTTAGACGATTACCGAAACGTGGCTTTCACGATCCAGAAATCATTCGAGGAATTCTGGATGCTTCCTTTGTAGCACACATTGGCTTCAGCGTGGAAGATCAACCGTTCGTAATTCCCACACTCTTCGGAAGAGAAGGCGACAAACTCTACATGCATGGCTCGGCCGCGAGCCGCACAGTGCGCCATTTAGCGACAGGAGTGGCCGCATGTGTGAATGTGATCATTGTTGATGGGCTAGTGCTCGCGCGTTCTGCGTTTCATCATTCGATGAACTATCGCTCGGTCGTTGCTTTCGGTACCGCGCGTTTGATCGAAGATCGCGATGAGAAGAGTCATGCGCTGCGCGTTATTTCCGAGCATTTGATCCGCGGTCGCTGGGAAGATGTACGTCAACCGACTGACCATGAATTGAAGGCTACATCTGTGCTGGAGTTCTCCATCGAAGAAGCTTCGGCCAAGATCAGGACTGGGCCGCCGGCTGACGACGAAGAAGACTATGCGTTGTCGATGTGGGCCGGCGTGCTGCCCCTCACACTGATTGCGGAATCACCGATTCCCGATTCGAGATTGGCGGCGGACACTCCCGTTCCGGATTATGTGTTGCGGTATCGAAAAACCTAGAACCAACACGAAGTTCACGAAGTCGACACAAGAGGTCACAAAGAAAAAAGCGCCGGATTCCTCCGGCGCTTTTGCCTTCTAGTTAGAGGCGATTAGGAGGTTTCGCCTGGATGCATCACGCGGAACGTGTTCCCACCCTGACTCCAGACCAGCACTAGCGCGTCCTGTCCTGCAGGAACGTTCGACAATGCCTGCTGGACGTCCTGCGCTGACTTCACGGGTTTGCGATTAACCGACATGATGATGTCGCCGCTCGCAATGCCCGCATTGTCAGCAGGACTGCCGGGTTGTACGCGTGCCACGACTGCGCCCTGAACATCGCTAGGTGCCTGCACCTGTTCGCGAACATCGGGATTCAGATCGGAGAGTCCCAATCCCCAGCGGGCTTTGCCCTGAGGATTGCTCGCGGTCTCTTCCCCATTCTTATTCCCGAACTCTTGAACGGTAACAGGAACCTCCATTGTTTTGCCGTCGCGCAATACGCCGAGGTGAATCGTCGTACCTGGCTGTTGCTGGCTGACCTGCACCTGAAGTTGGCCTGCGTCCGTTACTTCGCGGCCGTCGATTTTCGTGATGACATCGCCGACCTTCAGTCCTGCCTTCGCACCAGGAGTGTTTGGCTCAACCTGTGTTACTACGGCTCCGCTCGCTTTGCTCATATCGAAGAACTTGGAGTTCTCCGGCGTGACGTCGGTGATGCCAACGCCCATGTAAGCGTGCGTAACTTTCCCGTTTCGGATCAGCTCATCCACGGTTGGGCGGACGATCTGAGTCGGAATCGCGAAGCCCATTCCCGAGAAAGAACCCGAACTCGAGATCAGGAACGTGTTGATGCCGACGACTTCCCCGTGCGCATCGACCAACGGTCCGCCGGAGTTGCCTGGGTTAATCGCAGCATCCGTCTGGATGAATTCTCCCGGCTTGCGGCGGTTTTCCGGATCAGGGTTGGGACGATTCAACGCGCTCACGATTCC
>CAYZHX010000171.1:0-8166 GCA_964476905.1 uncultured Terriglobales bacterium
GCGAGCCGCTTCGGTTTTTGAAATCCCTTCCAGAGCATGTTCATTGTCCTTTTCTTTAATTCAGTGAGCTGACGTTTCCTGCGCGGCTAATACGTCGCGAAGCATTTTGCGGCGGCCACGCCGATGTTCCCTTTCGCTAGTTAGTGGTTACTGTTGAGCAGAGACGCGGCATGTCCCGTCTCTACTGTGTTTATTTCGAATACAATTCGACGATCAACTGTTCGTTGACCGGCAGATTGATGTCTTCTCGTTTCGGAAGAGCGGTGACTCTTCCCTTATAGTTGTCCCGATCTACCTCGAGCCAGTTCACCGCCGGCTGATGGCTCGTGAATTCCTTCGCTATCTCGAGTACCGTCATCTTTTTGCTGTTATCGCGTACGACGATTTCTTCGCCGACTGCGACCTGATACGAAGGAATGTTCACCTTGCGCCCATTGACAGCCACGTGCCCGTGACGAACAAGCTGGCGAGCCTGACGACGTGAAATCGCAAAACCAAGGCGATAGACAACGTTGTCTAAACGACGCTCGAGCTGCTCAAGCAGTTTGGCGCCGGTTACGCCCTTCGCCCGCGCAGCCTTCTCAAAGTAGTTGCGGAACTGCTTTTCCAGGGTGAAATAGATGCGCTTGGTCTTCTGCTTTTCGCGGAGCTGGAGACCATAGCCAACCACCTTGGCTTTGCGGTCTTTTCCATGCTGCCCGGGAGCGAAGTTGCGCTTCTCGACCGGGCACTTATCGCTGAAGCACTTGGTGCCCTTGAGAAAGAGTTTCATGCCTTCGCGTCGGCAAAGGCGACAAACTGGTCCTTTATAACGTGCCATTGTTTCTCCAAACCTCGGGTTATTGCGATCGGTTTACAGGCGGCATTGCCCTTCGTCCCGATCAATGTTCTTTGCAGTCAAACCGTAAGGCAAAAGCTACACGCGTCTCCGCTTTGGCGGACGGCATCCGTTGTGCGGAATTGGCGTCACGTCGCGGATCATGCGTACTTCGATTCCAGCCGCTGCCAGAGCGCGTATCGCCGATTCGCGTCCCGATCCGGGACCGCTAACGCGGACGTCGACGGAGCGCATTCCATGATCGCGAGCCTGGTTGGCGGCGTTCATGGCTGCCTGCTGCGCGGCGAACGGAGTCCCTTTTCGGGAACCGCGGAAGCCGAGCGAGCCGGAACTCTTCCACGAAACTACCTTACCTTCATTATCGGTGATGGTAATGATGGTGTTGTTGAACGAAGCTTGAATGTGCGCCAGCCCGAACGGCACATTCTTCCGTTCTTTCTTCTTGAACTGCTTCTTCTTGCCTGTTTTCTTTTCTGGCGCTGCCGCGCCTGCTGCTGCTGCCGGTTTTGCCATGGTTATGTCTTCGCCGCCGCTTTCTTCTTGTTCGCTACCGTGCCTTTGCGCGGACCTTTGCGAGTGCGCGCGTTGGTGTGTGTGCGTTGTCCGCGCACTGGGAGGTTGCGGCGATGGCGGAATCCACGATAGGAGCCGATTTCGATGAGCCGCTTAATATGCATCGAAGTGTCCTTACGCAGATCGCCCTCGACATTCCCTTCCGCCTCGATCACCTGACGAATGCGATTGACCTCGTCTTCATTCAGGTCCTGAACCTTCTTGTCGGCATCCACTTTGGCGGTCGCCAGAATTCTTGCCGAACGCGGATTACCGATGCCATAGATATAAGTGAGCGCGATGTTCACATGCTTGTTGCGCGGAAGATCGACGCCTGAAATGCGTGCCATAGTTGCTTATCCTTGACGCTGCTTGTGCTTTGAGTTTTCGCAGATCACGCGCACCACTCCGCGGCGGTGAATGATCTTGCACTTATCGCAAATCTTCTTGACTGATGCTCTGACTTTCATGATCCCCGTTACTTATACCGGTAAACGATCCGGCCACGGTTCAAGTCGTAGGGCGACAGCTCTACAGCCACTCGGTCACCGGGCAGGATCTTGATGAAATTCTTGCGCATACGTCCGGACACATGGGCGAGAACTTGATGCTTGTTCTCAAGCTCGACTCGGAACATTGCATTGGGCAGCGGCTCCAGAACCACCGCCATTACTTCAATCGCGTCTTCTTTGCTCAATCAATTCCTTAGCTGCCGGCTTTCTGTCAGCAGCTTGAAAATCTATGCCGTTAAAACTACCGGCCCATCCTTCGTGACGGCCACGGAATGCTCAAAATGCGCACTCAGACTTCCGTCCACAGTGACGGCTGTCCACTTGTTGTCGAGCAACCGCGTGTCCGGCCTGCCGACATTCACCATGGGCTCGATTGCGAGCACCATACCTTCGCGCAATCGCGGACCATGTCCGCGTGTTCCGTAATTGGGAACCTGCGGCTCTTCATGCAGCCTGGTTCCGATTCCGTGTCCGACGAACTCGCGGACTACGCTGAAGCCATTGGCTTCGACCATCTCCTGCACGCTCGCACCAACGTCGCCTACCGTACTGCCAATGCGCGCCGTCTGAATTGCCCGCTCAAGAGATGCTTTCGTTACCTCAAGCAGCTTCTTGATCTCCGGCTTCAGGTGGTTCCCCACCGGAACCGTGACAGCCGAATCGGCATAGTAGCCGTCGAGGACTACGCCGCAGTCGATCGAAACGATGTCGCCTTCCTTCAGCATGCGCTTGGCAGAAGGGATGCCGTGGACGATCTCCTGATTCACCGAGGTGCAGAGCACGCAAGGGTAGTCGTAATAGCCCTTGAACGCCGACTTCGCCCCGAGCTCCTCGATCTTCTCAGCCGCGACGGACTCTAAGTCCATCGTACTGATGCCTGGCTTTACAGCTACCACCGTCGCATCGAGTACCTGTCGCACGATGCGGCCACTACGGCGCATCTTCTCAATCTCACCCGGCGACTTGCACATAATGGCCATCAGGCCACGCTCTCAAAAAACACAGGATTCCGCATAGGCTCGTTTCCTCGTAGGAGAACGGCATCGGAACCATTAGCCGTGAGATGAATCCGCCGCGGCGGACTGCCGCCAGCGGGACAAGAACGACGTCCGGAGAGCCGCTGCAGTCTTTCATTGTAACCTACTGGCAGCAAAGCTCTCAACCCGCCGGTAGCCGACTTCCGGCTCAAATTCCCGCTTACCACCGTCGTCCACGAATTCGTCCGCTTCGCGGCGTAAAACCTTCGTAATGACGCATTACCAGCTGTGCTTCGATCTGATTAACCGTGTCCATGGCCACCCCGACTACGATCAGTAGGGAGGTTCCACCAAAGTAGAAGTTCACGCCTAAGCCGTTCGTAAACCAGTTCGGGAATCGTTCAAAAAAGTTCCCCAGGAAGCCAGGCAGGTGGTTCAGGTGAATGCCGCCAATCATCCACTGGGGAATGATCGAGACGATGCACAAATAAATGCCGCCAACCAGCGTAAGCCGCGTGAGGATGTCATTGACATACTCCTGCGTACGCTTCCCTGGACGAATGCCGGGGATAAAGCCACCGTATCGCCGCATATCATCCGCCACGCGCGCTGGATCAAAAATGATCGAGACATAGAAGTACGCGAAGAAGATGATGCCGATGATATAAAGCAGCTCGTAGAGCGGCTCGCCGCCGCGCAGGGCATCGAACATCCAGCCTATACCGCGCACGTTCTTAAAGTACGGAGCCAGGAACAACGGAGCGCTGAGGATCGAGGCCGCGAAGATGACCGGCATCACGCCTCCAGCGTTTACGCGGAAGGGCATGTAGGTGCTCTGACCGCCCATCATCTTGCGTCCGACGATTCGTTTGGCGTACTGCACCGGAATGCGTCGCTCGCTGCGTTCGACGAACACAATGAAGGCCACGACGACGATCATCACAATGACCAGCAGAGCCATGGCTGGAACCGTGAAACCACCCCATGCATCAGTGCGGGCTTTTTCGTAAAGATCAGCCACACCGCGCGGCAGACCGACGACGATGCCAGCGAAGATCAGCAGCGACATTCCATTGCCGATGCCGCGCTCGGTAATCTGCTCTCCCAGCCACATGACGAATGCCGTGCCGGCCGTGAGAGTGAGGACGGTGAGAGCGATGAACCCGAATCCAGGATTAACAACGTACTGAACGCCGCCGGACACAGAGCTCTTCTGCAGAGTGATCGCAATTCCCAGAGATTGCAGCAGGCCGAGAACCACGGTGAGATAGCGGGTCCACTGCGTGATCTTCTTGCGTCCGAGCTCGCCTTCCTTCTGCAGCTTCGCCAGCGGCTCATAGACAACCGTCAGCAACTGCAGAATGATCGACGCCGTGATGTACGGCATGATGCCTAGCGCGAAGACGGTGAGCTTGCGCAGGTTGCCGCCGCTGAACAAATCGACGAAGCCGAGCACGGTGCCGCGCTGCTGGTCGAAGAATTGCGCCAGCAGATCGCCATTGATTCCCGGAGTAGGAATGTGGCCGCCCAGGCGGTAGACCGCCAGAATTCCCGCTGTGAACAACACGCGCGTCCGCAGGTCGGGCACGCGGAAGATATTCGCTAACTTCTCAAACATGGTGAACTAACATCCTTAGGCTGCGCCGATGACTTCTGCCTTGCCGCCGGCCTTGGTGATCTTCTCCTGCGCTGACTTGGAGAACTTATGCGCCTGCACGTTCACTTTCTTTTTGAGCTCGCCGTCACCGAGAACTTTTACCAGTGCGCCGTCTTTCGTGAGCCCCGCCTTAACCAAGGACTCGAGCGTGACGTCAGTTTCGCCGAGTTGGGCGATCCGATCCAAATTGAGGATGGTGTACTCGGTCCTGAAGATATTGGTGAACCCGCGCTTGGGCAAACGGCGATGCAGCGGCATCTGGCCGCCTTCAAAACCGCGCATCATGCGTGATCCGGAGCGCGAGCGCTGTCCTTTGTGTCCGCGGGTCGAGGTCTTGCCCATACCCGAACCCATACCGCGTCCGACGCGCTTCTTATTCGAATTCGCCTTCTTAGGGGCGCGTAAATTTGAAAGATTCATTGTGTTTCCTACGAACTCTTCAGGGCTGCTGGCCACCGGCTTTCGGCTTCCGGCTAAACCCTAAACACAATTCAGGGTTAGCCGGAAGCCAGTAGCCGATGGCCGGAAGCCGCTTTACTGCACGAACTCTAGCAGGTGAGGAACCTTCTTCACCATGCCACGGATTGAGGGCGTGTCCTCGCGCTCAACGACTTGATTCAGCCGCGTGAAGCCCAGACCCTTCACGATCTTCTTGTGCTTTACCGGAGAGGCAATATAAGAACGCACCCAGCGGATGCGAACTGTTCCCTTCGCTCCTGTGCTTTGCGAACTCTTCTTCTCTGCCATGGATTACAGCTCCTGTGCGGCCTTGCCGCGGAGCGCCGCTACTTCCTCGCGGTCGCGCAGCTTGGTGAGCGCGTCGAAAGTGGCTTTAATCACGTTATGCGGATTGGCTGTTCCAAGCGATTTCGTGAGCACATTCTGCACTCCTGCGGAAGTCATCACCGCGCGCACGGCGCCACCGGCGATCACACCAGTTCCTTCCGGAGCCGGCTTCAGTAGAACCTGTCCGGAGCCAAAGCGTCCGAGCACGATGTGCGGCACGGTCGTCTGCGTCAGATTCACCTTGATCAGGTTCTTCTTAGCCGACTCGATCCCCTTGCGAATCGCTTGAGGAACTTCCTTGGCCTTGCCCGAGCCGTAGCCGACCACTCCCGCAGAGGGATCGCCGACCACAACCAGCGCCGCGAACGACAGATTCTTACCGCCCTTGACGACTTTCGTCACACGATTGATGGCGACGACCTGGTCTTTTAATTGAAACTGGCCGGCGTCAATTCTCTTCTTTGCAGTTGCTGCCATGTTGATTAGAACTCCAATCCTGCTTCGCGAGCCGCGTCCGCCAATGCCTTGATGCGCCCGTGGTAGAGATATCCGCCGCGATCGAAGACCACCTGCTTCACGCCTTTTTCCTGAGCTCGCTGCGCGATCAGCTTGCCAATCTCTTTCGCCGAGGCCACGTTGCCCCCGGTGCGCTTCTTGCCTTTCGTCTCCTTCTTACCGGAGGCAGTAGAGGCGGAAACGATGGTCACGCCCTGTGCGTCGTCGATCACCTGCGCATAAATGTGGTTCAGCGAGCGATACACATTCAACCGCGGGCGATCGTCGCTTCCCTGCATCTTCTTGCGAATGCGAGTATGTACCCGCCGCCGTACTTCGTCTTTTGAAATCTGAGGAATCATTGTCCCTATTTCGGGCAGCTAGTCCGCTGCCTTGTACCTTTCCTTCGCAACGCTGATTGCGCCGCGATGAAATTGCGAAATTTACTTCGCTCCTGTCTTACCAACCTTCTTCTTCAAGCGCTCGCCGAGATAGCGCACGCCTTTGTTCTTGTACGGATCCGGCGGACGCAGCGCGCGCATATCGGCGGCAACCTGTCCGACCTTCTGGCGGTCGATGCCGCTAATCGTAAGGCGCGTCTGCTTGGGATCGACCGCGACATCAATTCCTGTGGGCAGCGGAAATTCGATGGGATGCGAGTATCCCAAAGTGAACACGACGGTTCCCTTGCCCTTCATTTCCACGCGGTATCCAATGCCTACAATTTCCAATTCCCTCTTCCAGCCATTCGTCACGCCCTCGACGGCGTTAAAGACCAGCGCACGAGCGAGCCCATGCAGCGCAGCCTGCGAGTCGTTCTCGCGCGTGGCGACGAGGTGTCCATCCTTCTGCTCAACTTTAATTCCCCTCGGAACCGGTGTATCCAATTTTCCTTTTGGTCCTTGCACCGAAACGACGTTGCCTTGAATGTTGACCTTGACTCCACCCGGCACGGCTATCGGTTTTTTTCCAATTCTCGACATAAATTCCTTTCGGTGAGTCGTCCCGAGTCTGTCGGGATTCCACGACCGGTTAAATCACTCTTGGTTCCGCAAATCGCCTAAGCACGCAGTTACCAAACCTCGCACAAAATCTCGCCGCCCACACCAGTCTTGCGCGCCTGGCGACCCGTCATCACGCCTTTCGGCGTTGTGAGAATGCTGATTCCAAGACCACCCAGCACACGCGGAATGTCACTGTGACCTACATAGACGCGGCACCCTGGACGCGACACACGCGCAAGGTTCGTAATAGCAGCGTCGTTGTTCGAACCGTACTTGATGTAGAGCCGCAGCAGTTTGCGTCCGTTTTCTTCCGTGGCCTTGTAGTTGGCCAGATAGCCTTCCTCTTTGAGGATGCGGGCGATCTCCATCTTCAGCTTCGAAGCGGGAACATCCAGCTTCTGCTGGCGGGCATTGATCGCGTTACGGATACGGGTCAACAAATCTGCGACCGGATCAGTGAAACTCATTCTTATCTCCTCTTCATCGTTTCGCGTTAGTCTGCCTGAGGCGGAAACCAGTCCGAAACGGTACTGCTCGGCTGTCTGCTGTGACGCTCGCAGTTTAGCCAGCTAACCTCGTGAAAGGTTGTTGACCGACCGCCGAATGCCCACTGCCGAAAGCCCCTACTACCAGGACGACTTCGCGATGCCGGGAATTTCCCCGCGCAGCGCCAGACCGCGGAAGCACAAGCGGCAGATTCCGAACTTGCGCAGGTATGCGCGTGGACGTCCGCAAAGCTTGCAGCGGTTATGCCGACGCGTCGAAAACTTTGGTCTCTCGACTTTCTTGTCGCGCGCCTGCTTGAACTTGTCCTCGATCTTTTCGTCCTTAACTCGTTTTGCGATAGTCATGCAATCCTTAAAAACTTTCTTGGTTAACTCTTAATCCTGAACTCTTACGCCGCGCGGAACGGCATGCCGAAGCTGCGTAGCAGTGCTCGGGCTTCGTTGTCGTTCTTTGCTGTTGTCACAATCGTGACATTCATGCCCTTGAGCTTATCGACCTTGGCGTAGTCAATCTCGGGGAAGATCAATTGATCGCGCAAGCCGAGCGTGTAATTGCCGCGCCCGTCGAACGACTTGGTCGAAACGCCGCGAAAGTCGCGTACGCGGGGCAGAACGACGTTGATCAGCCGATCGAGGAACTCGTAAGCACGATCTCCCCTCAAGGTGACCATCGCGCCGATCGGCATGCCTTCGCGAACTTTGAAAGCAGCAATCGACTTCTTGGCCTTCGTCACGACCGGCTTCTGTCCAGTGATCTGTCCCAATTCGCCAACCGCCGGATCGAGGATCTTCGCGTTCTGCGTCGCCTCGCCTACGCCCATGTTCACGACGATCTTGTG
>CAYZHX010000172.1:0-1271 GCA_964476905.1 uncultured Terriglobales bacterium
CGCCGAAGTTCACTTCCTCCACCCGGCGGCGGTTGTTCTGCATCTTCAGGGATTCCTGGTAGCGTTCTAGTTCGCTCATATTTATCGCTATTTTACGCTGTTGCCGAGGGAGGATGCTAATGCAAGATTGCTCCACGGCAATGAGGATGCGTAAGATGAAAAAACTTCTTCCGAATTTCAGCTCTTCGTCGCATAATTTCCGGCACGTTTCCAAGCACGACCCTGGGTGTCGGCCATGTATTTGTATCGATATGTCTTCTGTCGTTCGTCGTTTCGTTTGTCTCCCACTCGATTATGTTCATTTCTCCTGAACTTTGTTGCAGTGCTCGCAATGTGTGGAACTGCCCTCGCGCAATCGATTGACGACGTGCACATCGTTCCCAGACCGGAACCGCATCGGTCTACGCTGGGCATGCCTCCTGCTGAGCGACTGAAGGTGGACGTAGAGATGGTCCTTGTCCCAGTCACGGTGACTGACACGCAAAATCATCCGGTCGTAGATCTCGAAGAAAGCAATTTCAAATTGTTCGAGGGCGAGACGGAGAAGAAAATCCAGTACTTCAGCTCTGAAGATGAGCCGCTCTCGGTGGGCATCCTCGTCGATTTGAGCAGCAGTATGGCGAACAAAATCGAAAGCGTTCGCGAGGCGGTGGGAGAGTTCTTCAATAACGCCAATCCCGCAGACGACTACTTTGTCATCACCTTCGCTGATAAACCGAAGGTGCTGGCAGATACCACGCAGTCATTCGAACGAATCCGAGCGGCTCTCGGAGCAGCAGAACCGAAAGGCAATACCGCTTTAGCCGACGCCATTTACATGGGTATGGCGAAGCTGCGTAAGGCTCAGTATTCGCGCAAAGCGCTGCTCGTGATATCGGACGGTGGCGACAACAACAGCCGTCACAGCCTGCGCCAGATCAAGAAGATCGCGCGCGAGTCGGATATCCAGATCTATGCGATCGACATCTGCGATGCTCCGACGATCCTGCTGACCGAAAAGCTCGAGCAGCGATTCGGTCGGCAATGGTTGACTCAGGTGACGGAATCAACCGGCGGACGCACGATCGCGCTCGACAATCCTGCCGGTATTCCCGAAGCAGCCGCGCGTGCCAGCCGTGAGCTGCGCAATCAGTATGTGCTCGGGTATCGACCTCCGCCCGCGACCGAAAATCACAAATTCCGCAAGATCAGAGTTCGTGTGAGCCGAAGCGATAACTTCCTACCTCTGCAGGTTTATTACCGTCGAGGCTACGTGCCGAGAAAAGACGATT
>CAYZHX010000172.1:1371-8125 GCA_964476905.1 uncultured Terriglobales bacterium
CGCAAGGTTCTGGATCGCGTGCCACTGGAGAAAGCTGATTGGAAGCCGCATCCCAAGTCGGGAACTCTGGGATGGCTTGCCGGACATGTCGCGAATCTTCCCGAGTGGGTGACGATCACGCTGAACTCTTCAGAACTCGATCTTGCGACCGCCTCGAGAAACAAGGCTCCGCAATCGAAACAGGAATTGCTGGAGACCTTCGAGAAAAAGTCTAAAGAAGCTCGCGCAGCGATCCAGAACGCAAAGGATCCGCAATGGGCCGGAGAGTGGTCGCTGAAAAGAGCTGGCCAGACGCTTTTCACAATGCCAAAAGCTGCGGTCGTGCGTGGTTTCGCGCTAAATCACCTGCTGCATCATCGGGGTCAGCTCACGGTGTACCTGCGACTCATCGATGTTCCCGTTCCGGGACTTTACGGGCCCAGTGCTGACGAGAAGTGACGAGACCCCGTTGAAGTAGATCGTCTCGTAGCCGCCAAACGCGCTTACCGGGAGATCTTCCTGACGGTGGCGGTTCTGTCGTTACTACTGCCGGAGCAGCACGTCCGAGAGCTGATGTGCCTTCAGGGCCAGGTTGTGCGCGCGCTCGAGGTCTTGGTCCTTTAACGCCGAACGCGACTGCACGATGTAGCTCCGAATCTGTGACACCGTATTTTGCTCATCATTGCTCAGCGTGCGTGTGAGAGCGCGCAAGTTTTGCTCGGTTGAATCTAGCAACTGTGTGGTGCTTTGCTGCTCCTGAGATGCCGCACTCTGCGACATGTTCGGAGATATCTGTCCAACGTCGGCATCGGGAGGCTTTGCCGATGCGGTAGACGTTGGCGCGGCAGGCGCGGGCTGCTGAGCCGGCGGAGGAGGCGTGTTCTTTTTTGGCGTGCTGTTTGAAGTTGCAGGATGACGTCGAGCCGTGTGCTTCGGCTTTGACGGGGATGGCTTTTCGGGCGTCTGTGTCTGCGGCTGCTCTTCAGGCTGTTGCGCAGGCTGCTGCTCTGGCGGAGGAGTAATCGGTTGAGCAGGTTGCGTTTGCTCTGGCTTCTGCTCAGGGACTGGCGCTGTAACGCTGGGCGCCTGTGCCTGTGGCGGAGGTACCGCGGGCTTCTTTTTTTTGCAGCCGACGCCGAACAATAAGACTAGCGCCAGCGCCAAAGTGAGGATTCGTGAGTATGAAAACGATTGCATGCTTATGAATGAGCTACCAGATTACTCGGCTGCTGCCGCGGTTCGGTGCGAGCCAGTGGCAGCGTGAGGTAAAAAATCGTTCCTTCCCCAACTCGGGTATCAAAGTGTATTGATCCATTATGCAATTGCATGATGCGGTACGTCATTGCCAGTCCGATACCGCTTCCGCTTTTTTTCGTCGTGAAGTAAAGATTGAAGATTTTGTCGCGAATGGCGGGAGGAATGCCCGGACCCGTGTCCTGCACTTCAATCTGCGCGTCGTCGCTGTCCTGACGATGCGCGCGGATTGTGAGCGCCCCACCGTCGGCCATTGCCTGCGCGCCGTTGATCACGATGTTCAGGAGTGCTTGCTTAAATAGATCGGTGTCGATCTTTGCAGGTAGAGCTTCGTCGGAGATCTCGGCCATCAGTTGAACGCCGTGGCGTTCGCAATCCGGGCGCGCCACAAAGGCGACCTGCTCGACGACCGTTCGCAGGTCGACATCGGAGAGGCTTAGCTCAACAGGACGGGTGAAATCAACGAGGGTTTGCACCACGCGATCGAGCCGCTGAATCTCACTGCCGATTACATCCATGTGACGCTGGGTGTCGGCATCAGGATCTTTGAGCTTATTGCGCAGAATCTCCAGATGGACGACGATCGAGTTGATCGGGTTCTTCACCTCGTGCGCAACTCCCGAAGTCAGCTTGCCGACGTTCGCCAAGCGCCGAGAGACCTCAATTTCGTCTTCGATCTTGCGCATCGATTCGCTATCGCGCATCGTGAGCAGAGCCCCGAGTTGCTGTCCACCTTCTTCGATGAAGTCGAGTGACACTTGCACATTGCTGCCATGATCGCCACTGATCTCGACCATATCTATCGGCTCGCGAGCTGAGAAGGCATTAAGCACGGCGCGGCCAAGCTGCGTGTGGCGCGAGAAGATTTCCTCGGCGTGGCTTCCCAGCATTTCGGAGCGAGGCTTTCCTAGGAAGGTCTCGATCGATGCGCTGACCAGTACGGCTCGGCCGTCCTGCGTGAACAACATCAGGCCATCCTGCAGGTTGGCCATGATCTGATCTACATTTTCCTGCAGGGCAGAGAAGACTTCATTGACCGTGCGCATCTGCCGGCCGATACGTTCGATTTTGGAGCTAACGTTGCCGTATTCATCTCTGCGGATCAGCTCTTGCGGAATTGGCGCGTTCATCTCGCCAGCGGTCATCTGATCGAGGCGCCGGGAGATTGCTTCTAGCGGACGTAGAGCGCGGACGGAAAGACCTGCCGCAAGAATCAGCGAAACCAAGATAGAAACAGCCGAAAAAATCAGCGCATTCCTGAGCGGATCATGCAGCGCGCTCTTCAAGAAAACCGTGGAAACGCCTACTTGTACCGATCCAAATGGTTGAGTGTCACGCTCAAGTGCAACCTTAACGACGTAGGTCTGGATCGGTCCGTAGATCAACTGAAGTTGTCGCCAGAACTTGGCGTTTGCAAGATCCTGGAAGTTTGGCCGCGTCGGTACCAGTTTGCCGACCATTTCGGGATTACTGTGCACAATTGCACGTCCGTCATGGCCAACAACGGAAGCGTCACTGATGATCGGGGAATAGCCGATGAGTGACTCTATTTCCCCGTTCACGCCGGGATCCGTTTGCAGACTCTCCTCCACCCAAGCGTTTACTTCTTGAGGATTGTTCGGATCAATGCGGGTGCTATTGATATCAGTTTCGAGAGCGAGTCGCGAAAGGTGAAAGATTTGATCTGCAGCCTGCTTCGATTGACTTAGGCCGTGATCGACGACTAGATGCACAGTCTGCGCGACGTAGATGGTCGAGAGCGTCACCACGATGGCACCCACCATCAGGGTGATCGCAATTACCAGTTTGGTTCTGAGTCGCATCGATGCTCAGCTTCTCTACGCCATTTTTGGTGTCGGCGACTTACTGGTTAGCAGCATCGGCCAGGTTGCTGCCGTTTGAGCCGTACTCCTTTAGTTTGTTGTGCAGAGTCTTTAAGCTGATGCCCAGAATCTCTGCCGCCCGTGTCTTGTTGTTGTTCGTGCTTGCTAAGGTACGAAGGATTAACTGCTTCTCCGCCTCCTCGACGGTCGTGCCCACTCCAAGATGAATCGCGTTGGGATCGAACTCCGTTGCCTTCACCTGTGCCGTGCCGAATCCAGGCGGCAGGTGACGCGTTTCAACTAACTTGCCGGTTGCGAGAATTACCGCGCGCTCCAAGGTGTTCCGCAGCTCGCGCACGTTACCTGGCCAACTGTATGCCTGGAACGCGCGCATCACTTCATCATCGGCGCCTGCGATCTCGCGTCCGTGCTTTTCATTCAGGTCATTGATTAACGCGTCCGTGAGTTCCGGCAAATCTTCTTTGTGCTCGCGCAGCGGCGGCATATGCACATTGAAGACGTTCAGGCGATAGTAAAGGTCATTGCGCAATTGTCCGTTTGCAACTGCCTCTTCGGGAACTTTGTTTGTTGCCGCTAGAACTCGGACGTTGACTTCCGTTTCTGTCTTACTGCCGAGGCGGCGCAACTTGCGATCTTCAAGCACGCGCAGCAGCTTCGCTTGCGTTGCGATTGGCATTTCGCCGATTTCGTCGAGCAACAGGGTTCCTTCCTCGGCTAACTCGAAGCAGCCGGCACGACGCTCGAGCGCTCCGGTGAATGCTCCTTTTTCGTGGCCAAAAATCTCGCTTTCGATAAGCGTCTCGGGAATGGCAGAGCAGTTGATCGCGACAAAAGGCTTTGATTTACGCGGACTCAGCTCGTGCAACGTGCGCGCGACCATCTCTTTGCCCGTGCCACTCTCACCTGTGATTAAGACCGACGCGGTGCTCGGTGCGACACGCTCGAGGAGCGCGAAGATTTCCTGCATCTTGCGCGACTTGCCGACTAAGCGCCCGAGCACTCCTGCATCACGTAGTTGCCGCCGTGTGACTTCGAGCTCGCGTTCGGTATCGCGTTGACGCGAGGCGTTTTGCAAGATGGCTTTCAGCCTTATGGGATCGACCGGCTTCTGAATGTAGTCGTAGGCTCCCATCTTCATGGCATCCACGGCGCTATCGATGGTGCCTTGGGCAGTGAGAACAACAACCGCCATGGGCTCTGCCTGATCTGCAAGCCGCTGCAGCAGTTCCATGCCGTCCATGCGGGGCATCTTCAGATCGGTCACGACAATGGTCGGAGCCCAGGTCATGACTTTGTCGAGAGCTTCGAGGCCGTCGCGGGCGGTTTCCGTTCGGTATCCCCACGCGGAGATCAGTTCGGCAAGACCGGTTCGTGCGTTTTCTTCGTCTTCGACAATGAGGACTTTATCGGGCATAGTCTGGCTGCTGGCTCCCGGTGCTGGCTTCCGGCCAAAACCGGTGGCGACATCAGGAATTGAGAGTTGCCGCTCCTAATAGGCTATCACTGCACCCGCGCAAAGCTCGTTATCTGCCGAGGCTCAGCGCGTAAGCAGAGACCGAAGCCAGCAGCCATTAAGATGCAGAACTGCTGCTGGATGGCCATTTGGGCGGAAGGCAGCAGAACAGCTCTGGACTGCATCCCAAGCTGTTGACGTAAATAGCTGCATTTGGACGGGTGATGCGTCTTTCTAAAACTTTCTTAGTTCTACTGCTGTTCGCCATCCCCAGCTTTGGCGTGAAGCTGCGCGAAATCGCTTTGCTCGACATTCCCGGTCGGCCCGGATTCGAGACCTTGGCTTTCGCCAAAGGCTACCTCGTGATGGCCCACAACGGTGCCGGTACAGTCGACATCTTTGATCCGGCTAAGCGCCGGTTTGTTGCTCAGATTTCGGGAATCGTGAGCGCGCGCGGCGTTGCAGTCGACGACGCCGGCGGTCGCGTGTACATTGCTGATGCCGGAACCAGTTCCATCGACGTAGTAAATACCAGCAACTGGCATGTCGAAGATCGCATTCAGCTGACCCGCGCCCCGGAAAATCTGCTGCTCGTTCCGGGTACGACGAACATCATTGCTACGAATCCGTATGCGCGTTCGCTAACTCTCGTCAGCAGGCAAATCAATCGTGAACTGCAGATCGTCGATGTGGGCGGCGATCCCGATCTGATGGCCTACGACCCAATTCGGAACGCAGTCTTCATTACGCTCGAAGACCAGAATCTTGTCGTTGCCTATTCCGTATCGCTGGAACGCGACGCGAAGCCGATCAAGACCCTTAAGCTGAATGGTTCGCAACCAACCGGAATAATTTTGGAACCCACCTCGCGCACCCTTCTTGTCGCCGTGCGTTATGCGGTGCTCTCCATCGACGCCGATTCTGGCGCTGAACTCAGCCGAGTACCTGTTGCCGGGGGAACTGACCGCCTGTGGCTCGATGCGAGTGGCGGCGCTCTTTACGGCGCTTCGAGCGATGGCACAGTCACAACCATCAAGGTCAACGGACGCCAGCTCATATATGACAGCGAGCTCAAGACGGATGTGAAGGGTCACAGCCTCGCGTACGATCCTGAGCGCAAGCTGATCTACGTTCCAGGCGGTCGTGAGGGCAAATCAAAGATGGTGATCTTGAAACAGTTCGGGGCGCTACCAATGGCGCCGGAAGAAGTTAAGACGGCGGCTGTGACGAAATAGCTGCGAAACATCCTAAGTACACAAAAAAAAGCCTCCCAAAACGGGAGGCTTTCTTCGTTGGATTCAATACCTAGATCGAACTCATGTTCGCCAAGAACTCGCCATTCGCCCGAGTCTTGCCGAGCTTGTCGATCAGCAGTTCCATGGCTTCCACCGGCGAGAGCGGGTTCAGCACCTTGCGAAGCACCCAGATTCGAGCCAGATCGTCCTTGGGAATCAGCAGCTCTTCCTTGCGTGTGCCAGACCTTTGAATATCGATTGCCGGGAAGACGCGCTTATCGACCAGCTTGCGGTCGAGGATGATTTCCATGTTACCGGTGCCTTTGAACTCTTCAAAAATCACGTCGTCCATGCGCGAGCCGGTTTCAACTAGCGCGGTGGCTATGATCGTCAGCGATCCGCCTTCTTCGATATTGCGGGCGGCACCGAAAAATCGCTTTGGACGCTGCAAAGCATTCGAATCGACACCGCCGGAAAGGACTTTGCCTGACGGCGGCACGATGGTGTTGTAAGCGCGTGCCAGACGCGTAATCGAATCGAGCAGAATCACAACATCGCGTTTGTGCTCAACCAGGCGCTTCGCTTTTTCAATCACCATTTCGGCGACCTGCACGTGACGGGCGGCGGGTTCGTCGAAGGTCGAAGAAATGACTTCGCCTTTCACCGACCGCTGCATGTCCGTGACTTCTTCCGGACGCTCATCGATCAGCAGCACGATCAGTACGACTTCGGGATGGTTCGTCGTGATCGAGTTCGCGATCGCCTGCAGGAGCATCGTTTTGCCAGTACGTGGCGGAGCAACGATCAATCCACGCTGGCCTTTGCCAACTGGCGTAAGCAGGTCCATGACGCGCGCGCTGATGTTCTCGCGCACCGTCTCCTGCTTGATCCGCTCCTGCGGATAGAGCGGCGTCAGATTGTCGAAGAGGATCTTGTTACGCGCCTCGTCGGGCGACTCGAAGTTGACGGCTTCAATCTTCACCAGCGCG
>CAYZHX010000173.1:0-8125 GCA_964476905.1 uncultured Terriglobales bacterium
CGGCAATATGCCGGGTGGGGTGTCGACTTCCTGAAGGTTGATTGCATCGCGGATCACCCGTACAAGCCGACAGAAATCCGGCAGATCGCGTTGGCAATTCAGCGCAGCGGCCGGGATATCGTTCTGAGTCTTTCGCCCGGACCAACATCGGTCGAGCACCATGCGGAAGTGGCGGAGTTGGCGCAAATGTGGCGAATTTCAAACGACATCTGGGACATTTGGGACAGCGGCACTCGGGATTATCCAATCGGAATCAAAAACCAATTTGAGAATGCTGCGCGCTGGGCTCAGTATTCCCGTCCTGGGAATTGGCCCGATGCAGACATGCTGCCAGTCGGAGAGTTGACTCCATTCCCGGATGTTGGGCCTCGGCCAAGACACACCAGGCTTACACCTGATGAGCAGCAGACCCAGTTAAGCCTGTGGGCAATGGCCCGCAGCCCGCTGATTGTCGGAGCCAATTTAACTCTTCTCGACGAACAGACTCTCCGTCTGTTGACCAATGCCGATGTATTGAGCATTGACCAGACAGCTACAGCATCGCGACAAGTCTTGCGCGATGGCGATCTTGTTGTATGGACTGCGGACCTTCCCGGCAATCGACGCGCAGTGGCCGCATTTAATTTGGGTGAAAAGCCGATAAATGTCGATCGCACTCTGGCAAGCTTAGGTTTCCGCGAAGATCAGTACAACGCGAAAAATGCCTGGAGCGGGGAACAGCGTCGCCTGAGGTCACGTTTGACTCAGACTCTTGAACCACACGCAAGCACCGTTTTGTTGCTCGATACCAAATAGGAACTAAAAACAACTCCGATGAATAGAAGACGACTTCTGACGTACGGATTGATTGTGTTGTGCATGCCCGCGTTGCTGGTAGCGGAAGCAATTGCTCAACTAGGGAGCCCGCTCGTGCTGGAACGGAACGGGCGAGTGATTTCGCTTGAGCCGTACGCGCCGAACATCTTGCGCGTGACCATGAGCGTCGACAAAACGTCTGCGACGAACGCTCCCGGATACGGCATTGTCGGCAATCCTTCGAGTGAAGGATGGGTACGTGAATCCGATGCGGAGGGCGCCGAGGTGTTCCGATCGGCGCACATGACGGTGCGTGTCGCGCAAGGAGATCTTCCTAAAGACAAGCTGCCGCAGCCGCTGCCGTTGGACGTACTGAATCGTCAGCTGCGCGAGCCCTACTTTGGCACGGGCGGCGGGCGCGGTCCATATAGGGACGCACTGCTCGTCACGACAGCGCAGGGGAAAATGCTCTTGCGCATGAGTAGTTGGATGATGAGTCCTAATCATGCCGAAGTTGAACCAGGTGCGAAAAGTTACCGGATTACAGCCACTTTTGACTCCCCTACAGACGAGCATTACTTCGGCTTAGGGCAGCAGCAGAAAGGCTGGATGGATCTTCGCGATCACCAGGTGCGCTGCTGGCACGATTACGGCGCAATCGGCGGCGAGGATGTTTGCGTGCCGTTCATGATCTCGACGCGTGGCTATGGGCTGGTCTGGGACAATCCTTCGAAAACGACAGTGGACCTTGGATTCAACAACCGCAATGTGTGGTCGTCGGAGGTTGGAGACCGAGTGTCGTATTTCGTCATCGCGGGCGATAGCAGTGACGAAATTTACCAAGGCTACAGGCTGCTGACGGGCGCCGCGCACTTACTGCCAAAGGCCGCCTTTGGATATATCCAGAGCAAAGCAATTTATCCGACTCAGGAGCAGATTCTCGATATCGCTAAGGGATATCGCGAGAGGAAGTTGCCGCTGGACGTGTTGGTAGTGGACTTCCTGAATATGACCCGCCAAGGCGAATTGGACCTCGATCCGAAACGTTGGCCGGATCCGGCGGGCATGAATCGCGACCTGCATTCCATGGGCGTGAATACGCTGTTGAGCGTATGGCCACACTTTGCGCCAGGCACTCAGTTTTACGACATGCTGCTGAGCAAAGGATGGCTGATACATACGCGAGACGGAAAACCCGATTCGGGAGGCTTCAAGGATGTCATCGGGCCGAATCTCGATACCACCAACCCTGACGCAGCGAAGTGGTTCTGGGAGGAGATTCGCGACCGCTATGTGAAACCCTATGGTTTTGATTACATATGGCTGGATGAAACGGAGCCGGACGTCGATCCTGCGAACGACGTGTTCTCGATCGGATCCGGAACGCGCTTCTACAACGTCTATCCTCTATTTCACACCGCATCCGTTTATGAAGGTTTTCGCCGGGACTTCGGTGACAGCCGGAGAGTGATGATCCTGGCCCGCGCGGCTTATCTCGGCGCACAGCGGAACGGCACGGTGTTCTGGTCGAGCGACATTGTTTCAACCTGGGACATGCTGAAGCGCTCGATTCCCGCAGGGCTGAACTTTACCGCCAGCGGAATGCCATATTGGGACACGGATATTGCCGGGTTCTTCTCTCCGTCTATTCCACCGGACTACCACGCAGAGCACAAACCTCTAATCGATGGATCAGATGCACGCGACACCATTGATCACTATGAAGACTATCCCGAGCTGTTTGTGCGCTGGTTCGAGTGGGGTGCATTTCATCCTGTGATGCGTGCGCATGGAGAGAGAAACCACAACGAAGTGTGGTCGTATGGCAAGCAAGCTGAGCCGATTCTCGCGAAATATTTGAAGCTCCGTTATCAACTCCTGCCGTACACATACTCCGTTGCTTATCGCAGCTATCAAACCGGCGCTCCATACATGCGGGCGCTCTTCATGGATTTTCCTAACGATCCAAGCGCCTTGAATATTCCCGACGAATATATGTTTGGCCCTGCGTTCCTTGTTGCTCCGGTTACTGAACAGGGTGCGACTCGTAGACAGGTGTATCTGCCGGCTGGCAGCGATTGGTACAACTACTGGACCAACGAGCGCCTTCATGGCGGCCAGACAATTACGGCAGACGCTCCGATTGACATTCTTCCGCTCTTTGTAAGAGCGGGAAGCATTGTGCCGCTTGGGTCGGAAATACAGAGCTCACATCAGCCGCAGACGATTGCATCAGTGCGGGTGTACTCGGGAGCCGACGGATCTTTTACTCTCTTTCAGGATGACGGGACAACCTATAAGTATGAGAACAGTGGCGGTTCCATTACCAACCTTTTGTGGGACAACGCTGCCCATCGGCTCAAGCATGAAGGTACCCAGGCATGGACCCAACCTGATCGCTCTGTAGTAACCGTAATCGGGAAATAGAAAGTTGGGAGTGACCGAGAATCAAAATGTCATGCGCAGCACATAGGCATATTTCGCGGGTGTTTCCGCGGGCAAATGTACATGCAGGCCATCGGAACGTTGGTCAAATTGGACGGTCGCATTGCTGCCAAGCAAGCTGACGGCTTGGACTGGCCAGCTTCCAAGCGTCTGTCCGAGGGAATGAATAATGGCTTCTTGCTTTGCCGGCCACTTGAGTCCGATGGCATATAGGACGTCACCCTTGGTAGTAAAGCGAAAATCTTCGGGTGTGTAGTTCGCCGTGTCGGTGTCGTGGAAGGATCCAGCAGCAACTTTTGTCGGACCCTCACCGTAAATCCTCCACGGCCGGGTTCCATAGATGGCTTCTCCATTCACGTTGAGCCACGCGCCAACATCGAGCAGCACCTGCTGTACCTGTTCGGGAATCGTGCCATCGGAGCGCGGGCCGAAGTTCAATAGCAAATTGCCGTTCTTGCTGACGATATCAATGAGCTGATCAACGATGAATTCTGGCGACTTGAAAGTATCGTCTTTTGTATAGCCCCAGGAGCGATTGCTGATTGACGTATCAGTCTGCCAATAAAGCGAACGAATGTCACCGAGTTGTCCTCGCTCCAGGTCGAGCACGCCGGAATGCTCCTGCATGGCGTAATCCTTGTAGTTGATCACGCCAACATGATCGCCATACTTCAATGATGTGTTGTAGTAAAACGCAGCAAAGCGAGTCAGGTTCGGACGGATCGATGCCTGCCCGATCCACCAGTCGAAGTAAACGATATCGGGATGATACTTCTCGACCAACTCAGCGGCGCGTGCCAGCCAGTCATTCGCCCACGCCTGCGACACATATGTGAAATCGTTGTTGAGGGGAGTTCCACGCGGGTTCGTCAGCCAGGTATGCGCCGGGCCGTAGAACGCCGCATATTGCGGATCGTTCACGTCAGAAGGGATCGTGCGGCCCACGCCGAGAAAGAAGTTATGTTCCACCCGATGTGATGACACACCGAAATGCAACCCTGCAGCGCGCACGGCTTTTCCCAGATCTCCGATGAGATCGCGATGCGGTCCCATTTTTGCTGCGGTCCAGTCACTCACTCCGCTGTCGTACATCGCGAAGCCGTCATGATGCTCCGCTACAGGCACAACGTATTTTGCACCTGCCTTCTTGAATAACGCGGCCCACGCGGTGGGATCGTAATGCTCGGCTTTGAACATCGGAATGAAATCTTTGTAGCCGAATTTATCCGGCGGTCCGTAGGTCGCGACGTGGTGCTTATATTCTTCCGATCCTTCGCGATACATATTGCGCGGATACCATTCATTCGCGAACGCGGGAACCGAGTAGAGTCCCCAGTGAATGAAGATTCCGAATTTTGCGTCTTTGTACCATTCTGGGACCTCGTACTTCTGCAGCGACTCCCAGTCCGCACGGAATGGGCCGTCCTGGTCGCTTGTGTCGACATCATGCAAGAGAGTGGCCCGTTGGGTATCGTACTTGCTGCTCGCTTTTTGCCAGGCTTGATCAATCGTCGCCGGATCTTCCGAGGCGGTCGGGGCAGTGGGATTCTGGGCATGGGCGACCGCGAAGGCGTATGTCAGCAGCAACAGCCTACCTACAAAACGCGACAAGAATGAGTAATGCGAAAGCATAATCTCCTTCCAACGACTGCAACTCAATCCAAAGAGACTAGAATTTTCTGGAACCGCGACGGATTCTCGCTCCATGAGCGTAGTGCGTTTCCTGCCTCCTCGAGAGGAACAACCATGCTCACAGCGCGATTGACGGGAAACCGCCCCGTCTGCAGCAGAGAGATTGCGTCGCGAAAATCTTCCGGCTGAGCATTCCTTGATCCTGTTACGTCCAGTTCCTTTTGCACGAAGAGCTTGGTCTCATAGCTCACCGGTTCCTTGGCATAACCCAAGTAAACAACCCTGCCACTGAATGAGACCTCTTCTACCGCAGCACGGAACGTCGCTGGAGATCCAACCGCTTCAATCACCACATCGGGCCCGCGCCCGTCCGTCATCTGCAGGAGCCGTTCGTGCAAGGGCTCACGGGTGCTGTTAATGGTGTGTGTTCCGCCCGCGATATGCGCGAGTTCCAGCTTTTCATCGCTGACATCCACGCAGATCGTGCGGGCACCGCGAAAAGCCGCAGCCGCTACAATGCCCAGTCCGATTCCGCCGCAGCCGAAGATCGCCACTGTGTCGTTCGCAGTTACTCTTCCGCGGCCGACAGCATGGAGTGCAACCGCTAAGGGTTCTACCAAAGACAGCTCTTTCGTACTAAGCTTTGCCGGATATAGTTTCTCCCGGGGTATGACGATGAACTCCGTCATTGCACCGTCTCTTTGGACACCGAGGGTCTCGTTGCTCTGACAGGCATTTGGGCGTCCCCGTAGACACGACGCGCATCTTCCGCAGCTCTTGTAAGGACAGAGAGCCACATCGGTCCCCACCTTGAGGGCTGCGTCAGTCGCATCGCACTGCACAATGGTGCCGCAAACTTCATGGCCCGGAATTCGTGGGAAGGAGACTAGGGGATTCGTTCCGCGGAACGAATTCAGGTCCGTTCCGCAGAGTCCCACCATTCGGACCTTCAGCAATACGTCTCCATGCGCTTCGGGCTCGGCGATCATTTGGACCGATGCTTGCCCAGGTTTTTCAAACACGAGCGCTTTCATCATTGAGCTCTAACGTCACGCCGGCAACTCCAGCAGCAGTAGATTGGAAATTATTGCCGTGCTCGTAAGGTGGATCCCACGATGAGTGTCAGACAGCGGCGTTTCCAATCCAGTTTTATGGAATGGCGAAAGTGTAGCTTCGTTGCGGCTCGAACTTTATATCGTCGAAGACAGCTATTGTCAATTTTGGGTAAAGTTAACGATAATTGCGGACTATCGCTTGACTCCAGAGGAATACACGCATTGAGAATCCATTCTGTTCGCAACGGAAAAAAATGTTGAAAACGAGATTGCTGCAACGCCTAGTTTTAGCAACAGCAGTATTTCTTTCCTCTGCGCTCAGGGCACAGGTGCAAACGGAAGTCCCTTCCCCAGTCCCTGGCGCGAAGCCTGTGACCGTGGAACATATCAAGGTCCACGGAGCCGCGCTCGAAGGCAACCTCGAGGGGAATGCGGTTGACCGTGATGTTTTCGTGTTTCTACCTCCGAGCTACGCGAACGAGAAATCGCGACGATATCCGGTCGTGTATGCCTTGCACGGGTATTCGATTGGTGCCGAGCAATGGAGTCACGAGATCCATGTACCGCAAACCATCGAAGGGGCGTTCGCGGAGGGCGCGAAAGAGATGATCGTGGTGCTGCCCGATTCGAAAACGGTGCACAACGGATCGATGTATTCAAGCTCAGTGACAACCGGGGATTTCGAGCAGTTCATCGCCCATGACCTGGTGGCGTACATCGATTCCCATTACAGGACGTTCCCAAATCGGGAGAACCGTGGCTTGGTTGGCCATTCGATGGGAGGATACGGGGCGACGCGTATCGGCATGAAGCATGCCGATGTCTTCGGTAGCCTCTACGTCATGAGCCCCTGCTGCTTGTCGCCTCGACCAGCTAGACCTGCGAACCCGGAAATCGAGAAGGCACTCGAGGCGGTGAAGACGCCCGAGGATTCGGCCAAGCTGCAGTTCTTTGCCCGGGCGCAGCTTGCGAGCGCGGCTGCGTGGTCGCCCGATCCAAAGAACCCTCCGCTTTATCTGGACTTACCCACGAAGAATGGCGAGCCGCAGCCGGACGTTTTGGCAAAATGGGCAGCCAATTCGCCGCTGGCTTTCATCGATCAGTACATCAACAATTTGCGCCGGTACCGCGCAATCGCGATCGATGTCGGTGATCAGGATGGCTTAAGAGTCGACACCCAGAAATTGCATGATGTTCTCGACAAATACACCATCGAGAACAGTTTTCAACTGTACTCCGGTACACATACCAGCAAGGTCGCCGATCGTTTTCAGAACCACGTAATGCCGTTTTTCAGCAAGAATCTGTGTTTTCAAGCCGGTTGCAAATAAAAGCGACTGCATACTTTTCGGGAGAATAGATGAACCGTTTCGGGAAGTTCATACTGGCCGTTGTAAGCGCTTTCATGCTGATTGTTGCGTGCCCCTCGATTGCACAAGACAATTCCAACCTTCCATACATGAATCCGAAGCTCTCACCCCAAGAGCGCGCGGCGGATCTGGTTCACCGCATGACTCTGGCGGAGAAAGCTTCCGAGATGCAGAACAACTCCGCGGCAGTGCCGCGGCTCAAGATTCCTGCGTACCAATGGTGGAGCGAAGCTCTGCACGGCGTGATCAACGAAGGCGTGACTGAGTATCCCGAACCGATCGGGCTTGCCGCCACGTTCGACGCGCCGGGCATCCACACAATGGCGGCCCAAATTGGGATTGAAGGCCGCATCAAGCATGTGCAGAACCTGCGTGAAGGGCACACCGGCATTATGGGAGGCCTGGATTTCTGGTCGCCCAACCTCAACATCTTCCGTGACCCGCGCTGGGGCCGCGGGCAGGAGACCTACGGAGAAGATCCGTTTCTCACCGGCCGCATGGGCGTTGCCTACGTGACCGGACTGCAGGGTGATGATCCCAAGTACTACCTCGCGATCGCGACACCAAAACATTTCGCAGTACACAGCGGGCCCGAGCCTACACGTCACTTTGCCGACGTCGATGTAAGCAAGCACGATGAGGTCGATACCTACGAGCCGGCTTTTCGCGCCGCGGTCGTCGAAGGAAAGGCCGGGTCAGTGATGTGCGCTTACAACGCGATCAACGGCCAGCCGGCCTGCGCGAGCCAGTACCTGCTTCAGAACCAGCTACGCGGGAAGTGGGGCTTCCAGGGATACGTGGTCTCGGACTGCGATGCGGTCAGAGATG
>CAYZHX010000174.1:0-8118 GCA_964476905.1 uncultured Terriglobales bacterium
GCTCGAAGCTGGAGTTCACTTCGGGCACCAGACGAAGCGCTGGAATCCAAAGATGAAGGAATATATCTTCGGAGAGCGCAACGGAATTTACATCATCGACCTGCAGAAGACGCTGAAGATGTTCAAAGACGCGAGCAAGTACGTTCAGGAAACCGCCGCCGCAGGCAAGACCATTCTTTTCGTCGGCACCAAGCGCCAGGCGCAGGACGCAATCGCCGAAGAGGCCGGTCGCTGTGGAATGTTTTACGTGAACCAGCGCTGGCTCGGCGGACTGCTCACCAACTGGGTGACGGTGCAGAAGTCAGTGAAGCGGCTGCAGGAACTCGACGACATGGCTACTGATGGCCGGTACGAGCTGCTCCCGAAAAAGGAAGTCATCAAGCTGGAGCGCGAGCGCAAGCACCTGCAGGCGAACTTGGCAGGTATCAAAGCCCTGAAGCGTCTGCCGGATGCGTTATTCGTGATTGATTCGAACAAAGAGCAGATTGCGGTGAAGGAAGCCCGCAAACTCGGCATTCCCGTAGTCGCCGTCGTCGACACGAACTGCGATCCGACCGAAGTGGATTATGTGATCCCCGGCAACGACGACGCGCTGCGCGCGATCCGACTCTTCGCCTCGAAAATAGCAGACTCCATCGTTGAAGGCGCGCAAGCCGCGACCGACAAAGGCGACGCAGAGCTGGCAGGCGCGGTTGCAACCGGCACTGAAGAACAGACGGCAGGCGAAGGTGGCGAATATGCTGCCGACGGCGAAGCCGGCTCCGAGGACATCAACCTCGAAGAGGTTCTAGGCGGAAACATCCGCAAGTCCCCGGCAGTAGCAGCGGCGGCGAACGAAACCGAAGCCGAAGCAGCGTACGAGTGAAGAAGCTGCTAGCGGCGGCAGCAGCTAGCTTTCTCAGCCACGTCCTGCAATTTGTCCTGTCTTTCCAAGTACCTCTTGAGACACGTTTCGTGTCTCCCAAGAAATAGCGCTAGCGACAGCAGCTAGCGGGAACAAGCCAGCTAGCGGCTAATAGCTAGCAGCTAGAAGCTGATTTTTATGAGCACTACTACTGTGAATATCGACGCGAAATTGGTGAAGGAGCTGCGTGACAAGACCGGCGCTCCATTTGGTGACTGCAAGAATGCCTTGGTCGAGTCCAATGGGGACATCGAGCAGGCTGTAATCGTCCTGCGCAAGAAGGGCGTTGCTACCGCGGGCAAGAAGGCCTCGCGCACCACGAATGAAGGTTCGGTTGCCAGCTACATCCATGCCGGCGGCAAGATTGGCGTTTTGCTTGAGCTGAACTGTGAGAGCGACTTCGTCGCGCGCACTGACGATTTCAAGGAACTGCTACACGACATCTCCATGCACATAGCCGCGACCGATCCGAAATACATTCGCCGGGAAGACGTCACGTCTGAAGACTACGAGCGTGAGAAGGAAATCTATCGCTCGCAGGCGGCAGCGACGGGCAAGCCCGCAAATGTTGTAGAGAAGATCGTCGAAGGCAAGATGGCCAAGTTCTATGAGGAAGTTTGCCTACTCGATCAGCCGTTCATCAAAGAGCAGACGATCTCCGTTTCTCAATTGATCGCGACTAAAATCGGCAAGCTCGGCGAGAACATTTCCGTTCGCCGCTTCGCCCGCTTCAAAGTCGGCGAACAGAACTGGACGATCTCTCAGACGAAATCTCCAGCAGGCGACGAGTCAAAGCAGTAAATTTCGTACCAGATTGATCTCAAGCAAAAGAGCCGATTTCTCGGCTCTTTTGCTTTTGTGATCTTGCCCGCTGCACTGCAGTGCTACACCGGCACAGCTTCAATCAAATCCAGGGGCGACTTGGTATAGATCACGCGATTCAGCTTGAATCCCGCACCACTCAATAAAGTGCGCCACTCCGGTTCAGTGCGCTCCTTGCCTTGCAGAAACGTCATCATTTCAATGTCGATCAGCTTGGCCGGATGCGGAGTGCCGTCCGCAGGGACCACCGCCTCGCCCAAGATGAGCTTGCCGTGTGACGGAATCACCGCACGAAT
Source organism: uncultured Terriglobales bacterium (assembly GCA_964476905.1). Lineage (GTDB taxonomy): Bacteria > Acidobacteriota > Terriglobia > Terriglobales > Acidobacteriaceae > Gp1-AA112. Next base: position 2,023 of record CAYZHX010000174.1, read on the forward strand.
GTTCTTGAGAATGCGAGTTGCGTCCTGATCATTCCAATCGTGCAGGATGTGTTTCATGAAATACGCATCGGCGCCGCTCGGAACGGCTTTGAAGAAGTCACAGGCGACGGTGGCACATCGTGAACTCAGCCCGTCAGCAGCAATGGCTTGACCGGTTTGTTCAACTACTTCAGGCAGATCGGCAACGGTGCCTTTCAGTTTAGGACAGGCCTTCAGCATCGCCCGCACAATACCGCCGAGTCCGCCACCGAGATCGATGATGTGATGAAATTGGGTGAAGTCATAGGACTGCAGAAACGCGGGGGCACAGGTGCTGCTGAAGCTGACCATCCCTTTGTGGAAGATCTCAGCTTCTTCGTGGTTCTCCGGACGAAAAAACCACTTGAAGATTGGCTCACCGAATACATCCTCGAACGGCGTCCTTCCCCGTTGCAGGCTGTCGGTGAAGCTGCCATACACTTTGTAGTGAAAGGGATCGGTCATGAATTGAATGATGTCCCGCATCGAACCCTGCACGTCGGTCCGCAACAGTGAGCCAGCGTCGGTTAGGGCGAATGCGCGCCCCGCAGTTTCCCGCATAATGCCGGCCATCTCGAGCACGCGCAGGATGCGATAGAGCGCATCCTCAGGAAACTTGGTTTGAGCAGCCAGATCGGTGACCTTTGTCGTCCCGTTGGCGATCCGATCGGCAACTCCGAGTTTGGTGAATGTTTGCATACAGCTCGAGATGATCAATCCCAGTCCAGCTCCGATTACCACCTGTGCGGGCGCTGGTTCTGGGGCTGACAAAGTGTGTTGCGGCTGTTCAACAGCGGCTGCGGACATGAATGCTCCCTTGGGTTTAGTGTGCGTTCCGTTATCTTGCTGGGACGGAGCTCCCGCTGTAAAGCCCTGGACGCCTCCGCACCGCAACTGTTCATTTTCGGACACTTCTTCGCGCCGACGAACAAGTGGCTCGCCTCATCGTTCTCAATTGCAGTTGTAAATCTCTCACCCACAGACGTTTATGGGCATTTATCGTTAGGTCAGCTACGTGCCATTTATGACTCGTGAACTCAGGTGCTACCAAGGTTTCTCGATGATTCAGTTACGCGGAATCGAAAAAACGATCAAGTCGCCCGCCGGCACCATATGGCTGCTGCGGCGCATTAACCTCGATGTCGAGCAAGGTGAATTTGTAACTGTAATGGGTCCGTCTGGAGCGGGTAAGACCACGTTAATGAGCATTCTCGGAATGCTCGACGACCAGTGGACCGGGGAATACTACTTCGCAGGCGAGCCGGTGCATAAAATGAACCGCAAGCAACGCTCTGAGCTCAACAAGAAGAACATTGGGTTTGTATTCCAGAGCTATCACCTACTGGACAATCTGACCGTCGCCGAAAATCTTGACCTGCCGCTTTCCTATAAAGACATCAAAAGATCGGAGCGCGCGAGCCTGGTCGCGGATACGCTCGACCGCTTCAACATTGTCGGGAAAAAGGATCTCTATCCGAATCAGCTCTCCGGTGGACAGCAGCAGTTAGTCGGAGTGGCGCGCGCGGTTATCAACAAGCCCAAACTGATACTCGCCGACGAACCCACAGGCAATCTTCACTCCGATCAGGCAAAAGAAATCATGGAGCTCTTCCGGCAGCTCAACGAAGCCGGAACGACGATCATTCAGGTCACGCACTCGGAAGCCAACGCAGCCTACGGTCATCGCACCATCAAGCTGCTCGATGGCTGGATCGTCGGCGACACGGCGCGTCCGGTCGAGGCCGGCGCCCTGGTGACCTAACCGTCACGAAAAAAGAGAATTTTCACCAAGGACAAAAAGGAGCCTTGAAGCCGATGCATAAGTGTTTTCATCCGCAGCTCAGAGCAGTAGCGCTGTTCTGCATCGCGACGCTTTCTACGTTCGGAATCGCCCAGGAGACCAAGCCCGCAGACAATCCGCCCGCAGCTCCTGCGGCCGCGGAGCAACCTCCGCCGGCAGCGCCGCAACCAGCTGCCGCCAGCACTCCGGTTCAACAGCCAGCGCCCGAGCTTGAGCGTACAAAGATTGATTTCTCGAAGTCCCGTAAATCGTTCCCCAATCTTTTTGCGCCGTATGAAGGCCGGACGTTGCGTAGTCCCAAGCTCGACAACTCTCCGCGAATCAACCAGCTGATCAAAGAAGGCAAGCTGATGCTGTCGTTGAACGACGCGATCGCGCTCGCGTTGGAGAACAACCTTGATCTGGCGATTGCCCGTTACAACCTCGACATCGCGGACACCGATGTTCTGCGCACCAGGGCGGGCGCACAAGCTCTAGGAGTAAATACGGGCGTGGTGCAGGGCACGCCGGGTGGTGGCATCGGCGGATTCGGCAGCGGTGCTCCAGGCGCGGGCGCAGGTGGATCGACGGCTGGGGCCGGCGGAGCAGGGAGCGGTGCCGGGGGCCTGGTGCAATCGACAATTGGAACAGGTGCGCCGGTAAATTCCTACGATCCGCAGATTAGCTTTCAGTTTAACGACGAACACGGCGTCTTCCCCGTTGCCAACCAAGTGACCTTTGGTGTCCCCTCAGTGCTACAGAACACCGTCAACGGCAACGCCAACTACCAACAGTCGTTCCCAACAGGCACGACGATGAATTTCGTGGTGCAGAACAGCCGCCAGACCACCAATGGTCGCTTCACCGAATTGGTGCCAAATCTGAATTCGTACTATCAGGTGAAGTTGACTCAGCGCCTGCTTTCGGGATTCGGGCTTGGACCAAATTTGCGCTTTCTGCGCATCGCCAAAAACAATCGCGAAGTAACCGATATAGCCTTTCGCAATCAAGTGATCGCGACCACGACGCAGATCGAGAATATTTACTGGGATCTCGTCAACGCCGTGGAAGACGTGAAGGTAAAAGAGCGTTCTCTATCGCTTGCTCAGAAGACTCTAGAAGACGATAAGAAACAAGTTGAGCTGCAAGCCATTGCCCCGATCGAAGTTACCCGCGATGAATCGGTGGTCGATACCAGCAATCAGGACCTGATCATCGCGCAGACCACTCTTCAGCTGCAGGAACTACTGATGAAGAATGCCATCACGCGTAATCTCAGCGATCCCGAGGTAGCCGGTGCCACCGTTGTACCGACCGACACGATCGTGGTTCCCGAAAATGAACCGGTGGTACCCACGCAAGACCTGATCGCCGAAGCGCTCTCACATCGTCCGGAGTTGGCCATGGCAAGAGTTGATATGACCAATCGCCAGCTCACGCGAAAAGCTGCGAAAAATGCTCTCCTGCCGACGCTGGATCTGGTTGGATATTACGGCGGGTCCGGTCTTGCGGGTGTGCCCAATCCACTGATTGCGGCAAACGCCGGGCTTCCCATAACAGGCTTTGGTGACGCGTTCACACGCACCTTCAACGGAAGCTCGCCGGATTACTCGATCGGATTTACGCTCAATTTTCCACTCCGCAACCGCGCAGCTCAAGCTGACCAAGTACGTTCAGAACTGGAATACGGACAGGCGCAGCTCCACCTCCAGCAACTACAAAATCAGGTCGGAATCGAAGTCCGCAATGCTCAGTTCGCCGTCACGCAGTATCGCGCTCGGGTAGTGGCAGCGAGGAAAGCTGTAGATGTCGCGCAGCGCACGTTGGACATCGAGCAGAAGAAGCTTGCTCTCGGTGCTTCAACAAGTCTGCAGGTGCTTCAGGTAGGCCGCGATTTAGCCGTCGCAGAATCGAATCTGGTGACCGCCACAACCGCCTATGCGAAAGCAAGGGTGGAGTTAGACCACTCCATCGGTGCTACGCTGGTAAATAACGGAATCAGCATCGATGATGCCGAAACAGGCATGGTTCACGCGCTGCCAAAGATGTCGGGAATAGCGCCGGTCAATCAGCAATAGGCCTATTGCCGCTCGCTTATCGCCTGTTGCCGTAGTTCCCGGAGGTCGCATTTGCCAATTAGTAGTCTCGAGCAGGACGAAGTTACGGAAGCAAGCTCAGCCTCTGCCCCACCGCGCATCCTTGTCGCGGACGATCAGGCAGACGTGCGCGAAGCCCTCCGTCTGCTGCTCAAAGGGGAGGGATATCGCATCGACGCTGTTGCTTCTCCTGAAGCAGTCATGGAGGAGTTGGCGTCGGGCGAATTCGACATCCTGCTCATCGATCTTAACTACACGCGCGACACCACCTCCGGCGAAGAAGGCCTCGACCTTCTTTCGAAAATTCAAAACGTTGACAGTACTTTGCCAGTCATCGTCATGACTGCCTGGGGCAGCGTGAATATAGCGGTAGAAGCCATGCGTCGTGGTGCGCGCGACTTTATCCAAAAACCTTGGGAAAACGAGCGGCTCATCAGCATTCTGCGCACTCAAATGGAGTTAAGCCGCGCTTTAAAGCGGGCCCAGCATCTCGAAGCCGAGAATCGCCTTCTGCAAGCGCAGGGCCGGCCGACCTTCATCGCCGAATCAAAAGTCATGCAGCCGGTTTTGGAACTTATCGCCCGCATCGGACCAAGCGACGCGAACGTCCTAATTACCGGCGAGCACGGCACAGGCAAGGAAGTTGTAGCCCGCACCCTGCACTTGCTCTCGCCTCGCGCGTCGCGGCCCATGGTTACAGTGAACACCGGCGGTTTGCCCGAAGGAACGTTCGAGAGCGAACTCTTCGGTCACGTAAAAGGCGCATTCACGGACGCGCGTACCGACCGCATCGGCCGTTTCGAACTTGCCGACAAAGGCACCATTTTCCTCGACGAAATTGCCAACGTGCCGCTGAAACAGCAAGCAAAGTTGTTGCGTGTTCTGGAGACCGGCGAAATGGAGCGCGTAGGTTCCTCGAAGACGAAGAACGTCGACGTCCGCGTGCTCTCAGCGACAAATGCCGACCTGAAGGCCGAAAGCTCAAAGGGAACCTTCCGCGCTGATCTTCTCTTTCGGTTGAACACCATCGAGATTCATCTGCCGCCATTGCGCGAGCGCCGCGAAGACATTCCGCTGTTGGCGCAGCACTTCCTGAAGGCCTATTCGCAGCGCTATCGCAAGCAGATCAACCGCTTCGATCCTGCTGCAATGCAGAAGATGCTCGAACACTTCTGGCCGGGTAACGTTCGCGAACTGGATCATTCGGTCGAACGAGCGGTGTTGCTCGCCCAGGGCGAATCCATCCGTCCAAGCGATTTAGGACTAAGCGACAGGCGCGAGAGCACGAGTTCAATCGAGGAAATGAGCCTCGAAGAAGTAGAATCGCTGCTCATCCGCAAGACGCTGGGACGCTACTCCGGCAACATCAGCCATGCTGCGGAAGCATTGGGCCTGAGCCGCAGTGCGCTCTATCGTCGTATCCAGAAATATGGCCTCTGAGCTCGACATCTTCGGGCACGTAGTCGCAGCCACTTCTTCTCGTCGCAAAAGAAAAAAACAATTGAGCTTCGAGAAGCGCCTCCTTCTATTTGCGCTCGGCGGAAGCCTCTTCCCACTCGTCGTCTGCGAACTGCTGATCTGGTTTGGCAACTATTCGTCGCAAACGCAGTGGACTCTCACTTTCTTTCTTGTCCTCGGATGGCTCATTGCAGCTTTTGCCATTCGCGCGCAGGTGATTCGTCCCCTTCAGACTCTGTCGAACATGGTTGCAGCGCTGCGAGAAGAAGACTTCTCGTTCCGCGCGCGTCGAGCCAGCCGGAACGACGCTCTCGGCGAACTCGTTCTCGAAATCAACTCGCTTTCTGACACTTTGCAGAGCCAACGCCTCGGTTCCATGGAAGCCGTAGCGCTCCTCAAGAAAGTGCTGATGGAGATCGACGTTGCCGTCTTCACGTTTGATCCCCAACAGCGGCTACGCATCGTAAACCGTGCCGGGGAGCAACTCATGGCGATGACCGCGGAGCGCATGCTCGGACGCACAGCCCAGGAACTGCATCTTGGCAGCCTCCTCGGCCACGCCGGCGGACGCACACTGCGTATGAGCTTCCCCGGACGCGAGGGCCGCTGGGCGATTCAGCAAACATCATTTCGAGAACGCGGCGTCCCGCACCAGTTGCTGCTGATTTCTGACTTGAGCCGCGCCTTGCGAGAAGAAGAGCGGCAGGCTTGGCAGCGACTGATTCGCGTTCTCGGACACGAGCT
>CAYZHX010000175.1:0-4313 GCA_964476905.1 uncultured Terriglobales bacterium
AAAAGGTCGGGCGCGTGCGGACCTGCAGGCTCGGCCTGCGCGCACTGGAGAAGGAGGCGGCATGGATCGAGAGATACCGCCAGCTCTGGGCCGCACGCTTCGACGAACTGGACGAACTTGTTGAGGAATTGAAACAGAAGGAGAACGCCCATGGAAGAAAGAAAAGATAATGCAATCAAGAAATACGAGACGACAGTAGAACGGAAATCAGAGCGTGAGCTCGTCGTGACTCGAACCTTCAACGGCCCGGCAAATATTATCTTCGATGCTTGGACCAAACCCGAACTGCTCAAGCGCTGGTGGGTAGCAAAGTCGTTTGGAGCGTCCTTCCTTTCCTGCGAGGTGGATGTTCGTACGGGAGGCACGTACCGTTTCGTGTTCGGTCATCCCGCCTCGGAGCAGCCTATGGCATTCTTCGGCGAGTATGTCGAAGTGACTCCCGGGTCCCGCCTCGTTTGGACGAACGACGAAGGTGATGAGGATGGACCCGTCACCACCGTGACCTTCGAAGAGAGGGGTGGCGAGACACTCGTCGTCATACACGAACTCTATCCCTTAAAAAAAGCCCTCGACGATGCAATGGCCTCTGGGAGTATAAGTTGGTCCGGCGAGCAGTTCGAGCAGTTGGACCAGCTTCTCGTCTCCTCGGAAGCGGGCGTGGGACGGTCTGCGACAGGGCCGGCAGCCTCGCGTCACCTGTATCGCTGCGGGGGTACGCCCGGGGTACTACACTGAATCGAATCAGCCAGACAGGCGCAGAAGCTTAGAAGCTGTATGGGTCTTCCGCGATCGCGGGCTTTGTTGCCAAGCCAGGGATGTGGGACAGAATTCGATCCATCAGCCTTGCTGCGCTGTTACCGGCGAGGGCTGCAACAACGACTGTGGCCAGCGAGGTTAGCACCGCAAGGCGTGGACCACCCTGGCTGAGTACCAACGCAGCCGCTGTCAAAGGCAAGTGGTAGCCTCCACTGATCCCGGCGGCCGCACCCGCCGCGCCGGCAAGGTCGCTCGGAATTTTAAGGTAGGGCGCAAATGCTCTTCCCGCCAAATCGCCGATTGCTAAAAACGGCACAAACAGGCCACCGCATCCTCCTGCCGCTGCGGACGCTGTGGTGGCTATTGCGCGGAGCACATCAACCGCGAGGACAGTAACTGCCGCAGTCCCAGTCGTGCTTTCCACCCACGTGATCGCCCCGCCGCCCGGGCCTATGGCGGCCGAAGGTACGGCGAGCAGCGAGATCATTACCGCGGCCACTCCCAAAGCCAGCCCGCCAAGCTCGAGCCGAACGACGGGGCTGGCCCGCCAAGACTTCGCTCGATAGATGGCTGCTCCCGAGAGCGAAGTGATTGAGCCCGCTAGAACCCCGATGAGCAGCGCAGTGATCAGCGCCTGATAAAAGCTGTGCGGCGGTTCGGTGGGAACAACCAGACGGATCAGGTTAACACCAAGGAGAATGTTCAACAGCCATCCAACGAATCCGCCAACAAGTGCCGCCGTTACCCGCTCCACGTTGACGGGAGCTTTATGGCGTTGTTCCAATTCGAGAATGTACGCGGTTCCAACAAGCGGAATTCCCATCAGCACAGCAACACCGGCCGCCCCACCTCCGACGGCTGCAGGACGAAGAAAACGGCGCCAGCGATTTCCGAGGGCTGCCCCTGTGGCGACACCGAGGTAGGCAGCTGGGGCCTCGGTTCCCATCGGCCCGCCGAAGCCTACGGTGGCGAAAATTGCAAGAAGACGGATCGGCACCAGGTGCCACGGGAAGCGTTCCTCAGCGCCAGCAGATGACACCATATCGTCCGTCAAATGAGAGCGAGCGGCGCCCGAGGCAAACGTTCTCCACTTTGCCGCCCACTTTGGGAGCGTGCTTTCCTCTTCACTCAAGCCGAATCCGTAAAGCACCAGAACGGAGAGCGCCAATCCGAGTAGAGGGGCGAGGATAAGAACCCAGTTGTTTTGCTTGGAGACTACAGCCAGCATCGCTTTCAGCACCTCTGTGAACCCAACGACCAGCAATGCTGCAACTGACCCGCCGAGGAGCGCACCGAGCGCAGAAACAGCAATATTCGTAAGCAATAGCGAGGCTTCGGAGGACATGGCCACATCGCTCATAACAGTACGAACAGAACGTTGGCTGCCGCGTTCGATCGTCGATGGCGATCTGTGAAGCCGTTCAATCTGCCGTAGAACCTCAGGTCATTCCTCATGTAGCTTGACGAAGGTGTATCGTCCTGATAACTGAAAACGCGGCGCATTCGATGTCGTCCCATCTTTCTGCTGCACCCATCCATACATAAACTCCGCACCGAAAGACAGACCTCCATACGGGTTCCAGATAACGTTGGCCGATGAATAGCTGCTCTTGTGATATGTGCTCACTGGCGGGAATTCGGTACTCGCCACTTGCAGCCAACCGAAAGTCGCACTTGATCGAACGGAGTTCGTCCAATGGTGCTGATAGCTGACCCATGGAGCGAAGACAGGGAGCGCTTTCAATCGCAGATCAGTCGCAGACCTGGGCTGCGCGTCCAGGCCAAGAGTTGCTGCGTCTCCGGTATATCTCGCAATACCATTTCCATAAGCAACCTGGTAATTGAGCGTATCTTTCCCAACCACGCGCCAGGTGCTGGAGAAATTCAGCCCCCATCCGAGAGTTGACTCTTGGGCTCCTCCATTGGGGAGATGCACAGCCAACTTACGAAAAACAGTTGAAAGGTACAGATGTCCACGCTCACCTTCATAGCGAAGCATCATCGCGCCGTCGGGAGCTGGAGTAATTGCTCGAGACGACGAGCCCTTCACGGAGAATGCAACGTCAGAATCCGGCTGCTCCACAGAGACAGCGCTGCTCAACCCTTTGCCAATTTTTAAACTGTAACGGAACTGTGGAGGGCGAGCGAGAAGTCCGGAGGTGGGCCCCTGAAATTCCACGATATCTGGCCACGCATCCGGATCCATGAAAACGGTATTGGTCTGGCCGACCAGGAAATTATCCAACTGACCGTAAAAGTGTCGCAGTCTTGGCGTCGTGGCTCCATTGGCGCCGAAGAAATCAAATTGCACAAACGTGCGTGCCAATCCGATATTGCTCACAGGGATGCGGAAGTCGGCCGATAATTGCGTCTCGCGAATTCCCACATTGAAATTCTTCGTTTTCGATTCCCGCGGAATTGGAATCGTGGACGGGATAAATGCATCCACATTCCCTGCGGGCCGTGGATCGAAGATGAAATCAGCTTTGAGATTTCCATTGAGGCGCATCATCGTCTGCGTACCCGGTAAAACAAAGAACCCCGGGTAGTTCTCGTCGAGCGGAGCATTATAGAGCCGTGGTATCGGCTCTGATGCATTCATAAACGTCTCATAGTCTGCAGTCTCTTTCCCTATGGCTGCATGCTGTTGTTCAGGGGTTATCTGCCCCACAGAAGGCAGCGGTGGCCCCGAATTTTCGATCGTTCCTGTTCGTGAAGACTCTGGTACAGGCTGATTCTTCTTGGCTTCATGAGCGGGAGGGGTAGTCGCACGCAGCGCATCCAACTCAGCCTGAACCGCATTCATTTGAGTTTTCAATTCGTCCAACTTTTCCTGCAGCTTAAGAACGGTCTCCTGTCGCGCATTCTCAGTCTCCTGCGGAAATATCTGTTTCGTCCCAAAAAGAACCATCACGAAAAGCACCAATACTTTCCATACCTTTTGGATAGCCATGTTCTCCCTCTTCAGGGTCGCTAAGGCACTGCGCGATATCTGAGAACGCTAGATGTGGAGTTAAGCTGACAAGAGATGTGCTTACGCCTAGTGTCCGTGTCATAACGGCTAAAGGCAGTCGATGTCACAAGATGTCAGAAATTGGGAGGCCTCAGCGATTCCCGATTCAGGCTGCTTTTAAGGCGTTCACCACTGGCGCGTGTTGGGGTGAGATGCTGCTGCTGCAGTTGCTTCTCCCAGCGTGTGTGATCTTGAGTCGAATCGCGTCATTGTTCGTCGGTGTTGTTTCAGGACCAACTTTTTGGTTTTCAAAATCGATCAAAACCTTCTGAACACTTAGTTCCGTCTCAGAGCTTCTCAGGAAGCTCAACTAAGCCGGTCTCTGCATTGTCTGCTCAGGAAAGTGAATGGGGAGAATTACGCCGAAGTAGTTTTCGGACAGAGCGAGAGTATCTAAACGGTGCTGAAGAAAGAACCAGAAAGCCTTGTGCGAAGTACTTGAGACAGCGGCTAGCGGCGAATCCGAGACGGCCACTCCAAATGCGGCGGGTACTTCCATCGCTGCGCAGCTAGAAGGAGTGTGCAATGGCTGATCGGCCTAAAA
>CAYZHX010000175.1:4413-8021 GCA_964476905.1 uncultured Terriglobales bacterium
GTACTTCCATCGCTGCGCAGCTAGAAGGAGTGTGCAATGGCTGATCGGCCTAAAATACGAGCGATCGACGCGTCCGGATCTCCTGCGGAGGCATCATCGACCACCGACCGGTTCTCCCTCGGAACGTTGATTGCACTGGTCGTCGGTTCCATGGTTGGCGCCGGGATATTTTCCCTTCCGCGGACTTTCGGCGATGCGACCGGACCATTCGGCGCTCTGATCGCGTGGTCCATCGCAGGCACCGGCATGTTCATGCTTGCGCGTGTGTTTCAAGCTCTCGCCGAACGCAAACCCAACCTGGATGCTGGTGTTTACGCCTATGCGAGGGCTGGTTTCGGCGATTACTGCGGTTTCCTTTCGGCCCTTGGCTACTGGCTTGGCAGCTGCATCGGCAACGTTTCCTACTGGGTACTAATCAAGTCCACGCTCGGAGCGTTCTTCCCCGTCTTCGGCGATGGCAATACGATTCCCGCAATACTTGTGGCTTCAGTCGGGATCTGGATATTCCACTTCATGATCCTGAAGGGGATACAGGGGGCCGCGGCGGTCAATAACATTGTGACGATCGCCAAGGTCGTGCCGATTCTGGTGTTCATTTTCATCCTGATCGGAGTGTTCAAAGCGGATCTCTTTCGCGCGAACTTCTGGGGCGGCGAAGGAATGCCTGCAGCAAGCCTGTTTTATCAAGTCCGTTCCACCATGCTGGTCACCGTATTTGTCTTCATTGGGATCGAGGGAGCGAGCAATTACTCGCGCTACGCGCGGAAGCGATCCGATATTGGCAAAGCCACGATCGTGGGATTCATCGGTGTGACATCCCTCATGGTGCTGGTTTCAGTGCTCCCGTACGCTGTGCTGAAAAGGGCGGACATCGCAGGAATACGGCAACCATCCATGGCTTCCGTTCTTGAGATGGTCGTTGGCCATTGGGGTGCGGTATTCGTCAGCTTGGGGCTGATCGTTTCTGTATTGGGCGCCTATCTTGCGTGGTCGCTGATGTGCGCGGAAGTCCTCTACACGGCCGCAAAAACCAAAGACATGCCGAGGGTCTTCGGAACAACGAATAAGAACGGAGTACCATCCACCGCTCTCTGGCTCACCAACATAGTAGTTCAGTTTTTCGTCTTCACTACGCTGTTTTCCCAGGACGCTTTCGCGCTAATGCTGGAACTGACCAGCGCAATGTCGCTGATTCCATACCTGCTAGTTGCCGGGTACGGGGTATTGATCGCCACGCGCGGCGAGACGTACGAGTTAAAGCCGGAGCATAGGACTCGCGATCTGACCATAGCGGCCATCGCGCTGCTATATACGGCGTTCATGATCTTCGCAGGGGGAATGAAGTTTCTCGTGCTCTCAGCTGCGCTTTACGCACCCGGCACCGTTCTCTACTTTTGGTCAAGGCGCGAGCAGAGCAAGCAGGTTTTCACAATTCCCGAACGCGTCATCTTCGCTGTCGCGATCATCGGTGCGGTGGTGGGCGTACTTGGGTTAATAAGCGGCCGCATTCCATTATAGGAAAGGAGATTGTCATGCCAACGACACTGCATGCAGAGCATCTGGATACAAAAACTGAGAAGGCCGCTAAATATGGCGTGCACTCTGAAGTCGGGAAACTGCGGAAGGTTTTGGTTTGTGCACCAGGACGAGCCCATGAGAGGCTTACCCCCTCAAATTGTGACGCTCTGCTCTTCGACGACGTGATGTGGGTCGAAAATGCAAAGCGGGATCACTTCGACTTCATCAACAAAATGCGCACTCGTGGCGTAGACGTCGTCGAAATGCATAACCTGCTAGCAGAGACGGTTGCAATTCCCGAAGCGAGAAAATGGATACTCGATCAGCAAGTCATACCAGATCAGGTTGGGTTGGGACTGATCGATGAAGTTCGAAGTTACCTTGAAGGTCTTGATGCTCGCAATCTCGCAGAAACATTGATTGGTGGTTTGTCGACGGAAGAGTTTCCAGAGACACGCGGCGGCGAGATGCTCAAGCTGATTAAGGATGCCGCCGGTGTTACCGAGTACATTTTGCCACCACTGCCGAACACTCTTTATACCCGGGACACGAGCTGCTGGATCTATGGCGGAGTAACTATCAATTCACTATTTTGGCCGGCTCGCCACGAAGAACCTGTTCTGGTCGCAGCAATCTACAAGTTTCATCCGGATTTCGCGGGAAAGGTAAACGTCTGGTGGGGCGATCCAACGAAAGACCACGGGATGGCGACTTTCGAAGGTGGCGATGTCATGCCTATTGGAAAGGGCAACGTTCTAATCGGAATGAGCGAGCGTACATCGCGCCAGGCTATCAGTCAGGTTGCTGCTGCACTGTTTGCCAACGGCGGAGCAGAACGCGTGATCGTCGCCGCGATGCCGAAGTTGAGAGCCGCCATGCACCTGGATACCGTCTTTACGTTTGCTGATCGTGATTGTGTCCTCGTCTATCCAGACATCATGAACGGAGTCGACACCTTCTCATACCGGCCCAGCAGCAAGCCTGGGCGCGTTGAACTGACCAAAGACAAGGGAGTCTTTGTCGACGTCGTTGCCGAGGCCCTCGGATTAAAGAAGCTGCGCGTGATCGAAACCGGCGGTACTGCGTACATGAGAGAGCGCACGCAATGGGACAGCGGAGCCAACCTAGTCTGCGCGTCTCCTGGCATTGTCTTCGCCTATGACCGCAACGTCTATGCCAACACGCTGTTGCGTAAAGCAGGCATTGAAGTCATCACCATCGTAGGCGCTGAACTTGGAAGGGGCCGCGGCGGAGGTCACTGCATGACGTGTCCGTTGGCTCGGGATGCTGTTGATTTTTAGCTGCGATGCGCGATCTGCTGCGCGCCAAATCGCTGTCAAGGATTCGAGTGGAGGAGCATGTCGAACGAACCTCCCGATAGGCCGCGAAATATTAAGGAACCATCCTACGCCGATGCGATCATTCCGCTTGTAGTCCTGATCGGGCTGATTGCCGCCTCGGTATTTCTATTTGGGATCGATGCCGTCGGTGGCCCGATGGAAGTGGCGTTGATCCTGGCAGGAATGGTCGTCTCATTGATCGTTCTGAAGAACGGCTATACCTGGGAAGATGTAGAACGCACGGGAAAGATCGCATTCGGAACCATCGTTACTCCATTTTTTATTTTGTTCGCGGTCGGTGCGCTCATTGGGACTTGGAACATGTCCGGGACCATTCCAACTCTCGTGTTTTATGGGATGAAACTGCTGCAGCCGAGTTACTTCTATATAGCAACCGCAGTTATCTGCGGTTTGACATCGATGAGCATTGGCAGCTCCTGGACTACATCCGGGACTATCGGCGTTGGGCTGGTCGGGCTCGCGACTCTTGTCGGAGTATCACCTGCCATAACTGCCGGAGCTGTAATTTCTGGCTCCTACCTCGGCGATAAGTTGTCACCACTTTCAGAGACAACGGTGCTGACTGCTCAGCTAGCGGATATTGATATCTATACTCATCTGCGAGCCCAGATATGGACTTCCGTGCCGGCCTTTCTAATCGCCATCCTGGTTTTTGGATTCCTGGGGCTGCGGGTTACGATCGCTCCGGGAATTGATACGGGCAGCGAACTCTCCAAGTTGGACCAACTG
>CAYZHX010000176.1:0-1134 GCA_964476905.1 uncultured Terriglobales bacterium
ACGCGCGCAGATTCAAAAGAGGCTCAGCGCCGACAATCACGCTGACCTGCACCGCGAGTTGGGAGACATTGACGAGCGCCTGAACGACCCAGTTGCTGCAGAGCACGAGTATGAAGAGGCTGCGCGGCTCGATCCGAGTGAGGCGAATTACTTCAGTTGGGGAACGGAGCTTCTGCTCCACCGCGCTTCTGCCGCCGCGGTTGAAGTGTTCAAGAAGGGAGTGGCCGCGCATCCGAGGTCCGCAAGAATGGTGGCGGGCTTGGGTGCAGCTCTCTATGCTGATGGCTCGATCGATCAAGCGGTTCAGCGCGTGTGTGCGGCTTCCGATATGGAGCCCGGTCGCGCGGAGTTTTACAAGTTGATGGCGGAAATCCAGCAGACGGCAAGCTCTGCTTCATCCTGTATTGTGAAGAGCTTGTCCCGATATCTGAATCTTCAACCAAATAGCGCTTCCGCACGGTATTACTATGCGATGACGTTGTGGAAACAGCAGAGAGCATCTTCAGCGTCGGCGAGTTCGGACGAAGCAGAGAAGCTGCTGCGAAAGGCAATTCAGCTCGATTCCCATTTCGGGCAGGCGTATCTTCAGCTCGGAATCATTCACGCCGAGAGTAGTCACTTAAGTGACGCCATCCAAGATTTTCAATCCTGCATTTCTGTCGCACCAAAGCTAAGTGAGTGTCATTACCGACTCGGCCTGGCGTATCGTCGCGCCGGTGAAGAGCAGAAGGCAAAAGACGAAATTCAGAACTATGAGCGCGCACAAGCAACCGAAACCGCGGAAATCGAGCGGCGGCGCAGCAATGTGCGCCAGTTCTTAGTCGTATTGAAGGATCAGCCGTCTTCGGTTCATTAACACCGGTTCATTAGCAGCAGTTCACAAAAACGAGGTGACTGAATGAGCAATTTCTTGGCGAAGGTGCTGTGTGTCATGGTCATTTTCATGGGCGCTGTGGCGAGTATCAGTGCTCAATCCAGCTACGATCTGCGCTCGCCGGATAATCGCATCGAGCTTAGGATTCGCACCGCCGATCGCGTTCACTATGACGTTCTGCTGAACGGCCGTGCGCTTCTCGAAAACTGCACGCTGTCGCTGGATGTCGAGCACAAGACGCTCGGCATTGCACCCAAGGT
>CAYZHX010000176.1:1234-7976 GCA_964476905.1 uncultured Terriglobales bacterium
AAAGAGAAGCTAGAAGGCGACCGCGATTTTCGCGTGGTCGAAGCCGCCGATTACATCGCCGCGACTTCAGGAACGCGTACGTTTCCCTGGCGGGTAGTTGGCGTCGCCGAGAAAGATGGTGATCTGATCACCAATTCGCTTGTGTGGCTGCTCGAGAGTCCATCGCAGGTGCAGGACACCTCTTGGATCAAGGCCGGCAAAGTCTCCTGGGATTGGTGGAACGCAAATAACGTCTATGGTGTCGATTTCAAAGCGGGAATCAATACGGAGACATACAAGTACTACATCGACTTCGCCGCGAAATTTGGTTTGCAGTACATTATCCTCGACGAAGGCTGGTACAAGCTGGGCAACGTCCTTCAAGTCGTTCCCGAAATCAATATGGAAGAGCTGGCGTCTTACGCCCGACAGAAGAACGTCGGCATCATCCTCTGGGTCGTCTGGAAGACGCTCGACGATCAGCTTATTCCTGCCCTCGACCAATATGCCAAATGGGGCATCAAGGGAATCAAAGTGGATTTCATGCAGCGCAGCGATCAGCTCGTCATGAACTTCTACGAGCGCGTGAGCCGCGAATGTGCGAAGCGCAAGATGCTGGTCGATTTCCACGGGGACCAGAAGCCCGCGTCTATGACACGCACCTGGCCGAACCTGATCAATGCCGAAGGCGTGCGCGGAATGGAATGGAGCAAGTGGAGCGCCGATGCCGAACCTGAGCACAACGTAACGCTTCCGTTTACGCGCATGTTCCTGGGGCCGCTGGACTATACACCGGGCGCGATGCGCAACGCATCGAAGACGAACTTCGCTCCAATCTTCGGTCAGCCGATGGCGCTCGGCACCCGATGCCATCAGCTTGCGATGTATGTCGTGTTTGAAGCTCCTCTCCAGATGCTCGCCGACAGCCCCTCCAACTACCTCCGCGAACCTGAAGTGATGGACTTTCTTGGGCCAGTTCCAACCGAGTGGGATGACACCAAAGTTCTTGACGCCCGCATTGCTGACTACATTTTGGTCGCACGGCGGAGTGGGAAAGACTGGTGGGTGGGCGCGATGTCGGACTGGACGGCGCGAGATTTGAACCTGGATTTGTCCTTCTTAGACGACGGCACCTTCACCCTGGACGCTTTTCAGGACGGAGTCAACGCAGATCGCGCAGCCAGCGACTACAAGAAGACCACGACTCGCGTCACCAAGAATGACAAGTTAGAAATCCATTTAGCTCCGGGAGGCGGCTGGGCCGCACACATTCGGGGGCGTTGAACAACATCGGCAATCCTTCAGACCCAAATGGAAAAGAAGAATATCGTAGCTAGTCTCATCGTCATGACATTGCTCGCGCCCGTCACTCTCGCCGCCCAGGATCGAAGCTACGGGCGCTCGATGGCGATTACGCCCAACGGCATTGCTGCTACCAGCTTCACTCTGGCTTCGCAGGCGGGAGCGCGGATTCTCGCGAAGGGAGGATCGGCGGTCGATGCGGCGATCGCTGCGAACGCCGTGCTCTCCGTGACCGAGCCGATGATGAACGGGATTGGCGGCGATATGTTCGCGATCTACTGGGACGCCAAGACCGGCAAGCTCACCGGTATCAACTCCAGCGGATGGGCTCCGCAGGCGCTGACGCCTGAGCATCTGCGCGCCAAAGGCATCACGAGAATGCCCGGGCACGGTATTGACAGCGTCACCGTTCCCGGCGCGGCCGCCGGATGGGCGGCGATGCACAAGCGTTTTGGCAAACTGCCATGGAAGGAACTATTTGAGCCGGCGATCTACTACGCCGAGCATGGATACGCGGTGCCGGAAGTCATCCATGATTATTGGACTAACGAGTATTTCACTAACGAAGGAAAACGCGTCTTTCTGCCCAACGGACAAGCACCCGCGCTGGGCGAAATTTTCCGCAATCCTGATTATGCGAAAGCACTGCGTCTTCTAGCCGACCAAGGATCGGACGCGGTCTATCGCGGAGAGATCGGCAAGGCCATCATCGCTACGTCCAATGAACTCGGCGGGACGATGACGCTCGACGACCTTTCCCAATTCAGTCCTGAATGGGTCGAGCCCATTTCAACCGACTACCGCGGCTGGCGCGTCTACGAATTGCCGCCGAATGGACAAGGCATGGCAGCGCTCTCCATGCTCAACATGATGGAGCAGTTTCAGCCGGCGGCTGATGGCCCACAGGGCACGACCGAGCTGCACAAAAAGATCGAAGCGATGCAGATGGCCTACGCTGATTTGAAGCGATACTTGGCCGATCCACGCCTAGCCAAAGTTCCCATTCAGGGACTGATCTCGAAAGGATACGGCGCGCAACGGGCCAAGCTCATCGATGCCAACAAAGCTCGCTGCGATTATGGCCCAGGCATGCCTCCGGGCAGCGACACCACTTATCTTGCGACGGTTGACCGCGACGGCAACATCGTCTCCTGGATCAACAGCAACTACTCCGAGTTCGGCTCGGGAGTCGTGGTGAACGGGATGGGATTCCCATTACAGAACCGCGGCGGATTGTTTGTGCTTGAGCCAGGGCATCCCAACATCCTCGCAGGGCGCAAGCGGCCGTTCCACACCATCATTCCGGCATTCATAGAGAAAGGCGATCAGCATATCGGCTTCGGCATCATGGGCGGATATAACCAGCCTCTGGCGCATGCGCAGTTCGTTTCTAATCTGGTCGATTACGGAATGAATATCCAAGGCGCACTCTCGGCTCCTCGCTTCACCGTTGGTCGCGATTTCTGCCATATCCGAATCGAGAGCCGCGTAAAGCGGGAGGTCATCGAGCAGCTGCGGATGATGGGACACGACCTCGAAGTTCGCAAAGACTACTCGACAACGATGGGACGCGGTCAGGCAGTACTACACGATTCGAGCAAGAAGATAAATTTCGGCGCTTCAGATCCACGCGCCGACGGTTCCGCAGAAACGGAAATTCCAAATTTCTCGAGATAAACGCGAGTGAGGACAAAAAAGTGGGGAGCTTTTTCAGCTCCCCAAACAGAAGCGACAGAGGCGATACGTAAGACTTGGATTGTAAGCTGCTCCTCCAGAGTTGCCTCGCGGTCAATTTCCAGTAAATTTCCGGTACCAAGACGGCACCAGATGGCGGTTAATGGCGCTCAGAATGGAAATCCTGGATTTCGGAAGTCTGGCGCTTGGGATCGGTATTCATTTCGGCAAAGCGAACGCGACATAGACTCCGCCTGATTTTGACTTCAAATCCTTACCGCCACCGGCGGCGATCACAACATATTCTCGGCCATTTACCTGGTAGGCAATCGGCGTTGCATTGCCCGCGAACGGCAAGGTTGTTTCCCAGAGGAGCTTGCCAGAGGAGTTGTCGAAGGCGCGAAACTTCCTGTCGTAATTTGTCGCACCGATAAATAAGACTCCGCCATCGGTGACCAGAGGACCGCCATAGTTTTCCGAGCCGGTGTTTTTCATTCCCTGGGCTGCGAGTTCGGGATATTCGCCGAGCGGAGTCTTCCACGCATATTCGCCGGTGTTCAGGTTGATAGCACTTAGCGTGCCCCAGGGAGGCGCGACTGCGGGATATCCATCAGGATCGAGAAACCGTGTGTATCCCGAGAAGCGGTACGGGCTGGGCGAAGCGGCGGAATCCCCGCTCGCCAGTTCTTTGTTTGTGCCTTTGATCAAATAATCGATCAGCGCTCTTAATTCATCAGGAGACAGGCTCGGGAACGATGGCATCCTACCGCGGCCTTTCTGGATGACATTTACAATCGAGGACCGGCTAGAACGCTGGCCGACGCCTTTAAGAGAAGGGAAGAGCGGAGGCGAGCCAGCCATATCGTCGCGATGGCAGATCGTGCACTGCTGCTGGTAAATGCCGCGTCCGCTCAACGGACTGGCGGCGTTCTTCATGAGCCGTGCGTACCAGGCCATCTCGTTCGCATTCACGTACAGTAGTCCCGTTTCTGGATCGTAGGCAGGACCTCCCCATTCGGCGCCTCCATCAAAGCCGGGGAAGACCACAACATCCAGCTTTGTGCTTAATGGGATGAACTGACCTTCGCTGCGAAGCGTTCTGAATTTCTTTACTGTCCATTCGTGCGCGGCGGGGGTGCGGTTGGTCAGGAGATCTTCACTCAGGAACTGTCGCGCGTAGGGCGCAGGAGCGCTGGGGAGGGGTTGTTCCGCTGCAGTGGCCTCGCCAGGCAGATCGCTCGGCGGATACTTTCGATTTTCAATTGGAAACAACGGAGTGCCGTTCGCCCGGTCGAAGAGATAAACAAATCCCTGTTTTGTTGTCTGCGCGACCGCATCGATTATCTTGCCGTTCCGCTTTACCTTCACCAGAACCGGCGGAGCAGGGAAGTCGCGGTCCCATACATCGTGCCGGACAGCCTGGAAGTGCCAGACGCGCTCGCCTGTCTCTGCATTGAGAGCGAGCAGGCAATTAGCGAATAAGTCATCGCCGACTCTATCGCCGCCGTAAAAGTCGAATGCCGCCGACCCGGTCGGAACATAGATGATCCCAGTTTTCGCATCGAGAGTCATGCCGGCCCAATTGTTAGCAGCGCCGCTGGTCTTCCATGCGTCTTTCGGCCAAGTCTCGTACCCGTATTCGCCGGGATGAGGAATGGTGTGGAAGCTCCAGCGAAGGTTGCCGCTGCGAATGTCGTATGCGCGAATATCGCCGGGAGCCGCGGGGAGGGTTTCGGGATCACGCCCCCCGACGATGAAGATGTCTTTGTAAACCACCGGCGGGCTGGTCAGAGCGATAGAAACAGTCGCGGGATCGCGTCCGAGATCCTGGCGCAGGTCGATGCGGCCGTGATCGCCGAAGCTCAAGATTGGTCGTCCTGTTTTGGCATTCAGTTCATAAACGAAGTTCATTACACCGGTGATGATTCGGCTATCACTGCTGTGCTCCCAGTACGCCAGCCCTCGGTTGGGCTGCGTGCTGGTCACCCCTGAGTCGAACTTCCACTTCTCAGCGCCAGTCGCCGCATCCAGTGCGAACACCTCTTGCGATGGTGTTACGCCATAGAGCATTCCATGAACCGCGAGCGGGCTAGTTTGAAGTCCACCTGTCTCCCCAGTGTCGTAAGACCAGGCGACACCAAGCTGATTCACATTGGATTGGCGGATCTGAGCGAGGGAGGAGTGATGAGCGCCGTCAGGTCCGCCGTAAACAGGCCATTGCGGCTCACGGGAACACGAGCCTGCTGAGATTACGCAGCCGGCAAGAAGAGAGAGGAAAGCAAGTGATTTAATTCGAGGACAAGGTTCCAATCGGGTACCAAGGCATCACGGAGTTCGTTGGGTCAAGTAGTTTATAACTCCGCCCTATGCACCTCAACAATTCCTCATTGCGAACGAGGGAATGCGCGCCTCGCAATGCTATGAAATGCGAGAAAACGCCCAGTCATCGCGGATTCGAAATAACGATGACTGGGCGCGCTCGGCCAGAGCCGGGATTCAGAAAATCAAGACGCTCGGAAGATCGTCATGGGCTAGTTCTTCGCTTCCAGGCTTGCCGCGACCACGCGCTGACTATCTTTTATCTTGTCGGTGTCGAGCGGTTTGAGCTTTTTAATTTCGTAGCTGCCCTGCTCGGGAGCGACCAACGTCATACGGCCGTGACCCTTCATCATGCCGGCGGCGATTTCTACGCGGATGTAGTAATCCTGCCCGCCTTTCAGATCAACATCGATGCCTGCCTGTTTATCGTTCGAGTGAAAGGAATGTTTACCCGACGAAAGCTTGGCAGCAAAGAAGCGGCCGTTCTCCATGCGCGCAAGTTCTGTGTCGTCGCAGAACACCGAAGGAGAAAGCGCGCTACCGACAAACTGCTTGTAGCGGTAGATGTAAACAGTTACCTGTGAGTCGTCTTTTTTCGCGGTGGTGTTCGCCTGCGGTGCGGAATCAGGCTGCTGCGCGTTTAAAAGGGATGTTGCGAAAGCCAGAAGCAGAAGAGCCTTCAGGATTGGAAATCGCATGCTTACTACCTCCATCAGCGTGTGAGTTATAGAGGCCCAGGAAATCCAACAGATCGCCTGCGTGAACAGCTTCTGGCTAGTTCCGCACTGGCGCGATTTCCAAGCTAGCAGTTCCAATTCCGGACAAGAACGTTACGAAAGTTCGATGGACACTGGATGATCACTACTTGTGAACAAACTGTCAGGAGAGACTCCGCCGAGCTACCCTAATCCCAAATCAGGCGCGATCTTCTTCATCGCCTCGATGCAGAACGCGATGTGCTCATCAAGATCGACTCCCAGCGCAGCCGCGCCATTCGTGATGTCGTCACGCGAGACGCTGCGGGCGAAGGCTTTGTCTTTCATCTTCTTGCGGATCGATTTCGCATCGACTTCTGCGAGCGACTTCGATGGCTTGACCAGCGCAGTCGCGGTAATAAAGCCCGCAAGTTCGTCGCAGGCAAAGAGAGCCTTCTCCATGTGACTCTCCCGCGGAACGCCGGCGTAGTCGGCGTGTGAAAGAATCGCGCGTCGGATGTCATCCGGGTAGCTGCGCTCCGCGAGAATCTTGTTACCGACGAAAGGATGTTCTTCGGCCGTGGGGAATTTCTCGTAGTCGAAATCGTGCAGCAGGCCGGTGATCGAGTACTTGACTTCGAGTTCGGCGGCTTCTTCTCCGTTGAGTCCGTGCTCGCTCGCGAATTTCTGCGCATAGGCCTTCATGCAGGCCTCCACCGCCCTAGCATGTTTCCGCAAACTTTCCGACTGGGTGTATTCAGTTAGTAAACCCC
>CAYZHX010000177.1:0-7930 GCA_964476905.1 uncultured Terriglobales bacterium
TATTTGTTGATCGTTTTCGCCTTACCCGGCGATTCGACGATTACTAACGCTTTGGACAATTCAGCTCCTAAGCTTCTAAGCGGCTAAGCTTCTAAGCCAAAATCAACTTGCGGCAGAAGCGGAACGAACGCTCTCCCGTAACGAGATTAGCATTCTGCCTACTTCGGCCAAATTCGTATTTAGCTTTGTAAACTCGGATTCAGGCAAGTAGCCAAGGTCTTTGGCAACAAGTAACTGATATTCCAATTCGGCAGCGGACCCTGCGGCGATCTGAATAAGTCTGCCAAAATCGGGATCGCCATCGCGTCCTCTGCCTTCAGCGATATTCGATCCCATTGAAACAGCGCAACGACGCATCTGCGAGGTTAACCCATACGATTCCGTTTGTGGAAATCTGCTCGTGACCCGATAAATTTCCAATGTAACCTGATGCGCCTTCTGCCACCCCTTAAGCTGCTTGAAGTCCGCCATGAACGTTGCTCCTCCGGCTCAGAAGCTTAGCAGCTCAGCAGCTTAGAAGCTCCTGACGTAATTCTTCCCCGGCAGCGGCTTCACCTTTCCCGAAAGCTCCAGTTCAAACAGCGCGGAGAAAATCTCTGATGACGATATCTCGCCCTCCAATTGTTCAATGATTTGGTCGAGCTGGACGGCTTCGTCCGGCTTCAGCAGCGCGTACACGCGCTTTTCATGCGGTGAGAGTTGCGAGTCCGCAAATAGAGATGCTTCCACCGGCTTTGTGGATTCAACCCGCCAGGCACCCTCGAGTTGCAGCTTCAACTCTGTTGGGAGTTCCTCCCATACATCTTCCCACGTCGCGGTGAGCTTAGCCCCCTGTTTAATCAATGTGTTAGGGCCCCAGGAGTTCCGGTTCGTCACATTGCCTGGCACGGCAAATATTTCTCTGCCCTGTTCGAGCGCACAGCGCGCAGTGATTCTGGTTCCGCTGTACTCACCTGCCTCGACGACAAGAACGCCTAAAGAAAGCCCACTGATAATCCGGTTCCGGATCGGGAAGTTCTGCGGAGCAGCAAATGTTCCAATGGGGAATTCTGAGACGAGCGCGCCGCCGGCATCCACGATGGCTTCGGCAATGCGTCGATTGTCGCGCGGATATGGAACGTCGATGCCGGTACCCCAAACAGCAACAGTCTTTCCTTTTCCGTTCAGCGCGCCGCGATGCGCATGGGTATCCACCCCACGCGCCATGCCGCTGACAATGACCAATCCACGGGAGGCGAGATCATTGGAAAGCCGCTCGGCCATTCCCATCCCGTACGGAGTCGGATGCCTAGTGCCAACCACGCCGATTCCCGGCGAAGACAAAATACTGAAATCGCCGCGAACGTACAGCGCCAGAGGCGGATCGTATATTTGTTTGAGCAGATCGGGATAACGCGCGTCCTGAAATGGGATAATCTCGGCCGCTACGTCGCGCGCCTTCATGAATTCTTCTTCCGCAGCAGAGTACGACTTGCCCAAAGCGATGGATTGTGCGGAAACAGCGGGCAAACCAGCGGCCTCAAGCTCGGTTAGGGAAGCCTGGAACACGCGCTCAACTCCGCCAAAATTCTGAACCAGACGGTGCCCACGAATCGGTCCCATGGCGGGAGTGAGCGCCAACGCTAGCCACTGCAGCGCAGCGATGTCAGGTTGAATGGAGCGGGAGACTGCGGCCGTATCGGTCATCACAGGAAACTGGAGGCGGACAATACGCTGTCGAAAGTGGCGGTGTCAAGTTTGGCTCGTCAAGGCAATGGAAATGCTTCGCACAGGGAACCGAGCACCTGCAGAATTCACGTCTCTTACCAATGCTCGTTCAACCTGTCATCCTGAGGCCCTCTTTTAGCCGAAGGATCTCCCGGAATGTTTCAAACTTACATGCTGTGGTGCGGCTCTCGTCGAGAATTTTGCGTCCACGGCCAAGAGCCTGGCAAGTGCATTTCAGTCTGACGCATTTCGGGAGATCCTTCGGCCAAAAGAGGGCCTGAGGATGATAGGTGTTCAGAGCGTCGGCAAACAACAAAATGAATAATTAAGCTGGAGCTCGAGTCCGCGACACGATTCAGCTCAGGAACAGTACTCCTCAAGAACCAACGACCGCAGTACGGAATTCATAACCCGGTGCACGCAGTCCATGGGCAAACTGCGCCGCGCGAACGACATTCTCCATAAGTGCAGCAACCGTGACCGGTCCGATCCCGCCCGGCACAGGCGTGATGAACGATGCGACTTCTTTCACGCGCTCGAAATGGATATCGCCGTGCAGCTTTCCGTCGGCGCCAACCCGGGTTGCGACGTCAACTACCACCGCGCCAGACTTCACCAGATCGGCAGTGATTTGGTACTTCTCACTACCAACCGATGTGACGATGATGTCGGCAGCGCGCACGAAGCGGTCGTGATCTTCCTTGCGCGTGTAGCGATGGCACCAGATCGCCGTGGCGTTGCACATTCGTCCGCCGAGCATGTGGTGGATCGGCTTCGCTGTAATGTCGTTGCGACCAACGATTACTGCAACGCGTCCTTCAGTTTCGACTCCGTAGAAATCCAACACGCGCCGGACCGCGAGCGCAGTAGCAGGCAAGTGCAGCATTCGATCTTCTTTGGCGCGATACAACTCTGGAACGGTGTGGCGCGAAATTCCGTCAACGTCTTTTTCACCCTTGATAGCGTCGAAGACGTCGAACTTGTCGAGACCTTCTCCAGGTTCTTCGATGTGCCGAGGAAGCGGCAGCTGAACTAAAACGGCATGAACGTCAGCGTTGTCGCTCAGCCGCTGCACGCGATCGCGCAGCTCCTGCGCGCTGACGGCCTCATCGAAGGTATGCAGTTCACCGCGCATCCCGAGTTCTCGGCATTTCTCGATCTTCTTACCCACGTACCGCTGTGATGCAGGACTGTTGCCGACAAGGACGACGTCCAATCGGGGAGTAATTCCACGCGTATGGAGCGCGCTCACCTCATCGCGAACCGTCGCGAGAATCTCTTCAGCGACAGGTTTGCCGTACATGATGGTGGCCATGCAGACATTCTAGTTGGTCCAACGAGAATGACAGGCCCAAGCGCCTGCAGGATTTCGCGATTCAGTGATTCGTGATTTTGCGATCGAAAATCACACAATCACGGATCGCGAAATGGCCATTGAACGGCTGCTGGCTAAACTTTCACTGTCTGGTGCGTTCTCCCAGCTTCGTAAATGGCCCTGATCAGCTTGAGGTCACGCAAACCCTCTTCGCCCGGCGTGAGTGGTTCTTTGTTGTTCATCACGCAATCGGACATGTGATCCATTTCCAGCGCAAAGTGATCTTTCTGCGGCAGATTGACTTCTTCGATCACATTGCGGCGATTTACGCGCATTCGCAAACCGGCGTAATTCTGAGCCGGTTCAAGTTCAAACCATCCCTGCGTCGTCACGGCGCGGAAGCGCGACTGGCCCGAGTATCCGTAGCTGGAAGAGCAGTTGGCGTGAACACCGCTGGGGAAATGGAGCTGGAACATCACCAGCTCTTCTACCTCTTTAAAGTGCTCGTCCCCGGGCGTGCTGTACACAAAGGCATTCAGCTCAACCGGTTCCTCGCCGGAGATGTAGCGCGCAGCCTGCAGGCTGTAGATCCCGATATCCATCATCGAACCGCCGCCCGCGAGACTTTTATTCAATCGCCATTGCGTCGGATCGCCGATGTGAAATCCCGTGTCACACTCGAGAACCTTAAGCTGCCCGAGCTCCTGCGAGCGTGCCAGTCGGATCATCTCTTGGTTGTAAGGCTCGTAGCGGCAGCGGTAAGCGACCATCAACTTGCGATCGGCCTTGCGACCTGCATCGATCATCGCCTGACAATCCGCCGGCGTATTCGCCATCGGCTTCTCGCAGAGCACATGCTTGCCTGCCTGCAGTCCGCGAATCGTGTATTCGGCGTGCATCCCGTTGGGTAGCACGATGTAGATCACGTCAACATCTGGATTGTCCCGAATTGAATCGTAGTTCTGATAGTTGTAGATGTTCTTCGGGCTCACGCCATAGCGAAGCGCGAGTTTGTTGGCCTTATCCGGATGCCCACTGACGAACGCAACGACGCGCGACTTCTCACATTTCGCAAACGCAGGAAGAATCTGGTTGATCGAGAGACTTCCCAGCCCAACAATTGCCCAGCCCAGCTTGCGTCCCGGAGGATCGGGCACGTAAAGCTGCTGCGCCGAGGCATCTTTGAGGAACGCTCCGGCAACATTGGCTGCGAGCAGCGTCTTGCCGGCTTTTGCAATGAATCCACGGCGCGTGATTTCGTTTCCAGACATAGGCATAATGCAGATCCTTTCCTTTGGCAGGTAAATGCAATTGCGGCGACATTCTAGTAGATTTCCCGGCGGCAAGAGATCGTGTCGAGCAGTGGAAACCAACCGTCGAAGATTTCAGAACTAAGTGCGCTGCCATGATGTGCAAAAACGCCTTCTTTGTTTTAAGCTGAATGAAGAACTCTGTGGAACTATTACTTAATCTCATCTGGCTCGTGGTAGCAGCAAGCGCGTTCTGCTCATGGATGCGCTGGCGCCGGAGTTCGTCTTCCCGGACGGTGCCGCCGATGCTGCGCGGATTGCTCGTGATCTCGTGCATCCTGCTGCTTCTGCTGCCGGTCATCTCCATCACCGACGATTTGTCGCAGTTGCCGACGTTGGCGGAAGCCAATCGCCTTCAAGACGTGCTGAAAGCGCCGGAGCTGCGCGGAATTCATTTTGTTTCCGCGATCCTGCCTGCGATTCTGCTGCCCTTCCGTCCGAAGTCGCCGACCGTAGCTCGCAATTTCTTCTCGGAATGCCCAGTTCCTATTCAGGACATCTTCTGGTCTCCGTGCATCGACAAACGACCTCCGCCTCCGCTCGCCTAATCGCCCGTTTGTTGTAAGACCCAGAACTCAACACAACTTCGATTTGAGAACGAGACATGAGGCTGAAAGCCCCACGCCTTACCTTATTTGCATTTCTCGCTGCCGGTTTGCATGTGGCTGCACAGCAAACAACTGCGCCCGCAGCCACGCGGATTCCGCGCACGCTCAGTCTTTTCGAGGCCGAGCAGCTTCTGCGTGAACGCAGCCTGTTGATCGCCGCCGGCCGCTCGCAGGTGACGGCGAGTGAGGCAGCGCGCCGGATTGCTTCGTATAAACCCAATCCCCAGCTTCAGCTCGGAATGGAGCAGGTTCCATTTCGGTCTCCGGTGCCGGAAAGTGTGCCCCGCTTCTTCGCGACGAACGGCAATGCCGGAGCCAATCCGGTGTACACAGCCCAATTCAGCAAGCTCTTTGAGCGTGGGGGCAAGCGCCGGTTCCGTACGCGACAGGCGGAGGCACAGGTGAATGTCGCCTCATCTCAAGTTGATGACGTGCTGCGCAATCAGCTTTTCGCGTTGCGTCAGGCATTTGGAAACGCAATTCTCGCCCGTGACAATCTCCGTCTCGCGGCAGAGATCGATACACAGTACGCGAAAACGGAAGACCTCACTGCAGTGCGAGTAAAAGCCGGCGATCTGCCGGGAATCGAACTTTACCGCCTGCAAGCGGGCCGATTGCAGTTTCAGCAGGCGGTCATCGATTCGCAGACCGCATACGAGCAGGCAGCACGCGATCTGCTGAATGTGCTGAGCGCGCGCATGCAGGACATCGTTGATACGAACCCCCGGCCGGCAGCATCGGGCGGATCGGTGGATCTGTTCCAATCCGCGCCTCTGCTTGTCATCGGTGATTTCAGCGATGCGCCGGTCCCGCAAACGCTCGACCAGCTGAAGGATATTGCGCATGCCACTCGTCCGGACTTGAAAGTAGCGCGCGCCAATCTGGAAGCGTCAGAGTTTGGACTGAAGCTGGCACAGGCACAACGCTCCCGCGATATCAACGTCGCAACCGAATACCAACGCGTCGGCGACGACGACACACTGGGCGTCGTCACGCAGATTCCGGTGCTTCTCTACAACAACGGAAAAGCCGCAGTGGAGCAGGCACAAGCGTTGCGGGCCGCAGCCGAGGCACAGCTTCGTCAGGCCGGGATTCAAGTCGATACCGACGTAGAGAAGGGCTACGAAAACTATCTCGCCGCGCAGCGCTCAGTGGCGCTGTATAGCGGAGAGAACCTCAAAAAAGTGCAGAAGGTTCGTGACATGGTGGATTTCAGCTATCGCAACGGAGCCGCAAATTTGTTGGAACTACTCGACGCCGAGCGCACGGTCCGCCAGGCGTCAACCGCGTACAACCAGGCGCGCGCGAATTATCAGGCAAGCGTCTGGCAGCTCGAGCAGGCGGTGGGAAGGGATTTGCAATGAAGCAGGTTACAGGGGACAGTTTACAGCTCACCGGGAAGACAAGTTCGTCGTCCCTGAATCGAAACTCTGTCGCGGGAGTGGCTCTGCCTATTGCCGCTTTCCTTGTGGTGAGCGGCATTGTTGGCTGCGGCAGCTCGGAGCCGAAGCAGAACGGCCAACCGAAGCAGGAGAATCCTCTTCAGGTCGCCACCGTGAGTGTCCAAAGGGTTCAGAACGAAGTCGGGGTACCAGCGAAGGTTCAGGCCGATCCTGATCGCGTCGTTCATGTGTATCCGCCGGTCAGTGGCCGACTTGTCTCGCTGAAGATTCGGCCGGGAGATGCCGTGAAGCAGGGACAAGTAATCGCGATTCTACAAAGCAGCGATGCCGCCGGCGCGCGTTCTGACTATGAAAAAGCGAAAATCGAAGCCGCACGGTCGTCACAAGCTGAGAAGCGCGCCGCCTTGCTTCTGCAACACGAAGTCGTCTCGCAGAAGGACTATGAAGACGCTAAGGCCCAGGCCGAAACCGCGCAGACCGATCTCGCTCGCGCCGAGCAGCGGCTGCGCATGCTTGGCTTGAGTTCGACCAGCAATTCCGATGAAGTCGCAGTAAAGGCTCCCAGATCGGGAATTGTGCTTGAAATCGGCGCTGCGACTGGCGAGCTCTCGAAGTCGCTCGACAACGCCAGCTCCATTGCTACGATCGCCGACCTAAGTTCGGTTTGGGTAGTCGGAGACCTCTATGAAAAAGATCTCTCGCTGGCCAGGCGCGGAACTCCAGC
This sequence comes from uncultured Terriglobales bacterium, assembly GCA_964476905.1. Taxonomy (GTDB): domain Bacteria; phylum Acidobacteriota; class Terriglobia; order Terriglobales; family Acidobacteriaceae; genus Gp1-AA112. Next base: position 7,068 of record CAYZHX010000177.1, read on the forward strand.
GAAGATCACGCTCGCAGCAATTCCCGATAAGAGCTGGAGCGGAACCATCTCCAATGTCTCAGACGTGCTCGACCCGAATACGCGAACGCTGAAAGCTCGAGTGGTTCTGCCGAATCCACAACACATATTGAAGCCGGAGATGTTTGCCACTATCCATTTTGTAGGCCGTAAGCAAGAGCTTATGACAGTTCCAACCACGGCAGTCCTGCATGAGGGCAGCGAGACTTTTGTCATGGTGAAAAAGTCGGACGGCACCTATGAAAAGCGGAATGTCACGATCGCGAATACTACCGCAGACAAAACCGAAATTGCCTCGGGCTTGCGTCCCGGCGAGACCATCGTCACTTCCGGCGCGGAACTGCTCCGCGGGGAAGGAACCGGCAGCTAATGCGCACTGTCGTTCTTGCTCTTCTTCGCTACCGCACCCTGGTGCTGATTGCGCTTGGCGCTTGGATCGCGCTTGGCATCTGGGGATTTATTCAACTCGACATCGAAGCCTATCCCGATCCCTCGCCGCCGCTGGTTGAGATCATCACGCAGAATCCCGCATGGTCGGCGGAAGAGATGGAGCAGCAAATCACGGTTCCTCTCGAGACTGTGCTCAATGGAATGCCACATCTCGACTACGTGCGCTCAATCAGCATCTTCGGTTTGAGCGACGTGAAGCTCTACTTCGACTTCAATAGCGATTACTTCTATGACCGCCAGGAAGTGCTAAATCGATTACAGACGGTCACGCTGCCCAATGGCTTGCAGCCGCAACTTTCTCCATGGTCGCCGATCGGTGAAATCAGCCGTTATCAGCTCACCGGAGCGAACTACAGCCTGAACGATTTGAAAGCGACGCAGGACTGGCTGGTGCG
>CAYZHX010000178.1:0-7872 GCA_964476905.1 uncultured Terriglobales bacterium
GACGGACGCTTGGAGTTTGAACATACATACATCGTGAATTGACGTCCGCCGGCTGAGGACTCGCCAGTTCGGTCACTTAACGCAGTCATAATGAGAACTCAAAACATATTCATGGAGAAGCGACTAATGCAGACGATACAACGGCGGTTCATGCTGTTGTTCTTGTCAGTCAGTACTTGTTTCAGCGTGGCGTTCGCGCAAACCGCCACCAAATCATCTTCCACTCAGAATCAAAAGAAATCCGCTCCCGTGGCTTCGCCGCAAGTGAAAGCATTGCCGGCTGCGGCCCCGATCGATCTGAGCAAGCAACCCACGCTATACGTCGTCGGCTATGCGCACCTCGACACCGAGTGGCGGTGGCAATATCCGCAGACCATCGACGAGTACCTCAGCAAGACTCTGCGCAACAACTTCTATCTTTCGGATACCTATCCTCATTACATCTTCAACTTCACCGGCGCGAACAGGTACCGCCTGATGAAGGAGTACTACCCGGATGGGTTCGCAAAGCTGAAAAAGTATGTTGCCGCGGGCCGCTGGTTTCCGGCCGGTTCTTCGATGGAAGAGGGCGATGTGAACTCGCCGAACGCCGAGTCGATCTTCCGGCAGATCCTTTATGGCAATAACTTCTTCCGCCGCGAGTTTGGCATGGCCAGCAACGAATACATGCTGCCCGACTGCTTCGGATTCCCAGCGTCGTTGCCCAGCATCTTGCATCACGCAGGCATCAAGGGATTCTCGACGCAGAAGCTCTCGGCCGCATGGCAGCCGGCGCCGCACGTCGGCGGTCCGGATTCGCCGGAGAAGACGCCCGAAGGAATTCCGTTCAACGTTGGCATCTGGGAAGGCACCGATGGCAGCACTGTAATCGCAGCGTTGAATCCTCTCAGCTACGGAAGCCAGGTTACGTACGATCTGAGCAAGACTCCGCCTCCTCCACCTGCAGCCGATCCCAACCTGACGGCGCGGCAAAACGAGTTCCGCACGCGTCCGCAGGAAGACTGGGTGAAACGCATTCAGATCAACGGCGATTTGACTGGCATAAGAGCTGACTACCACTACGTCGGAACCGGCGACATCGGCGGGGCGCCGAATGAGTATTCGGTGAAGTTGATGGAGGGAATTGTCACCAAATCCAAAACGGTGATTCCCAGCCCGCCGGCAAATCCGCGCGAATGGGAAGCCGAGCAGGAGCCAGGCAAAGCCGAATCGCAGCCCGTGCAGGTGGGCGATGGTCCAATTCACGTTGTCTGGTCGAAGGCCGACCAGATGTTCATGGATATCCTCAAGTGCTGCAAGACCGACAAGATGCCGCGCTACAAAGGCGATCTTGAGTTGATCAACCACTCGGCAGGCTCCATCACTTCCGAGGCATATCAGAAGCGCTGGATGCGCAAGAACGAGCTGCTCGCCGATGCCGCGGAGAAAGCTTCGCTCGCTGCGGCATGGCTCGGCGGCAAACAATATCCGCAGGATCGGCTCAACGCTGCATGGACGTTGGTCATGGGCGGACAGTTCCATGATCTCCTTCCCGGCACCGCGACTCCGAAAGCCTTTGAATTCGCGTGGAACGACGACATCATCGCCATGAACCAATTCGCCGGCATCCTCAAGAGCGCGACGGAGACCGTAGCTTCGGCTTTGAATACACAAACTCAGGGCACTCCGGTCGTCGTTTACAACCCGCTGAACGTTGAGCGGGAAGATGTAGTGGAAGCGCACTTGAACTTCGAGAGTGGCGTTCCCAAATCGGTCCGCGTGACAGGTCCGGATGGAAAAGAAACGCCGGCGCAGGTTTCGGATGACGGCGAAGGCAAAGCCAAAGTCGTGTTTGTCGCGAAAGTTCCATCGACTGGCTATGCCGTTTTCGATGTTCAGCCAGCGACCGAGTCCTCTCCCAATTCAGAACTGAAGGCGTCAGAGTCTTCACTCGAGAACGCGCGCTACACCGTGAAACTGAATGGAGCTGGCGATGTCTCCAGCGTCTTCGACAAGAGACTTAACAAAGAGCTGCTCTCCGCTCCGATTCGTCTCGCGATCTCTACTGATAATCCCGAGCACTGGCCGGCGTGGAACATGGACTTCGAGGACGAGCAGCGTGCGCCAAAGGCGTACGTTGGTGGCTCGCCGAAGGTTACGGTTGTCGAAAATGGTCCTGCCCGCGTTGCCCTGCAGATCGAGCGCGAAACCGAAGGCTCTAACTTTGTGCAGACCATTCGACTCGCTGCAGGCGATGGCGGCAATCGCATCGAGTTCGCGAACAAAATCAACTGGAACACAAAAGAGGTGAATCTGAAGGCTACCTTCCCATTCAGCGCCGCCAACAAAATGGCGACCTACAACTGGGATGTAGGCACGATTCAGCGTCCGAACGAAGAGCCTCGCCAGTTTGAAGTCGCCTCGCACCAGTGGATTGACCTTACCGATCAGGGCGGCAGCTACGGCGCGACGGTTCTCACGGATTGCAAAAACGCATCCGATAAGCCGAACGACAACACGATCCGCCTCACGCTGATTCGCACGCCGGGTACGCGCGGCGGATATCACGATCAGGGAACCCAGGACCTCGGCCATCACGACATTGTCTTCGGACTTGCAGGTCACGATGGTGACTGGCGTGCCGGACAGACCGACTGGCAGGCGCAGCGTTTGAATGATCCGCTGATTGCCTTCGAGTCTACGAAGCATCCCGGCTCGCTCGGAAAGCAGTTCTCGCTGGTGAAGGTGAACAACAGCCGCATTCGCCTGCTGGCGCTCAAGAAAGCTGAGCACAGCGACGAGATTGTGCTGCGCGCAGTCGAACTCGATGGCAAGCCGCAGAACGATGTCCGCTTCACCTTCGCAGCGCCGGTGACTGCGGCGCGCGAGATCAACGCACAAGAACAGCCTGTCGGTGCGGCGCACGTACAGGGCGGAGAATTGGTTAGTTCTTTTACCGCCTACGAGCCGCGTACGTTCGCGCTGCGAATCGGCACCGCTCCGAAGAAGGTCGCTGCTCCGCAGTTTGCTGCGGTGAAGCTGCCTTATCAGGTGTCGGTAGCGACCTACGATCACCAGCCCGCCGCTGGATGCTTCGATTGCTCCTACGATCGGCCCACGCAGCCGCAAGGGAAAGCACTGCCGGCCGAAATGCTGCCGGAGAAGATCGACTACGCCGGCGTAACCTTCTCTCTTGCACCTTCAACGAAGGTAGACGCGGTAATTGCCAACGGACAGCAGATCAAACTACCCGCAGGCAAATACAACCGCCTCTATATCTTGGCGGCTGCATCGAACGGCGATCACAAAGCTGATTTCAAAGTGGGAGGCAAAACTGCCAACCTGAATGTGCAGGAATGGACCGGCTTCGTCGGCCAATGGGACGATCGCATCTGGAAAGAGGTGATTGAGAATCCAGCTGAGATTGGACCACCGACATACAACCGTCATCCGCGCGTTGATGAGTACGGAGAAATGATCGGCTTGCGCCCGGGCTTCATCAAGCGCGCCGACATCGGTTGGTTTGCCTCGCATCGTCACGACGATGCTGCTCGCAACGAGGCATATCAGTATTCGTACTTATTCGTGTATCCGATCGATATTCCTGCGGGAGCAACCACGCTAACGCTACCGCACAACCACAACATCAAAATCCTGGCCGCGACTGCAGTGAACCAAGCGCAACAAGCGTGGCCGGCGCAACCGTTATATGACGTGCTCGAAGGAGCCGAAGCGCAGAACCAGAACCAGACAGCAATGAAGTAACAGAACCGGGGGCGGTAGCCGCTGGGCCGGAGACGGCCGAATAGCCATCTTCGGGTGCAACCATGCCCCTGGCATTTTCGCGACTAGTAGCACGTCCAGGGTTGTCTCATCCTGAAGCGCATCTTTTGCGCGAAGGATCTCCCGCGATCTATCGGCCTTAAATGCCGTCGCCGTGGCTCTTTGGCAAGACGTCAGCTGCTTCGCCGGAGAGCCTAGGAAGTTGCATTTTACTTTGAACATCCCCGGAGATCCTGGCGCAAAGGAAGCGCTCCAGGATGACAGGGTGTGGCGGAATTCCCACGATGGTACACAATGCAGTGAAGATCGGAATCTTCTGAGGGCTGATGCTTCGCCGACTAGGCTTTTTCGTTCTGCTTGCCGCTTCTGCCGTGGCTCAATCGCAACCAAACCTCACCCTCCACGGCACGGTGAAAGGCGCACAAAACAACACCTATATCGAAGCCCCGTTCACAGTTCCGGCTCATACTCGCCGGCTGACAATCACATTCCACTACACCGGCAAGGAAGAAAAAACCACGCTCGATCTCGGCGTGGAAGATCCTCATGGATTCCGCGGCTGGAGCGGAGGCAATAAGAGCACCTTCACGATCAGCGCTGAGGACGCAACTCCTTCCTATCTTCCTGGCGAACTGGTTGCCGGTGAATGGAGGCTGCTGATCGGTGTACCGAACATTCGTCCGCAGAGCGTCGCCTCGTATGAAGCCGAAGTCTTCTTCGATCTTCTCGACAGCGCCAAAACTGATGCCTTCACCGACACGCCTTTGCGCCAGGGTCCGGGCTGGTATCGCGGCGACCTGCACATGCACACGGCGCACAGCGATGGACATTGTAAGAGCCAGTCAGGAAAGCAGGTCCCCTGTCCGGTGTTTCTCACGCTCGATGCCGCTACAAAGCGTGGGCTCGATTTCATCGCTATCACTGACCACAACACCACCTCGCATTACGACGCGATGCGTGAACTGCAGCCATACTTCGACCAACTGCTGCTGATCCCCGGGCGCGAAATCACGACCTTCGTTGGCCATGCGAACATCTTCGGCATCACCCAGTTCGTCGATTTTCGCGAGGGCGCGACCAATATGAATGCGCTGTTCGAGAAAGCGAGGCATCTCGGCGCGCTCGTCTCAATCAACCATCCCGGCGCTCCCACAGGCGAAGTCTGCATGGGCTGCGGATGGCAGGCGCCCACCGATATGCGGCTGGTCAACACGATCGAAGCCGTAAACGGCGGATCGGAAGAGGGCCCGTATTCCGGAATTCCGTTCTGGGAAAAGCAATTAAACGCCGGCTACCGGGTTCCAGCCATCGGAGGCAGCGACAACCACGATGCTCAGCTACCGCCCGACCGCCCCGGCGCTGTTGGAAGTCCGACCACGGTTGTGTATGCGAATGATTTGTCTGTTGCGTCGATTCTCGCAGGCATGCGCTCGGGTCGCGTGTTTGTCGATCTCACTGGGTCGAAAGATCGTTTGCTCGATTTCGCGGCGCGCAGTTCCGGTTCGCAGACGCTAATGGGCGCAACAACGCAAGCGCGCTCCGGCGAAGTTTTGGAGCTGTCCACGCACGTGGTAGCGTGCATGGGTTCGAAGCTGCGAGTCGTCGTAGACGGTCGTGAAGATTCGTCGATTCGGCAGGCCGCGATAAGTTCCGCCGATCAGACGCTCACTGCGAAATGGACTAGCGATGGAAAGCGCCACTGGCTGCGCGCTGATGTGATTTCCGGTTCCGGGAAATTGGAAGTGCTAGGAAATCCGATTTACGTGAATTTCCCGTGAGCTCCGAAGGAGCCTTGTGTTTTAGCCCACGCGCGTAAGCCGTGGGTTGGCGATTGTAACGACCTGAGCCCGCAGGGGCGGCATCGGGTTGCTCGCTCGAGGTATTCCGCCCGTCGGGGGGCTCAACACAAAAATGGACTTTCACCCACGGCTTACGCGCGTGGGCTAAAACATACCGGCCCTTCGGGCCTCACAAACCACTGAGCTACGCCTGCGTGGAATAAATTTTCATATGCAAAACCGACGCGTCTGTGTCCATCTAATTTGTTTGTTGCTTGCTGTTCCCGTGTCTGCGCAGACACCCTTCCATCCCGGCTCCCGCACCGTTATGGACGCTCACAACTGCTACCCCTACGGTGAATGGTGGGACAACCGCATCGATCGAGCATTGTCGACAAACGCACCACTGGCCATTGAACAGGACCCATATTGGTACGTCGATTCCAGGACGGGGCAAGGAAGATCCGTCGTTGCACATGGCGCGCCACTCAGCGGTCACGAGCCGACGCTCGAGCATTACTTCTTCGATCGCGTGCGTCCCATTATGGAAAAGGCGTTGCGGGAAGGAAATCATGGTGATTGGCCACTGATCACGCTCAATCTCGATTTCAAAACGGAGCAGCCGGATCATCTCACAGCGGTCTGGCAACTGCTGACCAGATACAGTGCCTGGATCACGACTGCACCGAAATCCTCGGATCCAAGCAGAGTCGAGCCACTCGACATCAAGCCTCTGCTGGTCCTGACCGGCGAATCCGATGCGCAACAAGCCGTGTTTCACGATCAGGTCCCAGTCGGCGAGCGGCTGCTCGTCTTTGGTGCGGTGCACACGAACAAACACGATCCCATGGCTGCGCCCGAGGTGATTGAGCCGGAAGCAGCATCGAACTATCGACGATGGTGGAACAATCCCTGGTCGGTGGTTGAGCGTGGAGGCCAGAATGAAGCCGGCGATTGGACCAAGAATGATGAGCTTCGTTTGCGTGCACTGGTCGAGCACGCGCATGAGCATGGCTTATTTATCCGCTTCTATACTCTCGATGGTGCGACAAAGGAAGAACTTAGCTGCAATGGATGGTTCGCCAGCTACAACTTCGGTTCACTCGAGGCTGCACAACAAAGGTGGCAGGCGGCGGCGCGGGCTGGAGTTGATTACATCGCCAGCGACGAATACGAAAAGCTAGGCGGCTTTCTGGCCTCCACCGGTGGTAAGATGCCCGGTTCCTTCCGAACGAACCTCACTCCGAGGAGGCAGTATGGCAACAGCAACTCCGCTGCAAGTCCACAATATAGTCACTGAATTCTTAGCAACTCCAAGAAAACTTCTCATCGATGGTAAGTGGGTCCAGGCCTCTTCGGGCAAGACCTTCGATTCCATCGATCCCGCAACTGGCGAGGTCCTCGCCCGCGTCGCCGAAGGCGACAAAGCGGACATCGATCTCGCAGTGAAAGCCGCACGTCGTGCGTTTGAAACTGGTCCGTGGTCGAAGATGACAGCGAGCGAGCGCGGACGCATCATTTGGAAAATTGGTGATCTCCTCCAGGAGAATCTGGAAGAATTCGCTGAACTGGAAACACTAGACAATGGCAAGCCACTCAGTGTCGCTCGCGTAGCTGATGTTCCGCTAGCCGCCGATCTCTTCCATTACATGGCTGGCTGGGCGACCAAAATTGAAGGCAGCACGATTCCCATTGCGGGACCCTTCCTCGCCTATACACGTCGAGAACCCATCGGCGTTGTCGGTCAAATCATTCCTTGGAACTTCCCGCTGTTGATGGCTGCCTGGAAGCTTGGCCCTGCGCTGGCGACCGGCTGCACGGTGGTTCTCAAACCTGCAGAGCAGACTCCGCTCTCGGCCCTTCGCCTCGGCGAACTTGCGCTCGAGGCGGGATTGCCGCCGGGCGTTCTCAACATCGTCACCGGTTTCGGTGAGACCGCAGGCGCTGCACTGGCCGCGCATCCCGACGTTGACAAGATCGCCTTCACTGGCTCAACGGAAGTCGGCAAGCTGATCGTGCAAGCTGCTGCGGACAATCTGAAGAAGGTCACGCTGGAGCTGGGCGGCAAGTCGCCGAACATCGTCTTCGACGATGCCGACCTGAAACAGGCCACGGCTGGAGCCGCGAATGCAATCTTCTTCAATCACGGACAATGCTGCTGCGCCGGCTCACGCCTCTTTGTCGAGGACAAGATCTTCGACAAGGTGATCGAAGGCGTGTCGGAGTCCGCGAAGAAGATCAAGGTTGGTCCGGGCATGAACGCAGATACAACGATGGGGCCCCTCGTTTCCGAAGAGCAATTCCGTCGCGTGCGCGGCTACATGGAAGCTGG
>CAYZHX010000179.1:0-7847 GCA_964476905.1 uncultured Terriglobales bacterium
GACGGAGCGCTGCATGTCCGTGACTTCTTCCGGACGCTCGTCGATGAGCAACACGATCAGCACGACTTCAGGATGGTTCGTCGTGATTGAATTGGCGATGGCTTGCAGCAGCATCGTCTTGCCGGTACGGGGCGGAGCGACGATCAGGCCGCGCTGTCCCTTGCCAATGGGGGTGAGCAGATCCATGACGCGCGCGCTGATGTTCTCGCGCACCGTCTCCTGCTTCACGCGCTCCTGCGGATATAGCGGCGTCAGGTTGTCGAACAGGATCTTGTTGCGGGCCTCGTCCGGAGACTCGAAGTTGACGGCCTCAATCTTGACGAGCGCGAAATACTTTTCGCCTTCATGCGGCGGCCGCACCTGTCCGCTGACCGTGTCCCCGGTCTTGAGATCAAATTTGCGGATCTGCGACGGCGAGACGTAGATGTCGTCCGGGCCGGGCAGATAGTTGTAATCAGGCGAGCGCAGAAATCCGTAACCGTCGGGGAGGATTTCGAGGACACCTTCAGCAAAGATGTGTCCTTCTTTTTCGCTCTGAGCCTGAAGGATTTTGAAAATGAGGTCCTGCTTGCGCAGCCCACTGGCGCCTGGCAGCTCCAGCGAGCGTGCAATGCGGGTTAGTTCTGTAATGTTCTTTTCTTTCAGTTCAGCGATGGTCATGATCACCTACGGGAGTTATTGCAAAAGGGAGGTATCTTGAAAAATTGAGAGAAACTTCCGAAAAATCTGCGAAAGGATCCTTGGGGGAGAACGCCGCGCCGGGCGCGCGGCGGAGGCTGCTTAAGCAGCCTGCCGCTGCGGCTCGAACGCTTCTTCGGTCGTACCCATCACTCGGTCAGGAGCATTGGCCTTACCCACACGGGTGAGGACTTCGTTCATCGTCTCTTGTACGCGGGTGTTGGGCTTGTGGAACTTGCGAGTCGCCTTTGAAGCGACCTGGCACAGAAGGTAACGGTTCTGTACCGTGCCGAGAGCATCATAAATCAAATCAGAGCGCATGATAGGTAATTTTCCTTTCTGTTTAGAATCTTGGAGATAGAGCTAACAGCCTTCTCGGAAACTTTTGGGGGCCCAGGTAAGCAGTTGCTTACTATTAGACGGCGCAGGCGCCTAAAAAGTCACAGGATCTTTGTTCCCGACTACATGCTGCGGAATTTTATTCCGGGGAGAACTCGGGCAGCGCGATAGGAGATGCCAAACCAGCTCGCCGAGTTGCTCGAATCTACAGAGCCAAGCCCGAAAAATCGCTTAGCGCCATGCAGAAGCCGTAGCGTATACGGTCGTTCGAAGTGGGTCAAGAAAAAAAACAGCCAGGTATGTAAACAATTGTTGATACTGCAGTTACCCGCATAAGTGGGAGTGGACGAAGTGGACTTAGCGGGCGGCAGTTGACTGAGCATTTGGAGTTTTTCACCGATTCCCCGCAACGTCCACCAAGTCCACTTGGTCCACCCGCCCGCCCTTTTTGCCCAAAATTTTCCCCACCCCTGTAACCTTTCCCACCATGCTCAGTTTTCATCTTCGAAAGGGGCGGAAGATCAGCCGGCGAGCTGAAGAGCAAGCCATGGCCACAGCGCATATCGGAATCCCCGGCCAGTCGGGTCTCACGTCGGTGAAGGCCGAGGCCGACGCGCATCGCGCAATGACCAATACGCTTCCAGACGAAGAACTTATGTTGCAGGTGCGAGAAGGCGTAGGAGAAATGTTGGCGGTGCTGTTCGACCGTTATCAAAGCCCGTTGTTTAACTTCTACCGCCGGCTCACTGGCGATCGCGCCGTGAGTGAAGACTTGGTGCAGGACGTCTTCTTCCGCATCCTCAAATACCGCCAGAGCTATCGGCCGGGCACTCCATTTCGTGCATGGATGTATCAGATCGCGCGCAACGCACGGCTCGATCACATCCGCAAACATCCTGAAGCGCTCGAATTCGATCCGGAGATGTCGCCTGCCGTGCTGCTAAACGATCCTGCCCAGAGCGAGCAACAGGCGGCGCTGCTGCACAAAGCACTGCTCATGCTGCCGGAGAACAAGCGTGAAGTGCTCGTCCTCAGCCGTTTTCAGGAGCTCAAGTATCAAGAGATCGCGCGCATGCTCAACTGCGAAGTTGGGACCGTGAAAGTCCGCGTTCATCGCGCCCTCTGTGAGCTGCGCACGATCTTTGAGAAGCTCTCCAGCGCAAAAGCACTTCCGCCCGCTGGAGGCGAGAAAGGAATTCTGCAATGACCTGCGACCGATTCGCGCAAATCCTGTCCGACTACTGCGAGCGCCGCTTGTCGGCAACGGACATGGCATTCGCTCGCGAGCATGCGGAGATCTGTGCGCAATGCCGCGCAGACGTCGAGATGTGGCAGAAGCTCGCGGCTTTGCCGCAAGAAGAGCCGAGTCCCGAGTCACGGGCTCGCTTCGAGCACATGCTGAACGCATATCAGGAAGGACGCTGGGAGAAGCAGGGGCTGCAGCGCGAGCGGGGAAGCTGGTTCGCAGCGTGGATGCGCAGTGCATTTGCGCCTCCGCTGGCGAGCGCGCTCGCAGCATGCCTGCTGCTGATTGGATTCATCGCAGGCGAACACTACACGGGTTCGCGTCCCGTCGAGAATCCCCAGATGACTGCGATGCAGACCGAGCTGACGAACCTACGTCAGCTTGTCGCTCTATCGATGTTGGAACAGCAGTCCGCCAGTCAGCGTTTACTTGGCGTGAACTACAGCACGCAGGTCGAGCGCCCTGATCCGGAAATTAGCGGCGCACTGCTTCACGCGTTGCGCTTCGACAACAGCGTTGATGTGCGCCTCGCTGCACTCGACGCTCTACGTCGATACAAAGAGGATCCTCAAGTGCGCACAGGCTTACTGAATGCACTGCAGGATCAGCAGTCGCCTCTCGTGCAGATCGCCTTAATTGATCTGTTCGTTGATATGCGCGACAGCAGTGCGAAAGATCATCTGCGTCGCATCGAGCAAGATTCAAAGGTCAATCCCGCTGTGCGGCAAAGAGCGCAATGGGGCATTCAGCAGTTGAGCTGAGGAGGAGACGGAGGAGTCAGCGGTGTGATGACTAACAGTCAGGAGAAAACATCGGGTTCTTTAGCAGTGTCATCCTGAAGCGCTTCTTTTGCGCGAAGGATCTCCCGAGGAGCTTCAGGGCTGCTGCGCACTCTCCTGGCTCTTCTACCCAGAACCTGGCCAAGAGCCTTTTGAGTGCAACTTAAGTCGGAAGCATCGCGGGAGATCCTTCGGCCAACAGAGGGCCTCAGGATGACAGGTTCGGAGAGGGTTGAGTATATGTTCCGTTTTAGGAATCATATGAATTCTAAATTCAGTAGAGAAACACTGCGAACCATATCGCGAATGTTCATCAGTCTGCTGCTCGCACTTGGGCTGAACAAGGCAACGGCGCAATCGCCAATGCCGATGCCGAGAGTGCTGGTTGCGGCTCATCCTCATCCGCACCCCCACGTTCATGTCCACGATTTCGAAGAGTCGGGCATGACCGTCACCGAGCAGGAGACGATCAATAAGACCATCCCGCTAGCAGCGACAGGGGGACGCAGGAGCGTCACCATCGACAACGTCTGGGGAGCGATTCACGTCGTGGGTACCGATGCAAACCAGGTTGAATTCATCGCGAAGCAAACCATCCACGCGGAATCGCAGGAGAAAGTCGCGCAGGCAAAAAAAGATGTAACTCTCGAAATCACGCAGCCGACGAACGGCGTGAGCCTATACGTGAATGGCCCCTTCCGCTGCAACTGCAACTGCGATTGCGGAAGCTGCACCAACAATCGCGAGCACCAAGGGTATGTCGTGGTCTATGACTTCGATGTGAAGCTGCCGCGCGACGTGGATCTGACCGTACGAACTGTGAATGACGGAGACGTGAGTGTTCAGGACGTGAGCGGACAGTACTCGGTCCACAACGTCAACGGCTCGATTGAGATGACCAACGTCGCGGGTTCCGGCACGGCAAAGACGGTAAACGGCGAACTGAAAGTTCTATTTCGGGACAATCCTCGGACTGATTCGTCTTTCGCCACGTTAAATGGCGACGTCAATCTCTATTTCCTGCCTAAACTCTCGGCCGACCTACGATTCAAGACGTTCAATGGCGATGTATTTAGCGATTTTCAGATGTCGTCGTTGCCGTCGCGACAGCCCGTCGAGGAGCGACAGGGCACAAAGTTTGTGTTCCACGCAGATCGCTACACCGGCGGTCGCGTAGCGGCCGGGGGGCCGGAAATCAAAGTCGAAACCTTAAACGGAGATATTCATATTCGTGAGCGTCATGATTAAGAAACTTGCATTCATCCTTTCATTCGCAACCATTGCAGTATTTTCAGCTCCGCTCGCAAAAGCGGCAGCAGTTGGTAACGGCGACCGAGTGGCCGTGCCGCTCAGCGATCCGGCACGTCCAGCATTCGTGAAGGCCCATCTGCTCAACGGCAGCATCGTCGTGAAGAGCTACGATGGCAAAGAGGTCATCGTGGAGGCAAAGGCGCGTTCCGGCGAGGATGATCGCGACCGGGAGGGCGGCGCGGCTGGCATGCATCGCATTCCCATTAACAGCACCGGACTCGAAGTCGAAGAAGAGAGTAATCGGGTCGATATCGGCGCTGCCTCCACGCAGCGCACGATTGATCTCACGATCACCGTTCCGGTACGCACGTCGCTCAGTCTGCACACCGTCAACGATGGCGATATTTCAGTCTCAAATGTCGATGGCGAGCTCGACGTGAACGACGTGAACGGATCGGTCACTCTAAACGGAGTCTCTGGTACGGTGGTTGCCCATGCGCTCAACGGCAAAGTGCTAGTGACGTTCAATCGCGTCAATCCAAGCAAGCCTATGGCGTTCAGCTCATTGAACGGTGACATCGACGTGACTTTCCCGGGAGATCTGAAAGCCAATCTCGTGATCAGTTCCGATCGCGGAGACGTGTTCAGCGATTTCGACGTAGCTATGGCGGCGCGCGCCCCCCAGCAGGTAGCAGAAGACAGCCGCAGCCAGGATGGCCGTTACCACGTGAAGATCGACAAGACCGTGCGCGGGACAATCAATGGCGGAGGCCAGGAAATTCAGTTCCGGAACTTCAACGGAAATGTCTATATTCGAAAAGCGGGAGTGAAGGCGCAATAAAACGGCTTCAAAGTTTCCGGTTCAGGCTTCGGGAAAGCCAGACCTAAGCCGAGAATAGTTACGATTGGCTTTGCCGAAACTCGAAACCTGAAACTGCTTTTCAGAACGCTTTGCTTCCTCGGCAAGTGCTCGATCCCGGCAAGCGAACGTAGGCAGCGACGAGGCGAACCATTCTGCGGAAAATGCGCCGGCTCCGCCTCATTACCAGCCCTCGCTGCGCGGAAGGAGCCAGGCGGCCAGCGCGGGCTCTGGCATCGGATCTTCGGGATGGCGGCGATTCCAGGCCGTTCGCAATGCTGCGTTCCAGGCCCGCATATCGTGTTCGTAGGCAGCGTTGTAGAAGATTTGGCCGCACGGCACAGAATTCCCTGAATGCCACCGGGTTCCGTCGGAGAATGTGATATCCGCCACTTGGACTTCCATACCGCGTACTGATCTCCATTGAGGGCCCAAGTGCTGAGCCTCAGAGAGCGAAGACTCCATCATCAGCCCGGCTTCGCTCGGCTTCACCTGTGAATCGACTACATAGGCTTTTGTGGCAGGGTGGCGTTTGCCAAAAGCATCAATCATGGTGAGTTGAAGCTGGGTACGAGCTACGTTCTTAGCGCTGTGATTCTCGAACCATACGACGATGTGCTCCCCGCTTCGGAACGGGATGTTGGTTCCCGCTACCGTCGGTGTTAGGGGGCAAGCAGCAGAAAATGAGCGGTCCTGCGCGAGGCACGAGGAACACACCAGCAGCAGGCACGCCAGAAGTTTCAACGACTTGCCGTTGCGCACACGCATTCAAAGTGGAGCATAGCAGTGCTGTGGCGAAGGGCAACGTTACGCCGGTACTGTGGGTAGCAATCAGCGGTAATACCGGAGTCTGGATCGGATGAGGTTATGGGTTTCACGTTCGAGTTCGACAGAGCCCGTTCCAAGAAACAGTTGACACAGAAGCGATCTTAAGGGAGTTAGGCTCTGCCGAAACTTGAACGGGAAAACGGAAACGCCTCTTTCCACACCCAAGCTTCCGGAACCAAAACGGCCAACTTGTCGCTCCGTTTCTCTTGAATTCCATTCTGAAATTCAGCTACTCTGTCCCACAATTTGGCTGACCTGTCATCAAGGTTAGCCTTCCCAGCCCTACCGGGACCTTAAGCGCTTCTCCTCAATTCATTTATGCGGCTTCTTCTCATGGGCTTGTCCGCTCTCGGTAAGAGGCAAATTCCCTTTGCTGTCTCTTCGGAGGTTCCCTTTATGAAGTATTGTTCTGTTCTGGCACGAATGATCGCTGTCGCCGGTCTTTCCGGACTTGCGTTGCTGAGCACCGGCAACCTTGCCGCGCAAGATCGCTCAACCGTCAATGAAATGGATGGACGCTCCACCCATGAACCGCCGCTGATGCGCGTTCATTGGGCACGTGAGTTTGCACATGCAGCAAGAACTCGGCGCAGTCCCGATATGACCTGGCACAACGGCGCAATCATGAAAGACTCCGCTGTGAGCGTCATCTACTGGGGCACAAGCTGGACGTCCTCGAATCCCAAAATCGCTGGATTGCAGTCGTTCTATCAGGGCTTCAGCGGTTCCAATTACGCGACGACCTCCGATGAGTACACCGGCACGAACGGCCAAGTCGGGCCATCGAACTCTTACAACGGCTTTTTCATCGACACTACACCGGCTACGGGCGGGAATCAGGTCTCTCCCATCTTGGCGGAAGTCTGCAAAGTGATTCCGAATCCGGTCTCGAATGGCTACTACCCGGTCTATACCGATGTGAAGCGCGGCAGTGCCGGATATTGCGCGTGGCACAGTTACGGCAGCTGCGGCAGTACACCCGTGCAGATTGCCTTTTTCTTTAACCTGGACGGCGATCCTGGCTGCGACCCGCAGGACACGCAAACGGGACACCCGCAAGGCTTGGCTGCGTTGGCCAACGTGAGTGCACA
Organism: uncultured Terriglobales bacterium; assembly: GCA_964476905.1. GTDB lineage: Bacteria > Acidobacteriota > Terriglobia > Terriglobales > Acidobacteriaceae > Gp1-AA112. The sequence continues at coordinate 7,072 of CAYZHX010000179.1, forward strand.
CGAGCTTTCCGAAGCGCGCACCGATCCGCGCAATGGTGGCTGGTATGACTCATCGGGGAATGAGAACGGTGACAAGTGCGCTTGGACGTTCAACGTCCCTTACGTTACGTTCTCGAATGGCTCGGTCTGGAAGGTTCAGGGCGAGTGGTCAAACAACGCATACAACGGCGGGACAGGATATCCGAACAGCTCAGGCCAGAGGGGTTGCTTGGACGGACACTGAGTTTTCCTGAAAACTTAAAGGCGGCCCGAAGCGGGCCGCCTTTCTGTTGTGAACTTCCTAAACTAGCTTACGCCCAGTAGCTGCGATCCAGAGTTCGGTACTGGATCGCTTCAGCGATGTGTTTCGACTGAATCTCCGGCGTGCCATCAAGATCAGCGATTGTCCGGGCGACTTTAAGAATGCGATCGTGTGCGCGGGCGCTTAGACCCTGTTGCTGCATAGCTCGTTCCAACAGACGTTCGCAGTCGCTGGAGAGTTCACAATAGGTGCGAATCTGGCGTGGTCCCATTTGTGCGTTGCAGAAGATTCGTTCCCCTGCGGCAGCAAAGCGGTTGAGCTGTGCTTCACGTGCCCGCAGCACGCGTTCGCGTATCGTCGCAGAATCTTCAGGCGCCGAATTGCTGCGCAGTTCTTTGTAGTTCACGGCAGGAACATCGATGTGGATGTCGATTCGATCCATCAGCGGGCCAGAGATCTTCGAGACGTAGCGCTGAATCATTTCGATCGTGCATTTGCACGTGTCGCGAGTCGTGTCGTTGAAGTAGCCGCACGG
>CAYZHX010000180.1:0-5411 GCA_964476905.1 uncultured Terriglobales bacterium
CGCCTGTAGTCCCATCAGCGTAAAGATCCACTAGCTCAAGATCATGGGCGACTTCACTCACGACTTGTGCGTCCACTGAGGTCCTCTTCGTGGCGAAAGCCAGCGAGAGCGCGTTGAAACAATAGTTGTTGATGATGCGTGGAATTCCGCGGCTTCGCGAAGCGATCATGCCGACCGCTTCAGGCGAAAATAGTGCCGGGCCGGTATAGCCAGCCACCTGTAAGCGGCGAGCGATGTAAGTCGCCACGTCCTTTGCTACTAGCGGCTTAATTTGAATGATCATCGACAATCGTTGACGCAGTTGTACCAATTCGGGACTACCGATTTTCTGCGATAGCTGCGGCTGGCCAGCCAGGATGATCTGCATGAGCTTTCGGCTGGGGCACTCAAAATCCGAGAGCAAACGCACGGTTTCTAAAACCGATGTATCCAGATTCTGAGCTTCGTCGATAATCACCACGACGCGTCGCCCAGCCCGCGCCTCTCTGAGCAACTCCGTTTTCAACTGTTCGTGCATCTGGATGGGATCGTATCCCTGCACTTTCAATCCGAGATCGGTCAGCAAGTAGCCAAGGAGTTCGCGTGAGTCGCATTGCGTCTGGAATAGGAAGGCAGTCCGAACCCCGCCTCCGAGCTGCTCAAGGAGATGGAAGAGCAGCATCGTCTTTCCCATTCCCGGCTGAGCGACCATCGCCATAAAGGCCCGCTCCGACTGAACTCCATAGAGCAGCGAAGCCATTGCTTCGCGGTGCGTATCCGACGGATAGAAGAAGCGCGGATCAGGCGTCACGCCGAAGGGCTGTTCACGAAGACGGAAGTATTCGAGCACCATCACGCCACCTCCTGACCGGACTGAAGGTTCGGCAAATCTGTTTCCAGTCTCAGTGGAGGGCAGTAAGGAACCGCGGCAATGACGGGCAGGCGCAGTTCGCGCCTGATCTCATCCGGCGTGCGGAAGCTATCGTCGAAGTACTCGGCGCCGAAAGTTGATCCCACAGCCGCAAGAACCGCAAACATGATTCCGATCAGCAGATACCAGCCTCCAGAGTGGGCCGGTAACGCTGGCACAAGCGGCTCCTGCGCAATCGCTACGTTGAGAATCCGCCGGCGGTCGAGGGCGTCCGTGATCCGCGATTCCTCGCGTTTTCTCAGATAGAGCAGATAATTCTGCTCTGCCGCCTTCGCCGCCCGCAGGAGGTCCTGTTGCACGATGCCTTTATCGTTAAGCAATCGCGCCCGCGATTGGAAGCTGGCAACCGACGTGCGCTGCTCCTCTTCTCGAGCGCGGAGTCCGCTCAAGTCGGCATTCGCCTTTGCGAGCTCTCCACGTACCCAGGCTTCCGTAGGATTCTGATCGGTAGTTTCTTCCCGAACAGGGCGTGCGTTCTCGGCCGCGATCGCAGTTTGTGTCTCAGTGATCTGGCGCTCGACTTCCTGCACCAGGGGATAAGTCGGCTGGAATTTCGTTAGCAACTCGGTCTTCTTCAATTGAAGGTTCAACAATGTGCTCTTGAGTTGTTGCATGAGCTGCGGATTGTCTCCCTCGCGCAGCTGTGTCGTAATCCTCGCCGGCATTGATCGCTGCAAGCGCTTGAGAGCGTCGATTCTGTCTTCGGTTTCGCCGATCGCGGCCCGTGTCTGCTCGAGTGACAAGCTGATATCGGAAAGCTTTTCCAGAGTATTGTCGCGTTCCATTTCGGGAGCGACGACGCGCTGTGAGCGATTGAACTCCTGCAGCCGACCCTCTGCCTCCGTCAGCTCTTTCTTGGCTTCGTCGGTTTGTTGCGCAAAAAATAGATACTGGCCTCCTGGACGCATCACCTGCGTGTGCTTTTCCAGATAGAGATTGGCCAACGATGACAGCACGTCAGCGGCTTGCTTCGGATTGCGTGACGAAAGCGTGACATTCACGATGTTGGTCTTGCGCACGGCTTCGACCTGCAGGTGCGAGCGAAGTTTGCGAACTGCAATCGCGATCTTTCTTTCTTCATCATTCTTGTGGAACCAAGAGGAGCCGACCGCTCGCTCCAAGTGGTTTGCCATCACCACCTGACGCAACAGATCTTCGCTGGTGAGCAGTTCCACTTCGGAGTTCATCTCCTGTTCGGTGATCTCCGGGCTCGCGATCTGAATTTGGCTCGTGCTTTGGTCGCCGCTGATAACTGGATCAACGCGTTCCCTCTTCACGAGGAATTTCATTTCCGCGCGGTAGCTAGGCAGGATCAGCGCCGCAATCAGAGCTCCGAAAACTACGCCGGCAAAGCAAAGCGTCGCTACCCGACGATGTCGGAAGAAGATGACCGCCACTTCGCGCGCGGTGTACGACCGTATCCCATCGCTCTTCGTGCTCAGTACAAGGGCTTCTGGCATGGCCTGCTCCTTCATGGGATCGGCGAGTACATGCTGAGACCCGCCGTAGGAATGAATTTGCGAATCTTGGAAACACGATTTTGCGGAACAAAAATCATGTCCCCCGGTTGCAGATGAACATCCTCGGCCAGAGTTTTATGGTTCAGCATTTTCTTTACGTCGATGACTTTCGCCTGTGCCCAATCCTGGGATATTCGGCGGAACAGGAGCACCTGCGAGTGTTTCGATTCTTCCGTGAGGCCGCCAGCCTGCGCGATGGCCTCGACCAGAGTCACGTCTCCGCGCATCTCGTACTTGCCCGGATGCGCAACCATTCCTCCCGCTGTGAAAAATGGCTTCTCAAAGTCCTTCAGATCCACCGTGATGATGGGCTCGTGCAGGAACTTGCCGTAAGCAGTCTTTACCGCTTCCCTGAACTCCGGGACCGACTCTCCCGCCACGTGAAAGTCACCTACTTGCTTTAGCGTCACGAATCCATCGGGTTGCACGGAAATCTGCTGGTTCAATTCGGGACTCAATTCAAAAGTGAGCTCGAGCACATCTCCAGCGCGCAGTTTGTATCGGGGATGCCGTTCGCCAAATTGTGGCGAAGTCGTGCTTACCTGCTGTGGGCTGGCTTGCGAAGGCGTTTCGCTCGCCACCGTTGATGTGGACTGAGCGTACCCACTGCCAATTCCGCATGTCAGACATGCGAGGGCGATCCATGAGGTGGCGAGTCTCATCGCGGAGCTCCTTCCTGCGCGGCGACGTTCTGTTCTTTTTCGCGCGCCCGTTGATCGGCAATCAGCCGTACCCATTCCGCTTTATCGGCTTCGGCGGTAAGCAGGAACGGTGAGCCCTGGATGGCGAAACCGTTCGCACATTCGTCACCCGGGGAATTTACAGCCCGGACTACAGGACCGGCAGCACGCAGGCGGCGAATCGAATCGCGGCTATAAGAAGGAGGGAGCATCACCTCACACCAAACCTGCGCTTGCTCAGGTGGGCACTCGCCGCCGACCACCAGCATTCCGTTTGCGGAGATGTCTCGGATAAATCCTGCCCCATGGGGACATTCTCCCGAGCTTTCGCGCCACATATAGGTCACAGGCAGATCGAGTCGATACCGCGCGCACCTTCTTTTGTCCACGTACACCTGCCGGTTCCGGCGATCACCGGGTGGCGCTCCCAGTAATTACCTGGTTAACTCGTTCGAACAATTCGATGGGATCTCTCGGGGCCGCAGCTAGATTCGGAGTTCCTTCACATGAAAAACTTTCGTTCTCGACGATCGGGAGGGTTTTCTATCTCCGGCGGAGATAGAGAAGATTTACTCCAGCGAGATAGAGCAAGCCGCCTCACACGGGCCGGGCCTGGCGTTGCCCTCAGATTGCAAACAAAGAACGACATTCGTGAGGCTCGCACCCAAACAGAAGCACGAATTCCAATCGGGCACCTGAATCAGTGGCGTAGCGATTCAGTCATGTGAAGGTCGCGCCAAAAATGGCCGTTCTTTGCCAAAGTGTGAACATTTCGGAACATCTCCGGACAGGAACTCTGAATCTATAACGTGACAGAGCAGGCTTCCTGAGCTTTGGGAAAAAGGGGCCGACGGGAGCTCTGGAATGATTCGTCTCTACGTGGCTGACGCCTCGCCGATGGCCAGCCAACTTCTATCCGACGCCTTACGGCGATTTCGTAATCCAAGATTCGACGTCACAGTCGCCAAGTCCCTGAATCCCGACGATTGTGTTGAGGAGATCAGCGGGCAATCCTTCGATGTTGCCGTTCTAGCCATCTCGCTGGCGGGTCGTCCGTTGAGCGCACTCGACGTCATACGCGTGCTGCGAGTGCGCGCGCCGCACATCAGGAGCGTCGTTCTCCTGGAGCAAGGCGATTCTAAGCTGGTCGTGGAAAGCTTTCGCGCAGGAGTCGCTGGCGTTTTTCATCGTTTCTACTCTCCTCAACTGCTGGCACGTTGCATCGAGAGCGTGCACTCAGGCCAGGTCTGGGCCAGTTCGCAAGAATTGCACTCGGTGTTAGAGGAGCTCCGCAGGACTAAGCCAATCAACATCGTGGACTCCAAAGGCCGAACTCTGCTCTCTGCGCGTGAAGTGGAGGTGGTGCGCCTGGTGGCCGAAGGTCTCAGCAATCGCGAAATCTCACGGCAACTTTCGCTCAGCGAACACACTGTTAAGAACTATCTCTTTCGTATCTTTGAAAAGCTCGGTGTCGCAACACGAGTAGAACTCGTTCTCTATGCGATTGCGCAACGCGACCAACGCCATGCCTCCGCGCTTGGCAACGCTTCGTAATCGACATGATCTGAGTTCGAATTCCGAGGCTGTCCGAAGAATAAAAAGCTCGGCTATGCGGCTCACGTCATTCACCTCAGATTCCCTTAGGAGTGGGTCGGCCCATGACGATTCGCTGATCATGGATCAACAGTTCCGATCATTTGTGAAGTTGTAATTTCAAGAGCCATCCCTCCTCATAGCCAACCCCGGCATTTTTGCGCCATAATGGCCAGCACCCCCCTCTTTCCCACTCATAGTAGGAGCAGGCGGTCTCTTTTCTGTGGAACCAGGCGAAGGACAGACCATCAATATCGGGCACGTGCTCTCTGCCGGCGTTGTCGGCTTAGACTTTGCCGAGAGCGGCGAACGGCTCTTTGCCGTGCAGACGGTGCAGGAGGCTATCCGCTGCACTCCGCAATTCCTGCGCGCGCATCACCGCGGGTTAGCCTCCTTTATTACAGCGAATGACGGGGCGGCGGTGGTCTTCTTCGATACACCCGACTCGGCCATCTGCTGTGCGCTGGAGCTGAGCCAGCTTCTCTCTAAACAGCCTCGTGTCTCCGCGCGGCTTGGGATTCACAGCGGCCCGCTGGGTTCCGGCGGCCAGGGCACGCTGTCCGGCTCGGCGATTGATACGGCAAAGCGCGTGATGGAGTGCGGCTCTCGCGGGCACATCCTGGTTTCGCAATCGGTCTCCGGTTTTCTCGATGCCTTTGGGCGTTGGGGCGAACTTCTGCACTTGTGCGGCGAAATCGATGCAAGCGG
>CAYZHX010000180.1:5511-7770 GCA_964476905.1 uncultured Terriglobales bacterium
CCTTTGGGCGTTGGGGCGAACTTCTGCACTTGTGCGGCGAAATCGATGCAAGCGGGGACCTCAAGCTGCAGATCTTCAATCTGTTCAATTCCGCGATAGGAAACCAGCAGACGCCCTCCTGCTTTGCTTTAAAAGAGGAAGAAGATGAGGACCGTGATCCGCTCATCGGGCGCAGCATTCGTCACTATGTAATTTCCGAAAAGCTGGGCGTCGGCGGCATGGGCGTAGTGTACAAAGCCAAAGACCCGCGGCTCGACCGCGACGTCGCCGTGAAGTTTCTCTCGCGGGAGCTGGCGCGAAATAAGAGTCACGTAGAGAGATTCCAGCGTGAGGCGCGGGCTGCTTCGCGGCTCAGCCACGCAAACATCTGCACCATTCACGATATCGGCGAGTTTGAGGGCTGGCATTACATCGTCATGGAGCTTCTGCGCGGGCAGACGCTTCGCGAACTGATCAACTCAGGCGGTTTGGATTGCAAGGACGTCACGCAGTACGGGCTCGCAATCGGACAGGCACTGCACACGGCACACTCTCATGGCGTGATCCATCGCGACGTTAAGCCCGCGAACATCTTCGTCAGCGAAGACGGCCAGATTAAAGTCCTTGATTTCGGATTAGCCAAGATCTCTGCCAGGCAACTTGTGACCGAAGCGGCAGCCGCTGCAGTGACTGGTGGCACGGCGACGATGACGGCGCTGGAATCGAACATCACCAGCCACGGCGAACTGATCGGAACGGTTTCTTATATGTCGCCAGAGCAGGCGCGTGGTGAGGAACTCGACGCCAGAACGGATATCTTCTCGCTTGGCGTTGTGCTGTACCAGATGGCCGCCGGCATCCTGCCGTTCCGGGGCGACACGTCGGCAGTGATCTTCGATGCCATCCTAAATCGCACGCCGGTGTCGCCGGTCAAGATCAATCCTTTCCTCTCGGCAGCGCTGGAGAGAATCATCAATCGCGCGCTTGAAAAGGATCGCAATCGGCGGTATCAAACTGCGCTGGAACTCTGCCTCGACCTGCAACAGCTTTGCGCGCCTGCCAGTCAGACTCATGTTCAGGTTCCTGTCGCACCCTCACCAGCCCCCGCAGGCGAGGTTGTGATTCTTTACAAACGCAATGCGCAGCCCGACGAAGAGATCTTGCGTCTGCTTGAAGCCGATCTGGTGAAGAACGGATTCAAAGTCTTCATCGATCGGCATCTGCTTGTGGGCATGGAGTGGGCGCGCGAGATTGAGAAGCGCATCAGCCAGGCCGAAGCCGTGATTCCGCTGCTCTCGGAGTCGTCAGCGACAAGCGAGATGCTTGCGTACGAGATCCAGATCGCACATGAAGCCGCACAGCGGCAAGATGGCAAACCGCGGATTTTGCCCGTGCGATTGAACTTTTCCGGTCCGTTGCCCGAGTCCATGGCTCCCACCCTGAATCCACTTCAGTACGCCGAGTGGAAGAGCCACGTCGATGATCGGGCGCTGATCGCGGGAGTCCTTGACTCGCTGCGCAATCCGCAGGAACGCCATCGCAGCGGAACCGTGAAACTGGAGTCGGTGGGCGGCGCCGTGCCGCTCGATTCGGCGTTCTACATCGTTCGTCCAACGGATGAAGAGTTTCTTTCCGCGATTTCGCGAAACGACAGCATCATTCTCATTAAAGGCGCTCGCCAGATGGGAAAGACATCGCTGCTTGCGCGCGGACTCTCGGAAGCTCGACGCACCGGCAGGAAAGTCGTTCTTACCGACTTTCAAAAGCTCAACTCCGCTCATTTGGAGTCCATCAATTCGTTTTTCCTCGCGCTTGCCGAGAGCATCACCGAGCAGCTCGATCTGGACGACGAAATCGTCCCTGAGCAGACTTGGAGCGACCGCCGCGGCCCCAGCATGAATTTCGAGCGCTTCATTCGCCGCGAAATCCTCAAACGCGTTCCCGATTTGGTCTGGGGCATGGACGAAGTTGACCGCCTGTTCTCCACGTCGTTCGCGAGCGAGGCCTTCGGACTATTCCGCGCGTGGCATAACGAACGTTCTCTCGATCCGACTGGCCCGTGGCAGAAGCTGACGATGGCGATCTCCTATGCCACTGAAGCCCACTTGTTCATCACCGACATTAACCAATCGCCATTCAACGTCGGCACGCGCCTCGCGCTACAGGACTTCACCTTCGAGCAGGTGCGGGAGCTGAACCGCCGCTATGGAAGTCCCCTGAGCGAGGGCGCGGAATTGGAGAGCTTCTACGATCTTCTCGGCGGGCATCCATATCTCACGC
>CAYZHX010000181.1:0-7597 GCA_964476905.1 uncultured Terriglobales bacterium
TGATCCGAGCATCAAACTTTTGCATTTGATCCTCCCTGCGCAATTGAGCGGCAAAGCCGCCTTTGGTTACAACTGATTGCCGGAAAACCTGCATTTCGGTTGAAAAAACAGCGTAACCTTTTTGAGGGAAGCCACTCTATCCCATAGACCGCCATGTCAACGAGCATGCTACCCCCAACGATCGGCTCTGACGCCCTGAGCGACGAGCAGGTAATCGAACGTGTCCTCTCAGGGGAAACGGCGCTTTACGAGCTGATCATGCGTCGCTACAACCAGCGTCTTTATCGCACCGTGCGTGCCATCCTGCGGAATGACGACGAAGTAGAAGACGTAATGCAGGACGCGTACGTCCGCGCCTATCGCCACTTGGGCGACTTTGCCGGACGGTCGCAGTTCTCCACCTGGCTTACGCGCATCGCGGTCCACGAAGCATTCGCGCGCCTCAGGCGGGGCAAGCGGACGCAGCAATTCGACGATGAGTCCACGGGCGGAGGAGCCGACATGATTCCCGCAACCACGTTAGATCCTGAACATCACAGTTCGAACGCAGAACTGGGAACCTTGCTCGAGGAAGCGATTCTTAGTCTGCCGCAGAACCTGCGCACTGTCCTTATGCTGCGGGATGTCGAAGAACTCAGCACGATAGAAACCGCCGAGGCGCTCAGCATCTCGGAAGAGAACGTGAAAACGCGTTTGCACCGCGGCCGTGCGCTCGTGCGCAAGAAGCTATATGCGCGAGTTGGCTCAAACGCTCCTTCGACGTTCTCGTTTATGGGAGTGCGCTGCGATCGTGTAGTCCGGCGAGTATTCGAAGTGCTCGAAGACGCAGGTATCTCACAAAAGCTACTGCACTGATCTCGGTGATCTTGCGCTTGCCGTCGCGACCCTGAGCGAAGCCGAACGGGTGTTCGCTCTTCCTCCAGCTAACGCAACCATCTCACAACTTCGCATTGCGTGGATGAATCTCTCTTTTTGAGAGAGATTCATGAAGAGCAGCTTTGCTATAAAGAATGTCCACGTCTCCGCATTTACCGTTCCCACCGATCTGCCTGAAGCGGACGGCACGTTTTCGTGGAACAAGACCACGATGGTGCTGGTCGAGATCACCGCAGGCAATCAAACCGGCCTCGGATATACCTATGGAGACGAGGCAGTCGCATCTCTGATCCATAAAACTGTTTCCAAGCTGCTCGAAGGCAAAGATGCTTTCTCCATCGGCGAGAGCTGGAGTGCAATGCTGTGGAAGATACGCAACATCGGCCGAGCGGGAGTCGCATCGATGGCGATCTCAGCGGTCGATTCGGCCCTCTGGGACTTGAAAGCGAAACTGCTGGGAATTCCTCTCGTCGTGCTGCTGGGCAAGTGCCGCGATCGCGTTCCCATTTACGGAAGCGGCGGATTTACGTCATATAGCATCGCGCAATTGCAGCGCCAGCTCGGTAACTGGGCAGCGCAGGGCATTGGCATGGTGAAGATGAAAGTGGGCACGCATGCCGAAGAAGATCTCGATCGCGTGAGGGCAGCCCGTGAAGCTATTGGCCCGGACTGTCAGCTATTCGTTGATGCCAACGGCGCGTATTCCCGCAAGCAGGCCCTAGCAATGGCCGAGCGCTTCGCCGAATACGACGTTCACTGGTTCGAAGAGCCGGTTTCGTCAGACGACCTCGAAGGTCTGCGCCTGATTCGCGACCGCGCGCCCGCCCGCATGGAAATTGCCGCCGGCGAGTATGGGTACGACCAGTACTACTTCCGGCACATGCTCGAGTCGCAGGCAGTTGACGTTCTGCAAGCAGATGCCACGCGCTGCGAAGGCATTACCGGATTCCTGCGCGCCAGCACCATTGCTCAGAGCTTCCATATTCCCTTCTCGGCACACACCTCGCCTTCGATTCATTGCCATCCGTCCTGCGCGCTGACGGAGTTTCGCCACATCGAGTACTTCCACGATCACGCCCGTATCGAGCAGATGTTCTTCGATGGTGCCGCGAAGCCGATGAACGGATATTTGGTTCCCGATTTGAGTCGTCCCGGAATGGGGCTAGAACTGAAGCGGAAAGACGCGCAGAAATTTGCAGCCTGAATGCCGGTTTCTGGCTTTACTTGAAGCGAAAATCCTAGGACCCAACCTCCCCAAAACCCTGTCATCCTGAAGCGCTTCATGTTGCGCGAAGGATCTCCCGCGATGTCCCGAGCTAACATGCATCTTCGCGGCTCCTTGGCCTACAGCGTGGTCTACTCGTGGAGAAGCCAATTGAGAGCAATTTAGTTCGAAGGATTTCGGGAGATCCTTCGCGCAACTGAAGCGCTTCAGGATGACAGCGCCCAAGCAGCACTGATACTGCGTCGGCAAAAAGAATTACGGCGTCGCGTTCTTGTGAATCTCCACCGTAGACCACGTCTTATCTGCCGCATGGCAAAGCGTCTCCAGCTTGCAATCTACGCACTTCGGCTTGCGCGCAATGCATAGAGCCCGGCCATGCCAGATCACGCGATGCGAGAAGTCGATCCACTGATCGCGCGGGATCACGCGCATCAAATCCTGCTCGATCTTTCCTGCCTCATTGTTCGTCGTTAGTTCTAACCTACGGGATATGCGATGGACGTGAGTGTCCACCACGACTCCTTCTGCCTTCCCAAACCAGGAGCCAAGAACTACGTTGGCTGTCTTGCGCGCGGCGCCGGGCACAGTGAGTAGCTTGTCCATTTCGTCCGGCACCTTACCGCCGAATTCGTTCACGATCTTCTGCGCGGCACCGACGATTGACTTAGATTTATTGCGAAAGAATCCTGTGGAGCGAATCTCCGGCTCAAGCTGCTCAGGCTTCAACGCTGCGAAGTCTTTCGGCGTTGGATACTTCTTGAACAGCCCAGGCGTAACCATGTTTACGCGCACATCGGTGCACTGCGCAGAAAGAATCGTCGCTACCAGAAGCTCCCAAGCGTTGGAATGATGCAGCGCGCACTTTGCATTCGGATACATCTCAGCGAGCCGAGCAAGGATTTTCTTTACACGCTCTGGAGAGGTGGCATCGAATTTCGCTTTCTTGGACTTCTGCGGAGCCTTTTGTGAACCTTTCAGTACGGGAACTGACTTGGCGGGCATGCGGAACCGATTCTATCCGATGAATTCGTCAACCCTCTCTGGCGAAGTCGATGTAGCCATGGCGAACGTCAGTGTTTACGAGTTTCACGCGCAATCTGTCTCCGACATCAGCTCCGTTACGGCCGGAAACCAGCATGCCTTCAACGCGCGGCTTCATGATGCGCACGAAAGTCCCGTGTTCGTTCGCGCCGGTCACGATGGCATCAAACGTCTGTCCGATGTTGTGCTTCAGTGCAACAGCGGCGATTCGCTTTTGCATATCCCGCTGCACCTTGCGTGCGGCATCTTGCCGCTCGGTGCAGTGGGACGCGATGGTCGTGAGCTGATCATCAGAGTACGGAGAAGGCGCGCTTGCAAGAATGGACTTGATAATCCGTTGCGTGACGACATCGGGAAAGCGGCGGTTCGGCGCTGTTGAATGCGTGTAGTCCTGGACAGCAAGACCGAAATGACCCTCTCCCACTTCGCCCGGCCGCTCCAGCGCATATTCGCCTGGGCCCATCAGCTTCACGACCGTCAGCGATATGTCAGCAAAGCGGTCGGGATCTTCGGCTTTGCGCTTCATGAGGAAATCGTTCAGAGCTTTGGCATCTGGCTGCGCAGGCAAATGTCCTCCGTGCTGCGCCGCAAGCGCGACGATTCGGTCCCAGCGCTCAGGTGTCTTTACAATTCGACGAATTGACGAGACCTTCTTCGCCTCAATCATGCGGGCGACTGATTCATTAGCTGCGATCATCAGTTCTTCGATCACTTCGCTGGCGCGGTTCTTTTCGCGATCGGCGATGCCCATAATCTGATCGCCCGACATGATTGGCTGCAGTTCGATGCTTTCAATGTTGAGCGCGCCGTGAAGGTGCCGCTGTTGCTTCAGCTTCTCGGCTGCCTGTGATTGCAATTTGATTTGAGCTTGAAGCTCCGCCGAGGATGTCACTTTGGAGCTTCCGTCGCCTGTGCCCTCGAGCCACTTGCCTACAGCGCTGTAGGTGAGCTGGGCCTTGTTGCGCACTATTGCCCGATAGATCTCGTAGCTCTCGATGTTGCCGTCGTTGCTGACCACGAACTCAGTGACAACAGAGAGCTTGTCTGCTCCTTCAAGCAGTGAACTGAGCCCGGTCGATAGTTCTTCCGGCAGCATGGGAAATACACGAACGCCGGTGTAAACGGTGGTCGTCTCACGCGAGGCATGCGCGTCGATGGCTGAATTGCGCGTGGCGAATATGTCGACATCGGCGATTCCAACGAGCACCCGCGTACGACCATTGCCCAGGTCTTCTGCGTACTCGATTTGATCGAGGTCCTTGGAATCGTCGTTGTCGATCGATGACCACAGCAATGAACGCAGATCGCGAACTTTTCCGTCGGTAGTCGCGGACGGCGGGTGCGCCTCGATTTGCGCTACCTGCTGCTGCACTGCAGGCGGAAATTGAGGATCGAAGCCGCGCGCTCGTAACGCCTGCTCGGCTAATGCGCGGAGGTCAACTTCGGAAGAGGTATGGTCCATGAGCATCGCATTGTAAATGGCGACGTAATTACAATCGCAATGATGAGTGTGAACAGTTACCAGAAGGTTGATTCCCTGATCTCCACCGATGAATTGGCGCGAATCATGGAATCAAAGAACGTGAAGATCGTGGAGGCCGGTTTCGACATGCCTGGTGCGCAGCCACCTACTGCGCACGAAAAGTTTCTTCAGGCCCATATTCCGGGAGCCGTGTTCTTCGATATCGACGAGATCGCAGACAAGCACAGTTCCCTGCCGCACATGATCCCTTCAGCCGAAGAGTTCGCCGACGCGGTTAGCAAGCTGAGCATCGGAAACGAAGATCGCGTGATTGTTTACGATCGCGACGGACTGAAGTTCGCTCCTCGTGCATGGTGGATGTTTCGCACATTCGGCCACGACAAGGTTGCGGTTCTGAACGGCGGCTTGCCGAAATGGCTGGCCGAAGGACGTCCGGTCGAAAGCGGTGCTCCAAAGGTGACTCGGAAGTCGTTCACAGCGAAGCTGAATCCCAAGATGGTCCGGAGCAAGGCCGACGTGTTCAAGATCATCGAGCAACACCGGGAGCAGCTCATCGATGCTCGATCCAAGGGACGCTTCGACGGCACGTCTCCTGAAATTTGGCGCGGCCGACGCTCAGGGCATATTCCCGGCAGCCTGAATCTGCCCTCTGAGCAGCTCGCCGATGCCAACACCCGCACCGTACTTTCGGAACCGGATATCAGGAAAAATTTCGAGAGTGCCGGAGTCGATCTGAACAAACCTGTAGTCACAAGCTGCGGGTCGGGAGTTACTGCGTGCGTCCTAGCATTCGGGCTTCACCTGCTGGGGAAGTCCGATGTGGCCGTCTACGACGGCTCCTGGGCGGAGTGGGGACTGCCGGGAGATACGCCGGTGGAAACTTCTTAACTGCTGTCATTCCGGCGTCCTGCTCACACGTGCTGTTCGCGTGAGCAGGAGGTCGGAATCCCTACGATTCACGAGAACTGCTGATCATCGAAGTTCGTAGGGATTCCTCACGCCAAAAATCCGCGTTCGGAATGACAAACGCAATCGCGTTACGATAGACACATGGATCTCACCGTCTACACCGCGTTCTGGTGCCGCGACTGTCGCGAAGCCAAGAACTTCCTTAAAAAACACAACATTCCATTCCGCGAGGTCGATATCGAGAACACTCCGGGTGCTGCCGACGAACTGGTCCGGAATGTTGGCAAACGGGCCATTCCGCAATTTGTGATTGACGGCAAGTGGATCCAGCCGTACCGGCCAGGACACGGTTTTCTCTACAAAGAGATGAGCGCGCTGCTCGGGGTTTCAGAGTAAGAATTCCAATCTGGGACTTGCATCGATGAGCCCTCTCGCCTCCAGCAAAGAATTCGGGGCGCAAATTGCTGACAACATCGCCGACATTCGGCGACGAATCTCAGATGCGGCAAAGCGCGCTGGACGCAGCTCCCACGACATCGTTTTGATGGCAGTCACAAAGACTCAACCGGCAGAGAAGATAATCGCTGCTTATGAAGCCGGCCTCCGCTGCTTCGGCGAGAACCGTGTCCAGGAGTTCGCGGCCAAAAGCGAGCAATTGACTCACTTGAAGGACGCCGGGTTCGCGCTGATTGGTCAACTTCAGTCGAACAAAGTGAACAAAGCCGCTGAGCTGTTCTCCGCTATTCATTCGGTCGATTCATTACGGCTGGCTGAACGCATCAACGCTGCGATTGAACGCTCAAAGAAAGAGCCTCTGCCCGTCGCGATTGAAATCAACACTGGGGATCCTGCCAAAGCCGGCCTGTCGGCCGATTCTCCCGAATTGGAACAACTTCTTAACTCCGCTCCTCGTCTGCCACACCTCCGCATTCAAGGGTTAATGACAATTCCGCCATTTACCGAAGATCCGGAGGGAGCACGTCCATACTTTCGGCGGCTCAGGGAGCTGCGTGACAGCATCGCACCACGTCGGCTACCGGGGATTTCAATGGAATTGCTGTCGATGGGCATGTCGCACGACTTCGAAGTAGCGATCGAAGAAGGGTCTAGCTGCGTTCGTGTGGGCACGGCAATTTTCGGTGAACGGCAAAAATGATCTCCCTTCAGCAGCAAGGCGATTCAGTAACGTTTTCGGTAAGAGTCCATCCAAGAGCTCGCCGCGAACGCGTTGCCGGTGTGCTTGGAAATGCTCTGAAGCTCGAGATCACAGCGCCGCCTATCGAAGGCAGAGCCAACGAAGCCTGCATTGAATTCTTTGCCGAGCTTTTGAAAGTCCCGCGCTCGTCCGTTACTATAGCCGCCGGCAACAGCAGCCGAAACAAGGTGATTCGAGTGGCCGGAGTCAGCGCCGCACATATCGAACAGACATTGACGGCGGCGCTAAAGAAGTGATTCACCACGCATTCCGATCTGAGTACTGCTAGGAGACTCTTTGTTTTCAGAGCGCTTGCGAGAGATTCGTGCTGGATTTGAGCGCCCATTTTGGGTCGCAAATATTACGGAGCTGTTCGAGCGGCTCTCGTATTATGCGGCGTTCGCATCATTGGCTCGATACCTGCACGAAGCTCTCAGATTTCCCGTAGAGCAAGCGAGCAGTCTGACCGGACTTTTCGGCGGCTTAGTTTGGTTTCTTGCAGCCTTCGGCGGCGCAGTTGCAGATCGCCTGGGATTCCGCCGCGCTCTCTCCGTCGCCTACTTGATCCTGAGCTGCTCGTACTTCCTGCTCGGCTCGATTGCCGCACCTTGGCTTGGCCCAGTGCGCGATCATGTGCCGTTAGTCGCGCTGGTCACATTCATCTTGATGCTTCCCGCTTTGGGCATCGCACTGGTGAAGCCGTCGGTGGTGGGTACAACGGCTCGCGCCTCGAACGAAAACGTGCGTTCGATCGGATACGCGATTTACTACACGCTGGTAAACATCGGCGGGGCTGCTGGACCGTTCGTCGCTTCGTGGGTACACCAGCGAATGAACGTGGAGAACGTATTTCGCGTTGCAGCTCTCA
>CAYZHX010000182.1:0-5865 GCA_964476905.1 uncultured Terriglobales bacterium
AGCTTGTATAATCAACAGTTTTGGGGAGTTATACGTCATGGGCATAGCGCAGACGCTGAACACGCAGCCGTTGACCACCAACAAACACTTGATCCGCTGGGTGGAGAAAATGGCCGAACTCACACAGCCGGCGAACATTCATTGGGTCGATGGCTCGCAGCAGGAATATGACGATTTGTGCGCGTTGCTCGTCGAAAACGGCACCTTCGTCAAGCTGAATGAAAAGCTATGGCCGGGTTGCTACTACTCACGATCAGATGCGAGCGATGTTGCGCGCGTCGAAGACCGCACCTTTATTAGCTCGTTCTCGAAAGATGGCGCTGGTCCGACGAACAACTGGGAAGAGCCGTTCTCGATGCGTCGCAAGCTTAAAGGCTTGTTCGATGGCTGCATGCGCGGACGCACGATGTATGTCCTGCCTTTCTGCATGGGGCCAATCGACTCGCCGGCGTCGCAGATAGGCGTGCAGCTTACCGACTCAGCGTACGTGGTAGTCAGCATGCGCATCATGACGCGCATTGGAGTGCCTGTCTTCCGCGAGATCGATAAAGACGTGAAGCGCGTCGTGCCGTGTATGCACAGCGTCGGCGTGCCGCTGGCGCCGGGGCAGAAAGATGTCCCTTGGCCATGCAACAAAGAAAAGTACATCGTGCATTTCCCGGAGAGCCGCGAAATCTGGTCGTTCGGATCGGGATACGGCGGAAATGCCCTGCTAGGAAAGAAATGCTTCGCGCTGCGTATCGCTTCGACGATGGCGCGCGACGAAGGCTGGATGGCCGAGCACATGCTCATCCTCGGCGTGGAGTCTCCGCAGGGCGAAAAGACTTACGTTGCGGCGGCATTCCCCAGTGCGTGCGGCAAAACCAATTTCGCAATGCTGGTGCCGCCAAAGGGTTTCGAGGGGTGGAAGGTGTTAACGGTAGGCGACGATATCGCATGGATTCGTCCGGATGAGAGCGGGCAATTACGCGCGATCAATCCGGAAGCGGGATTTTTCGGAGTGGCTCCAGGGACCTCGTGGGAGACGAATCCGAACGCAATGGCCACGCTGTCGCGGAACTCGATCTTCACCAACGTGGCGCTCACTCCCGACGGCGGCGTCTGGTGGGAGGGCATGACGAAGGAGCCTCCGGCGGAGTGTCTGGATTGGCAAGGCAATCGCTGGACTCCGGAGATTGCAAAACAGACTGGCGCGAAGGCGGCGCATCCGAATGCTCGCTTCACTGCACCGGCTTCCCAGTGCCCGACGATTGATCCTGCGTGGGAAGATCCGAATGGCGTGCCCATCAGCGCATTCATCTTCGGCGGACGCCGCGCGAGTGTGATCCCGCTGGTCTATCAGGCATTCAACTGGAGCGCTGGTGTTTACATCGGAGCAACCATGGGCTCGGAGATGACTGCCGCGGCTGCCGGCACCATCGGCAAAGTGCGCCGCGATCCCATGGCCATGCTTCCCTTCTGCGGCTATCACATGGGCGATTACTTCCGCCATTGGCTCAAGATGCAGCGGCTTTTAAATGTCACCCCGCGCATCTTCCACGTGAACTGGTTCCGCAAAGACCA
Source organism: uncultured Terriglobales bacterium (assembly GCA_964476905.1). Classification (GTDB taxonomy): domain Bacteria; phylum Acidobacteriota; class Terriglobia; order Terriglobales; family Acidobacteriaceae; genus Gp1-AA112. The sequence continues at coordinate 1,564 of CAYZHX010000182.1, forward strand.
AAATGGGAATTTTCTGTGGCCCGGGTACCGCGAGAACATGCGCGTGCTGAAGTGGATCGTCGATCGCGTTCACGGGCGGGCGCTTGGCAAAGAGAGTCCGATCGGTTGGCTGCCGAAGTATGAAGATATCGAGTGGAAGGCTCTCGACTTTCCGAAGGAGCGCTTTGAGGAGCTGCAGGCTGTCGATCGCAACGCGTGGAAGCAGGAAGTAATAGGACACGAAGAGCTCTTCATAAAACTGCATGACCATCTTCCACCGGAGATGGTGTATGAGCGGGAATTGCTGATCTGCCGATTGTAGCGGGAGCTTGGAATAGTCGTCTTCTGGCGCCTTTCTCGTTGTCAGCGGCGGGTTACCTTTGACGTTCCCCCGGCTAGTCGGTGTGGGCTTGCGGTGGAATTTCGCTGTTACAATCGAATCGCCGTCGTCATGAAGTGTCCTTTCTGCGGATTTACCAATGACAAAGTAGTGGATTCGAGGGAGACGAAAGAGGGAGAGCTCATTCGTCGCAGGCGCGAGTGTGCGCAGTGCGAGAAGCGCTTCACCACCTACGAGCGCATCGACGAAATTCCCTACATGGTAGTGAAGAAAGACGGTCGCCGCGAAAAGTTTGACCGCCAGAAGCTCCTTTCTGGCCTGCTAAAGGCGTGCGAAAAAAGGCCAATATCGATGGGAAAGCTGGAGCAGATTGTTAACGACGTCGAGGGCTTCGTCATCGACTCGCCCGATCGCGAGCGCAGCACTTCGCAGGTGGGCGAGATGATCATGGAGAAGCTCAAGCAGCAGGACAAAGTCGCATACATCCGCTTTGCCTCCGTTTACCGCGACTTCAAAGATGTCCGCGAATTTGGGACAGAGCTTGAGCAGTTGATGACTAAAGATTCGCCCGCAGCGAAAGCGAAGTCGACGACCAAACATCACTAGAGATAACCTCAGTCCAGAATGGTCCACAAGGTCACACTGATTCCCGGCGACGGCATCGGCCCTGAGGTCGTGAACGCCACCGTCCGCGTGCTCGAGGCCACGGGCGTGAAATTCGAGTGGGAAACGCAACTCGCCGGAGCAGACGCCTACGCCAAGACCAAGCAGTACATTCCGAAGGAGCTCTACGAGTCAGTGGAGCGGACGCGCCTTGGACTCAAAGGACCGGTGACTACTCCCATTGCCGGCGGATTTGCCAGCATTAACGTCACTTTGCGGAAAAAATTTGAGTTATTCGCGAACTTCCGTCCGATCAAAAACTTGCCCAATATCAAGACCAATTATCCGGGAGTAGACCTCATTATTGTCCGCGAGAACACTGAGGGCGAGTACTCGGGCATCGAGCACGAGGTGGTTCCGGGAGTTGTCGAGAGTCTGAAGATTATTACCGAGAAGGCTTCGACCCGCATCGCGCGATTCGCCTTCGACTACGCACGCCGCGAGCGCCGCAAGAAAGTTCATGCCATCCACAAGGCCAACATCATGAAGTTGACCGATGGCTTGTTCCTCCGCTGTTGTCGCGATACCGCCGAGATCTATCCTGATATTCCTTATTTCGAGCACATCGTCGACAACACCTGCATGCAGCTCGTCACCAATCCTTATCAATACGACGTGATGGTGATGGAGAACCTGTACGGCGACATCATTTCGGATTTGTGCGCAGGATTCGTCGGCGGATTGGGCTTAGTGCCAGGGGCCAATCTCGGACATGAATGCGCGATCTTCGAAGCCGTCCACGGCTCAGCTCCCGACATAGCCGGAAAAGACCTCGCCAATCCGACCGCCGTTATGCAGTCAGCAGTGCTCATGCTGCGCCACATCGGCGAAACAGAAGCCGCCGACCGCATGCACTCCGCCCTTGAGCAGGTCTATGCAGAGGGTAAAAAGATAACGCGTGATGTGGGCGGGAAAGTCGGCACGGCAGAATTCGCCGATGCCGTCATTGCGGCTATCGAAACGAGCAAAGAGCCGGCTCTCACGCGATAAACACCCGGGCATCTAACTTCGCGACTTCCTGATTTCGCGATTTCATGAGTGCAATCTTCACTCAAGCATCGACGTAAGCAATTCAGCCTGTTCGCGTATCCTGAAGAGGCATGCTTCGAAACCCTGGAATCACTCGGGCAGTTATCATTATTCCCTTTTCGGTCATTCTACTTTTCTCTTGTAGCCAAAACACCCGGCCCATGCCGGAGAACAAAGCTCCTGCCCAATCTTCGGAGCTACTCACGACGGTCGATCCGGCAACTGCCGCCAGCATTCACGGTGTAATCCACTTCACCGGCAGCGCGCCGGCTCCGGTGCAGATCGATATGGGAATGGATCCCGGCTGTACCATCGAGAACCACGAACCGAACTTCTCGCAGCAGTACGTCGTGAATCACGGCGGACTGGCAAACGTGTACATCTACGTGAAGCAGGGACTCGAGGACAAAAACTTCGCAGTGCCAGCCACACCCGTCATCCTCGACCAGAAGGGTTGTCGCTACGAGCCGCACGTGATCGCGCTGATGACTGGCCAGACACTAAAAGTCCTGAACAGCGACCCAACGATGCACAACGTACACGCACAACCAAACGCGCCCAGCAATCCGCAATGGAACATGTCACAGATGCCGAAAGGCGCGCCCATCGAGAAGACCTTCCACGATCCCGAAGTGATGATGCCGTTCAAGTGCAACCAGCATCCGTGGATGAAGGCTTACGTCAACGTCGCCGCCAATCCGTTCTATGCGGTGAGCGGCGCAGATGGAAAATTCGAGATCAAAGGGCTACCGCCCGGCGATTACACGATTGCCGCGGTCCATGAGGCTGCTGGGGAGAAGATAAGCAAAGTGACACTTAGCCCAAAGGCAGACAAACCTCTCGATTTCTCCTTTGCAGCACAATAAGAGAGAGGCGAACACGAAGGTCACGAAGGCAACACATAAGGTCACGGAGTGTTCTTTGTGACTCTCTCTGTTGCCTCTGCGACCTTCGTGTTCGCCTCTCTTCTTTTCCCGACCGCCGAGCGCGTTTGTTACACTAACCAGTCCTGCTTTTCGGGAAATTCATGTCCCAAGTTTCATCTGTTCCAACTCGTTTTCATGCCGGTCTTCATCGTTTTGCGGTAGTTCTCTCAAGCTGCATTTTCCTGCTGATCATCGCCGGCGCGCTGGTCACCAGCGAGGACGCTGGCCTCTCGGTTCCGGATTGGCCGACATCTTTTGGATCGATTTACAAGATTCCACCGATGGTTGGCGGCGTTAAATTCGAGCACACGCATCGCATGATCGCTGAGGGCATCGGATTTCTGACGATCCTGTTCTGCATTGCGGCGTTTCGAATCGATAAGCGACGCTGGTTTCGTTATCTCAGCCTGGCGGCAATTGGGACGGTGATCGCACAAGGAATCCTCGGCGGGCTGACGGTTCTCTACTTTCTTCCGTGGTACATCTCGAGCGCCCACGCAGCGCTCGGACAAACGTTCTTCTCGATCGCTGTGCTCATGGCGCTGTATTCCGGAAGCAGTTGGACTGAATCGAATCCGGAGAAGCTGGCGGACGAAGGAACTCCAAGCACGCGAACTCTTACCGTGCTTTCGATCGTTGCTGTTTATCTGCAGCTCTTCTTCGGCGCGGCGTTCCGGCACTCGGGGATGAGCATTCTTCCGCATCTGGTAAACGCGGTGCTCGTCTCCGGCATTCTGGCATGGACGGCCGTTCGGGTTCTCTCGCGATTTGGGCAAATTGCTCCGCTGCGCCGTTCTGCAGCGACGCTCATCGGACTTCTGCTTGTGCAGCTCGGCTTTGGATTCGCTGCATATCTCACGCGCGTGGTCTGGGGCAAGAATGCTGCTCAGCCGCTGCCCAGCATGGTGAGCACAACAGTGGTTCACGTCGCAATTGGAGCCTTGCTGCTTGCGACATCGTTCGTGCTGGAAGAGCAGGTTCGTAGACTTGTGGTGAAAGAACCTGCCGCCATCGCGGAACATGCACCGGCAAGAAAGGCGATTAGCGCATGAGTGCTGCGCTCCAGACGGTTCCCACTCCGGAACAACTCGAGCAGCGCCCGGAAGCGGCGCGCGTGCGGAGCTTCTCGCGCTTAGGGGATTACGCCATTCTGCTCAAGATGCGGGTCACGTCACTGGTTGTAATGACCGCGTGGGCTGGATACTACCTCGGCGCCCGACGGCAACTCATTCCAGCATTCTCGTGGAAGATGGTTTGCGCACTGCTCGGCATTGGGCTGGTTTCCGGAGGCGCAGCAGCGCTGAATCAGGTGATTGAGCGCGAGGCCGACGCGCAGATGCGTCGCACACAGTGGCGTCCCATTCC
>CAYZHX010000182.1:5965-7510 GCA_964476905.1 uncultured Terriglobales bacterium
TACATCATCGGCGCGCTGATCTTGTCGCTTGGGTTTCTCTATTACTCAATCCGTTTTTCGCGAGTGCTCTCCGGGCTGGCTGCGGCGGACTCTCGTAAACTCGCGCGCTCACTGCTTCGCGCCAGCGTGCTTTATCTGCCTGCACTATTTGTGCTGATGATGGTCAGCGCGAGGTTCACTCCCGTTCAATGAGCAGTCGTACTCACTCCGCTGTGCTCAGCCACGAAGAATCGTCGCCGACCAATAACGCCGCAATCGAAGTTAACGAGCTTGGGCATCGCTACGGCGATCGCGTGGCGCTCGACGGCATCTCGTTCGATGTGCGTCACGCTGAAATCTTCGGTTTGCTAGGTCCGAACGGCAGCGGAAAGACGACGCTGTTTCGGATTCTCAGCACTCTGATGGTTCCGAGCGCCGGCAGCGCGCTGATTGCTGGCTTTGATCCGGCGAAGCAGCCGAACCAAGTGCGCCGACGGATCGGCGTGGTGGCTCAGGCACAAAGCGTTGATGTGAAGCTGACAGCCCGCGAGAACCTGATGCATCAGGGCCATCTTCACGGATTGAGCGGCACGCGCCTTAAGCAGCGCATTGTCGAGATGCTGCAGCGCGTTGCTCTTGCCGATCGCGCCGACGATCTGGTCGAGACATTCTCTGGCGGCATGCAGCGCCGCGTTGAGTTGGCGAAAGGGCTCATGCATAGTCCTGCCATCCTGCTGCTCGACGAGCCCACAACGGGGCTCGATCCCGGAGCCCGTCGCGACCTTTGGCTATACCTCGATTCGTTGCGCGCGCAGGAAGGTGTGACTGTACTCGTGACCACGCATCTCATGGAAGAAGCCGAGCGCTGCGATCGCCTTGCGATTCTCAGCCACGGCAAAGTCGTTGCGCTCGGCACGCCTGCGGAATTGAAGTCAGAGATCGGCGGCGACGTAATTCAATTCGAAGCTGATGATCCGGAGGCGCTGGCCGAGCGCATTCATCGTCGATTCGGGATCATGTGCGCGGTCGAAGAGAACACGGTGCGTCTGGAGCGCGCACAAGGACATCGCTTCGCTGCTGAGGTGATGGAGGTCTTCGCCAGCGAGATTCAATCGGTGAATATCAGCAGGCCCACGCTGGAAGATGTGTTTGTGAATCGCACGGGTCATCGTTTCTGGAATGAAAATCAGAACCGTCCGTAGTAGCGGATCGGCGAATAACTATGGCGCAGACTGCAACAATTCCGGTAATGGACTCAGTTGAGCGAGTCAATCCGCTTCTGCCCATCTTCTCTTTGTGGCGGCGGGAGATTGTTCGCTTTTACCGGCAGAAGAGTCGCGTAATCGGGGTAATCCTGTCTCCACTCCTCTTCTGGCTCGTGATCGGTTCCGGGTTCGGTAGCTCGTTCCGTTCCGGCCCCGGCGAACAGCATTATTTGCAATACTTTTTTCCCGGCGCACTGCTGATGATCGTGCTGTTCACCTCAATCTTCACGATGATGTCAGTGATCGAAGATCGTGATCGTGGATTTCTTTCTTCAGTTCTGGTCGCCCCGGTTTCGCGAAC
>CAYZHX010000183.1:0-7491 GCA_964476905.1 uncultured Terriglobales bacterium
CGAGAGCTGGCAAGCTGTCGTTAAAGTAATTCCCAAAGAATCATGCGACCTGCTAAGTGCAGCTTTCTTCGCTGAAGGAGCGCAGCCTATCCTCGGCGTCACTCAAGGCCGAGGAAAGAATTGATCCAGGCTTTCACTGTCTGGCGGCCTGGATCTGAGTCCTGAAACTGGAATCCAATTTGGGATCCATTGTGCCAGCAAGGCGACGCTTCAATTTTGATAGGAGGCTTCTCAGGCAGGCCGAACCCGAGACGTGTCTTGCCCTCGATGCGAGCCGGCTCAGCGAACGCAATCGACATTCCTCCACCGCTGATTTCTCTGCTGGTACCAGAGAACTTCCTGCTGCCGCTGTCTACCGTTACTTCCACAACAAGCGGAATGCGCACGTAGCGGCGGAGTTCGTGGAGCAACAGCGCACAGGTGGAGCGTGCGACCTGCAACGCTGCACTCCGATCCATGCCTGAATCCAGAATTGCATTGATGCCATATTTGGAAAAGCGTCGCACATCAAGATCTTTGGAGACGATTCCGTAGACAATCATTCTGTGGTTCGAGCGTGACGACCGCACGCTGTCGAGAACAGTCATGGCATTATCGTCTAAACGCAAAACACAGCCCTGAAACTGTTCTTTAGCCAGACGATGCGGAAAATCCTGAGCCACTGGAACTGTTTGAATCCCGCACTGTGCGAAGACTTTGGTGAGCGTGTCGGATGTTGACTCATCGAGTTGGAAGAGAGCAACTTTGGGTGCAAATTTGTGGGAGAGTCGTTGCGTAACCAGGGAGCCCATTACAGGAGAAGTGTACTCTTCATTTTTCGTGCGCAACCAGTGCAATGGTCGATTCACGCGGAAAGCGAAGGAACCAGGCAGGTGCGGCCCAGCTCAACGGACATCTCGTGATCGTTACTACGGACTGGAAGGTGTCCTTCGCGTAAGGGGCTACGCCTGCATTGCTGTTGAACGCGATCCGAAACTCTGTGGCGCAAGCCAGCTAGGCCATGGGAATCGAGCGACAGCGCCTGGCGGCGCGGCGGCAAGTCGTGTTTAGAGTGATTCCCAGAGAATCATATGGCTATGCTAACTAGAGCTTCCTGCTCTGAACAGATGACTGCGGTAACCGGCCGCGCCGCAGATTTCTGAATCAGGCGGAAAGCGATAGAAGCCGGCAGATGCGGCCCAGTTCATCGGATTCACGGCGGGTCAATCTGTGAAACTCCAAGCCCCAGCGATCTGAGCTTACGTGCTTCACTTTGGCCTGCACCGTGTACTGCCATTCCGAATGAGGAGGCGTGAACTGCAGGAGAATCTGTTCGCCCTCTGCAATCTCCACATTGCCTACAAGACCCATTCCACCTTCGCTCAAATCATGCGCGCTACGTTCGCAAGGGACCGGCTGGTTAAGAATCCTAACCGGGAACTGAACCACAAAACGGGGATATCGCCTCTCCGCACTTTTGCCAATTCTCACGGTTGCGATCGCTGAGTGCATGGTGATTGTTTTGTCCGATTAAGTGACGCCAAGAGGGCCCGTCATGACTATTCAACGGCACTCCCACCAAAGTCGCAAGGCACGGAAGTAATAAGAGCCGGGCAACTAGTCACGAATGCTGCCATATGGTCGCAAAGCCATGCCTTGCCGAGAAGGTGGTTTCGAGCACTCGGGCGATTTTTCCTGCTCAGGTGCTCGATGCCGCTCGGCCAGGTTCATGCAGAGAAAAGTCTTTGGGCGCGCTTGAGATGGGGGAAGAGGGAATTCAGGCAGCCGCCCCTTTGCTCTTTGCATTCGTGGCGCGGGTTGCGGCGCTCCATATGGAGTGAAACCACTGGTGCTCATCAGCGTTCATTTCTCGCCCAAACGCTTCAAAAAACTTCCGCTGAAATTGCTCCCAGGTAATTTTCGTTGTACACGTGCACGTGATATCCGATGCAGATTTCAGCAACTCACGTTATCAAACATTCGTGACAAGGCTGTGGAAATCCCGCAATGGTTGCGTCTCCGCACTGGCTGGCTGCCTGCTTCTGGCCGCAGGCTGTCACCATTTATGCCAACGAATTCTGGTTTCAGCGGCTTTTTGTTCGAGGCTTCGTGCGTCGGCCAACGCGGTAACGCTTTGTAGCACTAGCGGGATTTTCCCTTTCCTCAACGTTCGGAGGCGCCATGAACTTCGGCGCTTTGGGCCGCTTCAAGCCAAGCGCGATATCGGCGAGTTCAATGTAATGGTCCTCAGATACTGAAGGAGCCTCAGGTCTCAACGCGAGGATCGGTGGACGATTTTGGTGCTGGCGGAACAACGCTTCGTTAACCCACAGTCCGCGCTCGCGGTCATCATGTTCTTGGCCGGGGTGCTTAGGTTCGCGCTCATCGGTGACTGTTTTTTTGCGTTTTGTTTCGCCGCGCTTTGACATGAATTAGGACGATTGTGCAGAAGGCTCGCGCGCATGGGGATGCACGCACGAGCAACTTTGGTTGCTCAGAGTTGCGGATATTTCTGTGGAGAATTTTGGTTACCGCTGTGGGGATTCTGGTGTTTTCAAAGATTCAGACGACGAGGTAAAATCCAACTTCGGTCATCGATCTTGACATCTGACTCCGTAATAGGAACTGACGTCATGAGAGGCCGAGTACTCCCATTCTCACAGGCAAAGGATCGGGAACAGTTGGCGAAGGAAAACCATTTCAGGACTGGCTGTTCAGTCCCCGAGAGCGGCATCTATTCGGTCATTCACTCGCAGCATAGGCTTCCCGAAGAGATTACGCTCATCCGCGAGCAATCGTTTCCGCGATGCTCAAAGTGCTCCGAACCCGTTTACTTCAATCTGGTGCGGTCTGCTCCCTCTCTTGACGTATACCCCCATGGTTTTCGTATGACACTGTATGAGCTCCCCGAACTAGCGGAGCAACAGGACGGTTCTCTAGCCAGCTGAGTTTCCTCGCACATATCTGAGATCGTGCTGCTTTTATTCGCCCGTGCTCCTTCTGGCTAATGGGAACTCGGACTGGGCGGCGACTCTTCCAAGCGCCACTTCCTGACACAATCGGCAGTCGTCGGACTCCAGTATTTCAATCCAGACTGTTCTGGTGCACACTTTCAGCTGTGATCGACCGCCTCTGTTGACGAATCGGTGACTTGGAAGGTCGGAAAATCGTTCGGCTGCGGGAACACGGAGTAGCGAAATGAAAGGCGCAAGCGTCGGAAAGCAAGCAGAACTCATTTTTCTTAGTGCGCTTACCGTCATCGGTCTATACCTCTCGTACTTACTCCTGCAACCTTATGCTGTGCCCATCCTCTTTGCAGTTGTTCTTGCGATCATCTTCTATCCGCTATATCAAAAGTTGCATGGCGTTATTCGAAGTGCGTCTGCTGCTGCGCTGTTGACGACGCTGATCGCTCTGGTCGCAACCGTGCTTCCCATTGTGCTCTTGGGTGTTGCGATGAGCCGTGAGCTGAGTGATCTTTACACAACTCTTACCCTAAAGAGCGCGGCAGAAGGCGGCATCGCGCAGTTGTTTCTTCGTTATGCACAGACCGCATCTGAGTGGTTTCGCCAGCATCTTGGGTTACCCGCCATTGATCTGCGCGCTCTAGCCGCAAGAAGCCTTGAGCAGGCCAGTGCGGCCATTGTGCATTTCGGGGCTGAGGCAGTTGCCAATATCTTCAGACTAGTCTTTAGTGCAGCCATCACATTTCTCGTTCTTTTCTTTTTGTTCCGGGACGGGCGGTCGGCGCTCAACAAAGTTACTTCGGCGATGCCAATGACTCGCGAGCGAGCTGACGAACTATTGCACCGCATTGGTGCGACGGTGACTGCAACCTTCTACGGTGGATTGGCGGTCGCGGCAGCGCAGGGAACTCTCGGGGGTCTGGCTTACTATGCACTCGGGTTGCAATCTGCAGTGCTGTGGGGGTTTGCTACCGGGATCGCATCTTTGTTCCCGCTTGTAGGATCAGCAACCGTCTGGGTGCCGATTTCTATTGTCTTGCTCGTCAGCGGCCATTGGATTAAAGCGGTTCTACTCATTGCCTGGGGCGGAGGTGTTGTCGGGCTCGTGGATAACATTATTCGTCCCCTGATCGTTAGAACGGGAACGCAGCTCCACATGATGCTGATCTTCTTCGCGCTTCTTGGTGGCCTGAAGGCCTTTGGAGTGCTCGGTCTTTTCGTAGGACCTGTGATTCTCTCAGTCACTATCGCCGTAATTGGAATGTTGCGCGACGAACTAGATCGCGTAAACAGCCAACGCCTGGCAGCTTAGATACCCGAGCCGAATGCCGAGCGTGGGCTTGGAAGTAGAAACAACTCTGCAGGGCGCCAGCGCGTACCCCCCGTCATCCACACGTTTCTTGTCAATGTGCCGGTGGATGCGCCATGATCCTCGAAGCATCGAGTTTCCCGTCAGCCCCATTGGTGAGAGCAACGAAATCGGGATCGTTGCGGATTGAAGCAAACACTGCATCGACGCGCGCTTCCATCATTTCTTCGGAACGCACAGCCTGAAAACGTTCGTATTCGAAGAAATGACGTTTTAGCAGACTGAGCGCCTTGTCTCGATTCCCAGTTTGGGCATAGATCGCCGCAAGATTGTAGGAAGCCGGAAGCACCGCCTCATTGGCAGTTGCGATTTTCAGGGCTTCATCACCGTGACCGTTGCCGGCCATGAACGCTGCCGCGAAGATCAAGTTATAAGCATCGTTCGGATCAACCGCCAATGCCTGTTTGACGTAGCTGTCCGCTCTCGCGCTGTCACCTTCCGAATTCCAGTAAACCGCGAGATTTCTGTATGCCAGAGCCAGCGGATAGGTTTCAACCGAGTGTTCCATTAGAGCGAGGCCTTTCGCAAATTGGCCCTCGTGGATCGTCATCTTTCCCAAACCATGCAAAGCGACAGCACGCGACATGGGATCGGCCTGCATATTCAGAATCGACTGGAAAACCTCGCGTGCTTTGTCCCATTCGCCGGTGTAATGCCGGAACACTTCGCCTAGATACCGTAGAGGAGTTGGATCGGCAGGATCCATGGCATGCGCTCGCTCATACAGGTGCTCGGCCTTCAGGTAATCACCGGCTAGCTCCGCCTGTAAGCCATGGCCCATCGTCTGCTCAATCGCAGCGCTCTTCTGCGGATCAAAGATCGGAGGCTCGGCAATTTCGCCAACTTCCACACCGAGCTTCTTTAGCTCCTTTGCCGCCTCTTTTGCCTTTTTGGGAAACATGCATTTTTGGTCGGCTATCACTCGATAGAGAGGGATGGCAGCATCTTTGTCCGACTTCGCAGTTTCCTTTGCGGCTTTGAGTTTATTTTCGAGGACGTCCTCGCGTTTCTTGATCTCGCCTCCGAGCAGCTTCTCAACATCTTCCACGTGGAGCATGCCGTTCTTGTTCTGAAGCTTGCCGATCACAGATCCATCGGGCGAGGCAAGCACGGCAACCGGCAGCGTGTCTTCTGCAGCGAACTTGGCGCGAAACTCAGAGCTTGGATCGGCCACTTCCATGGCCACGCATTGCGACGCATATAAGGAGAGCGGACGAGAGACACGCAGGCTGGATTTCTTTAGCTCCTCCTCCGACGAGGGGAACCAATAAAGAACGAGTCCGGCTGCAGCGGTCGACTCTTGCGGCTTCGCCAGCTTCCAGGGAACGTAGTACACCTGCGGCATTGACATGCCTCCACCCGCGGGCGCCATTCCGCCCATCCCTCCACCACCCCCGCCACCGCAGGTCGCCCAGACGGAAGGTAAGAGGAAGATCGCGAGAATTGCGGACAAACAAACGGCAGTGAGTTTCGTTTTCATATTCGATTGAGAGACTCAGAGAAGTATTAGGACAACCAAACCCGGAGTCAATGCCAGAGTCGCTCATGATCGAAGCCGAACGGGATGAAAATACGCGAACACACGAGCCGTTTTCAGAATCGGGGAGGGGAAAATGGGTTCTCGACGCATGGAGAGAATCAAGGGATAGAATTGTCGCCGGCTCGGAGCGGAGGTGCGACATGAGCCTGATGGTTCAATTGCTTGTGCGCGGAACGATTCGTATCTTCGGCGATTCGCTTGACTCGGTCACTTCCAAATTTACTCGACGGCGGCGATCAGCGAAAGGCCGGGATTGGCCCTCGTGTCAGGGGCACGTCGAGTCCTCGAAGGTATATTCGCAACAAGAGGGTGTCACAGTTCAAATCGGTTACTCATATAGCGTGAGCGGCGAGTACTACGCCGGCTATTTCGAAGAAGCGTTCTATACCGATGCGTCTGCCGACCGCCTCGTCGATGCTTTGAAGGAAGGTCAAGAGGTGACGATCCGTTACCACCCCAGCAAACCGGAGAGATCACTGCTTCTCGAAGAGGATCAGCCTCAGCTCAGGCTAACGCAGGAATAGCGGGGGCCAACGCCCGCTTCAGGCGGTCGCCTTCTTCACGGACCAGCTCTCCACAAACTCTCCCAGTCGGTCGAGGGCGTTGGAGAAATCGGCTCCGGCGGCGACGAATCCTAAGCGGAAATGCGCGGGTGTATCGAAGCAATCACCGGGTGCGAGCAGAACTCCATGCTCGGCGGCGGCCTGGCAGAACCGACGGTCGCTCTCGCCGCTCAGGAGCCAGGGGAATGCGGTCATGCCGCCTTGCGGTGGAATCCAGCCGAGTACCTCACGATGGTCCGCCATGAAGCGGTTGAGGAGCTTGAGGTTTCCGCTCGCGGCTTCCTGTGTCTTGCCTAACACCACGTCCCGTTTTCGGATTGCGATTTCCGACAAGATCTCTCCCGTCGTGGTGTTCGAGATCGAGAAGTAAGCGCGCGCATTCCAGTATTGCCGCCGTCGTTCTTCGTTGTGCTCAATCATCCAACCTGTGCGCACGCCGGCAATCGAAAATGCCTTCGACAAGTCGGAAATCACGGTGACGTGCGGCAAACGCGCCGCAGATTTGGTTTGTCTTCCGTGGTAGATAGGATGATAGACCTCATCACTCACCAACTGAATCTCACGTTCCTCAGCAAAGTCGTGCAGGGCTTCCATTTCCTCGTCGCTGATGGTCGCGCCGGTCGGATTGTGTGGGCTGTTGACTAGGATGAGCTTGGTTTTCGAGTCCGCGAGTCGCTTGATCTCGTCTGGATCGATGCGGAAACCGTTCTCGCGGCGCACCCGATAGAAGCGAGTCTCCACTCCGAGAGACTCCGGGAGCGCCGAGAACGTTGTGAATCCGGGCAGCGGGAGGATCACGTTTGCGCCCGGCTCTGCGACCAGCCACATCAGGGCGACGAGAGCCTCGGAGGCGCCGGTTACGATCTGCACAGCGTCCAGCGGGACGCTCTGCATTTCTGCGATCGCTTCACGCAGACTGTCAGCGCCCGCCGGACGACCGTACACCAGCTTGTGGTTCAGGAAGCGATGGCGTGTTTCCTCGTCTGCGAGAGCGAGGATCTCATTGACGGTCCAGGTGGGCCCGGTGCTCGCAGCCAGGTTGAAATCTATGTCGTGTTCGTACTGATCGAGCCA
>CAYZHX010000184.1:0-7425 GCA_964476905.1 uncultured Terriglobales bacterium
AAATCGCGCGATCTACAGGCGTCGGTGAAAGAAAGACCGGAAGTCTGAATTGGGCGGAACCGCGCGCGGGCCATCTCGATGACTAGGTCTTGGCCAGCTCGTAGAGATATTCCACGTGGGATTTCACTGCTCCGTCCATGCCTTGGACCTTTGGATTGCTGGACTCGATCACGTAGTACTCATTCGGAGCATGGGCACCGCTGCCGTGTCCGAGCCCGAAGTGTCCGGCTGCAAGACGCAGCGGATCGCCGGTAAATACGTATCCTGGCCATGACCCGGCGAGGCGGGGAAACATGATGGGATCGATTCCGGAGCGGCGATAGACTGCCTCTGCCGCGCGGATGATTCCCGAATTGGGAGGTGTACTGGTCGGATCGTAGCCGCCAGTCATCATCACCTCGATATCTCCATAGCCGTGCTTGGCAAGATGAGCTTTTAGCAACTGCAGTGACTCTGCGGCGGTCATGTCAGGCACGAGTCTGCAATCAAGCTTGGCGGTTGCTTTGTGAGGCAGTATGGTTTTGCCGCCAGGCCCTGTATAGCCACCCACCAGCCCTTCGATGTTTACCGTAGGCCGCGAGGCGAGCATTTCGAGCGCCTGTTCGTAAGGCACGTCGTTGATCCAATGGTCAATGCCAAGCGTCTTTTTACGTGTGGCTTCGTCTTCTCGGCGCGCGGCCTCCGCGATCATCTTTTTCTCCTCGGGCGAAAGCGGACGCACTTTTTGCATGTAGCCTTCGATGGCTGGAGTGTTGCCGTCGGGCGTGACCAGAGTGTTGAGCGCCTCGACCAAATGCCACGCGGGACTATCGGTCATCGCCTTGAGGCTGGAGTGTACGTCCTGTTTTGGGCCGCGTCCCCAGCGCTCACCGCTCGATACGAGCTGGAGTTCCATCACGCCTTTGGCGCCAAGATCGATTGTTACCTCTCCGTCCGGATTCTGTGATGCAGCCGGCATGAACAAGCCGGTGCAGCGCCGAAGTGCTGCGAGCACTTCCGGACGCTGTACGATCTGGGGAAAATGCGGCGATCCGATTTCTTCTTCTCCTTCGGCCACAAAGACGAAATTCACTGGAGGTTTTCGTCCTGCAGCTTTGAAGGCATGGAGAGCGGCGAGAAATGTAGCTTCCGGCCCTTTCTGATTGACGGCGCCGCGACCCACAACTACTTTCCCAAATCCGGACTTCTCCAGGAGCGCCGCCTCAAACGGAGGGGAAGACCATTCAGAAGGATCGACCTGCTTTACGTCGTACATGAAGTACAGCCCAATCGTCTTCGGAGCACCGGCATCGTAAGTTGCGAATACGCCTGGCTGCCCGTCGGTGGGAATCTGGGTGACCTGCTGGAAGCCTGCATCTCGCAGCATGTCCATCATCAGCTTGCAGCCTTCCTGCATGCCGCGATTTTCCGCTGCGATCGACGGTTGTCGAATCCAGTTCTGCAATCTTTGCACGCTCTCGTCGTGCAGTTTCTCAATCTGGTCGAAAATGGGTTGAAGCTCGGAGTTCTGGCTGTCAGCGACTTGCGGAAGCGCTGCGCCGGCAGCAGCGATTGCGGCAGTGGCGACGAATTCGCGTCGGTTCATGACGCGCGAGGATAACGGATAGAACGCCGCCTGTCTACAGAGTGGTGGACTTCCGCAAGATTCTCCGAAACCAAATCCAGCCGCCCGTGTTCAACGGGCAGGAGGTGTGTACATGCTCAATCAGCTTCAGAGGGTCACTTTAATCGGTGTGGTCGGCATGCTGTTATTTGGGAGTGTTGCGGCGTCGGCGGCGAACTGCGAGCGGCGCGTGCGCAACGCTGAGATGGAACTTCAGCGCGCGGTCGCCCGGCATGGCGTGAGCAGCCGGCAGGCGGAAAAGAAGCGTCGGCATTTGGAAGAAGTAAGAGCTACGTGCCATCGGCGGTGAGGGATCGGAGTGAAGAGGCTGCAGAACGGGAACGGCCGGCGTTAGCCGGTATGCCGGAGTTGGCCGAATGACCAGCTCCGGTGGCATCCCTGTACGCTCGTGTATAGCTCCTCCGCCTCGGCCATGACGTCGCCCCTCTGGGCTCTTACCTGTATTAAACATTGATTTGTGAGTGCTGCACGACCCCTCAACTCCGGATCTTTGAGAGCACGAATCACGGCAGCAGCAATTGATTCGGGATTACTCTCGTCACAAAACAGACCGTTCTGCTCGTGAGTAATCCATTCTTTTATTGAGTCTACGTTGCCCACCACAGGAAGGCATCCGCATGCCATTGCCTCTAGCAGTGAGTTCGGTGTGCCATCGTGTGAACTTGGCGACACCACGACTTCCGAGGCGGCAAACACGCGGGCAAGATCCTGTCGTTCCAATGTGGGCAGCAAAAGCACCGACTCCGAAACTCCGTTGTTTCTCACCCACCGCTGTGCCAAGAAGCTTGCACACATTCCCGGACAAACGAAAACTGTATTTGGCACCTGCTTTGCAACGAGAGGAATAGCCTTGAAGAATGCTTCGTTCCGCACGTACGCGCGAAGACCGCGAGGGTTTATGACTATCCGCCGGTCATCGGGAATGCCGAGCTTTCGCAAGAACGATGGATCTCTACGCAGGCTGAAATAAAACGTGCAATCCAGCCCACCGTTGCCGGGTAGGACAGCACTTGGTTTCTTCACCGAGAAGCCTCGCGCAATCGCGAGCTTGCGATCGCGTTCGCAATCGCAGTGCAAGCCATCGGCGCGTTGCAGAGCAGCATTCGTGAGCTTGCCGAGCCGCGGATATCGCTCTGCAAAAAGCGTAAGGTCATTGCCCCAAATGGAAATCAACAGAGGAACCGATCTAACCGAAGCGGCGGCGAAGAGTCCTTCATAGGGCAACCGCATGGCATGAACGAGGTCGGGCCGGATCTCGGAAATCAGTTTGGCCAGAGCAGCAGATCGAAAGCGACTGCTCAGTGGCGCCGTCCACGCGCGGAGAGATACCGTCATGCTCAATGGAAGAGCCGGCAGCCGTCTGTTCGAGGGCCTTCGTCCATTGAGTCCACTGCTCGTATACCTAGCCCACAAAAGAGGATATTGAACGATCGTTGCTCCCGGTATTTCGTCGTCGCGACAGGGGTACGAGCTGATTACCCTAACGCGGTGCCCCTTCTCGACGAAGTACGAGATCCAGCTTTTCGCGATTGGACTGCGCGCGTCGGCAACGTAGCAGATGTGCATTTTGAGTCCGACGTGTGCTGCTGATCAGCAGAGAGACGAAATGATATGCGTCTGGTTTTATTTCGGCAATACGACCGGGTCACTCGATGTGTTTGTGTGAATGAATTTGAGCAGGAACTCCAGATGCAATTACATGCTCGGGAATGTCGTTAACGACAACGGCGCCTGCTCCGATCACCGCGTGATGACCTATTCGCTTGCCCGGAAGGATTATCGCGCCCATGCCAATGTGCACAAATTCACCGACTTCAGCTCCACCGCCGGTCACCGAACGAGGTGATAAATGCGCATAGCGGCCGATCCGCACATCGTGCTCGACGATGGCTCCAGTGTTGACGATTGAGCCGTCTGCCACGCGACAATCCGCATTCAAAACTGCGGTGGGCATGATCACCACGCCGCCTCCCACGGTTGCGCTGCTGGAGACGATCGCACTTGGATGAATTGCTCTGATCAGCTTCGCGCCAAACTGCTCCGCCTGATTCGCTGCATATTCACGGCGGCCGTTGTCGCCGATCCCAAGCGCCACTTGTGCTCGTGTATTTTCGCCCAGCCATTCCGCGGCAGCGAATACCGGCAGATTGAGAACTCGCGAACCGCGCAGGGCAGGATTATCGTCGAGAAAGCAGGCTATCTGGTGTCCGGATGCAAGCAGAATCTCGGCGACGACTTTGCCGTGTCCTCCTGCGCCATAAACTACCAACGGTTTGCTCATCGCTCTTGGATTAGCTTGCTGCCTGGTGGCGAGCACGTTTTGATCTTGGATCGGCCGAGATGGCGGGCGCTACGCCAGGTAGCACTCGATCCAGGAACCTGGCGATCGCTGCTTCTGGATTGAACTCGCGTTCAGCAATTTCTAGGGAGCGATTCCCGAAAAGGGACAACTCCTCAGGGCTAAGGGCGAGCCACCTTGACACTGCCGCCGCAATCGAGTCTGCCGAAACCGAATCGAACAAGAATCCATTCTGCCTATCAACGAGGCATTCTGGATGATTCCCAACTCGGGACGACAGCAGTAAGGGCAGCCCAGCCCATAAAGCTTCAATGACAGCCAGTGGATTGGGATCGGAGAGCGATGGCAGACAAAAACCATTCGCTTCGGCGTACAGGCCGATTAATTCCTCTTCGCTTTTGTGACCTGCGAGAACAACGCCTAAATCAAGCGCCTGCTCCTGCAATCGCCGGCGCTCGGGTCCATCGCCCGCGATAACGATCCTCAGCCGCAAGCGTTCATCTTTGCTCAGGAGCCGAATGCCCTGGATAAATTGGAGAATTCCCTTTTCCGGCGCAAGCCTCGCAACGAGAAGCAGAGTTCGTCGATCCTGATCCGCGCTCTGTTGACCAGACCCTCGAAGGGCTCGAACGCGAGCGCGAAACAACGTGGGATTGACCAAATTGGGAAGATGGTGGAAGCGTACAGAATGTGCATTGGCTTCGACGTATTCTTTTGCCAATCTTCCCGGCACCACAAATTCTTTGAAGGTGCCGAGCACGAATCTTCGAACGAGATTGGCAAGCCAGCCACGATGCTGAACTGATTCAAGGTGCGATTCAGACCAGAAGATCTTCGTACCGCCTGCCCTGGTGAGCGCTGCAAGCCAAACAGTCGGCAACGTCCATGAGCCCGCGACCAGCAGGACGTTTGGCCGGCTTCGGCGCAGACGATTAATGATCTCAAAATTCACATGCCAGGAAGAGCTTGCTGCCTTCCGATGCATGCCGCGCAAGAAGCGGTGAGGGAAATCGAGGTCCGATTCTGTGAAGGTCCAATGCCGACTCGGTTCTGAACGAGCCATGAACCAAACTTCGAAGTCGCAGTTCCGCGCCGCGAGCCTGCGATGCATCAGCCGGAACTGAAACAGCCGATAGGGCGTCGGAATATTGGTGAGACAGACGAATCGAGGCTTGCTCACGGCGCATACAAACTATCATGCACCGTGATTTTTGAAATATTCGGCGTCACTTCGGCGGCTGTTGCGGCGGCTGTTGCTGATCGGTGGCGTTCGGCAGCTTCTGGCCATCGAAGATGATTGTCGACTCCGAGCCGAAGCGTTTGTAGTCGGTGTACTTGATGATTACGCGAATGCGCACGTCGCCGCTTTTAAAGTGCAGGTTGTCATCAGCGCTGGTGTAGGTCGGGAACCAGTAGACGTTATCGATCTGCTCGCGATAGGTGGTGAAGCGCGGAAACAGGTTTTCCTGGCTGCCGCTATGGATGTCTGGGACGGATTTGCCGTAGGTCTTCACGATTTGGAAGTCCTGGTTGTCGACCCAGATGCGTCCTTCGAAGCGGCGATGGTTCTTGTCGATCTTCTTGGGAGATATGTCGAAGACGTAAGTGTTCAGCTCATCTTCTTTCTGCTGGCCGAGATAAAGGATGTTGTAGTCGGGAATCTCCTCGGTGGTGAGAACGAAGGGCATCACATTCTGCATGTCGTTGAGATCTTCGCTGGTCATGGAGATGCGCGTGAGCGTGTCAGCGGGAGCGTAATCGACGGAGATGGTTCGCTTGCCGTGGCTGTCGAAGTTGATTGACCAATCCTGGCGGTACTCGCCGTCGACGGTGTCGCCATCGAGAGTCTGGATGATGTTGGATTGTTTGTAGGTATAGCGCTCGCGGGCCATCTGGAACTGCTTTTCCTTCTCGGCAAAGCGGTTAATGATGTCCTGCACGCTGATGCCGTTCGGCTGCGCCTTTACGAGGGCGCCTTCACCACGCTGGGCGTGCGCCGGCAGGATGGTCAGGGAACTAATAGCTACAAGGCAGAGTAGCTGGAAGAGCTGGAATAAAGAGGGACGGACGTACGAAGACAGTCCTCGGCCTCGAGTTGTAAGGCCAGGATTTGGGATGAGCATATATAGGTTAGACGCGAGAGTCTGGTGGGAAGTCGCGGTTCAGGGTCGAGATTCCGGTGGTTCAGTTTGAATTGGGTGCCGAATCCTGCTTTGTGTTTCCTCTACAACCAGCACCAATAACCAGGATTCTTTGTGATCTGCACTCGAGGATGCAGATCTTTGAGTCTTCCAGCATCTCTCTTCACATTCAATTCGAGAGTGAAATAGCCGTTCCTCTTGCCCTCGAAGTGGCCGAGAGAACAACTCGTCGCATCGGCACTCCATCCACTGGCCTTGATCGGCTTAGCCGGCCAGTTCTTCACCAACGTCGTTCCGTCCCAAATCCTCCATTCCAAGTCGAGCAGGGGCGGCGCGCTGCACTGATGCCCGGATCGCGGAGGCCCCAGGTCACAGTCAAGTTCGTCAAGAGGCATCTGCCGGTCCACACTGAGTTCGACGTGGTAATCATGCTTTCCAACCGGGAACTCCTGACTACGCCAAACTCCCTGAGTTAGCGGCACGGGGAACTTGGGGGCGGGTGTGCAGTGGAGCGAAATGTCTGCTGCGTTAGCCACGATACAGGTCGAAACTGAACCGAAGGCTAATGCGTGTCGAATGAATTGTCGCCGAGTCACCGCGCCAGATTACTCTGCAGTGCTCTGCCAATGGTTTTACATTGGTACGCTTTTCAGACTGACACAGTACTCGAAATTCCGGTAGTGTCATCAGCGTACCTGACCATGAAAAAATGACAGCCTCCAAGAAAGTGGTTTAATTCTCGAGTGTCATTATTGGCCTGCTCGCGGTCTTCGGGTTTCTGACCGCTTCCGTCGCGGATTGCGCTTGGTGCTCATGTCGGCTGCGGCGATCGTCCTAGTACTCAGCATAGGAGCATATAAATGGGCGTCGCGAAATGAGGGTCCACCCGAATGAGCTACGAAATCAGGTCACTACTGAGATTCCGCCATTTGACGCCCTTGTTCTCCGCTTGTTATATTCGAATGGTTCTGCGAGTCAGTTTAGTTCTTCTAGAGCGGTAGAGCTTTAGTTCGAATCGGTTCTCTGGCTAACCTGCCAGAGGCTTCCTCGCTGACGATGCCTGCGCTGCCTTCTCCCAAGAAGGATATGCGGGCCGGGAGTGACGAAACGGATCGCCTGTCTTCATCCTTGGCGACACCGTCGGCATTCAACCCAAGGTCGTTCAATTTCTCGCTTTTAGTGCGAGAGTATGGCCCCGCTCGGCGGTGGTCAGCCTAAACCAAGTTTTGTGCGCAGTTGTATTCGGCTGCGCGGAAGTGTGAATTGCAGGCCGCCCGCAAAAGGCGGATGCCTCGGAAAAGCCCTGAGGAGTGGAATTTGCCGACATTTAATCAGCTTGTGCGCAAAGGCCGGACGGCGCC
>CAYZHX010000185.1:0-7407 GCA_964476905.1 uncultured Terriglobales bacterium
GTGGGTGCCAGGACTGTCTTGATCAGCGTCTGTCCCGTTTTGAAATCCTTACCGCAGATCGGGGCGCTATTGCGGCGCGAAAGTTCGTGCATTGCCGGCACATCAACCGTCAAGTTTGGCGCTCCGTTGGCGAAAGGTACGCTTTCCGAGAGCGCCGCATAGGCGTAGATCATCGATGGCGCGATGTCCTGACTGTTTTGCTGCAGAGCCTTCTCGAATGCCTTTACGGAGCTGTGAGCCTCGGTATGCTGCATGAAGATCTCCGTCGATCCGCACCAGATCATTACCAGACGATCGGCCCCGGAGCTCTTCTTAAACTCGCGAATGTCGGCGCGAACTTGTTCGGCCAGGTCCATCTTCGACTTGCCCTTTTTCACGTTGTGGCCGTCCAGCTTTTTCACGTAGTGACGATCGAAGACAGCCTGGCGGGGCTTCACCGATTGCAGAAACGGTTTCACTTTGTCGAGCAGGTCTTTCTCGATCACGCCCGCCTTGCTCGCGGCCGTGTACATGTCGTCTTCGAAGATGTCCCAGCCAGTGAAAACGAGATCATTCAGCCCGGCGAGCGGAACAAACTCCTTCACCTTCGGTGTACGGCCGTCAGTGCGCTTGCCAAGGCGCACGGTACCCATTTGGGTCATTGAGCCAATAGGCTTTGCATGCCCTTTGCGTACGGCTTCCACTCCGGCGACGAACGTTGTCGCCACCGCTCCCATTCCGGGAATCATGATGCCCAATTTGCCCTTGGCGGGGGCGATCTTGTTGGAGGCAGACTTCTTCTCTTTCGCCATTCTCGGCTCGTCACTCCTAGTGAATTTTCGAGGTGAAGGTCAAAAGATTTATGTTCTCGTAACCAGAGTTGATTTGCAAACCCAAGAACGGCGAACAAGAAGGTCACGAGGGAAAAAGAAGAGGCACGGACATTCCTTTGTGCCCTCATATGCTGCCATCGTGACCTTCGTGTTCGCATCGTCCGCCCAGCTACAATTTCAGCGCATGAACCCGAAGAGACTCGCAGTCGTTACCGGCAGCTCCAGCGGCTTTGGCTTACTGACGGTCGTGGAACTCGCGAAAGCCGGATACTTCGTCGTCGCGACGATGCGCGATTTGAAGCGCAGGGAGCGATTGGACGCTGCCCTTGCGTCGGCCCGAAATAATCTGGGTGCTCGGGTCGAACCACTGCAGCTCGACGTCACTGACTTTGAAAGAATTCCTTCAGCAATCTCCGACATCGTTCGCGAGCACGGCCGAATCGACGTTCTCGTGAACAACGCAGGATTCGCGGTGGGAGGATTCGCAGAAGACGTAGCGCTCGACGAACTTCGCCTGCAGCTGGATACAAACTTCTTCGGCCAGGTCGCAGTCACAAAGGCCGTTCTTCCAACAATGCGCGCGCAAAGCTCAGGGCACATCATCATGGTTTCGTCCATTTTGGGATTGATGGGGCAGCCAATGGTCTCTAGCTATTGCGCGTCGAAGCATGCTCTCGAGGGCTGGGCTGAAGCATTGCGTATCGAAGTTCGATCGCTTGGAATAAAAGTCACGGTGGTTGAGCCTGGCGGCTACAAAACAGATATCTGGACGCGCAACGTGCTGGTGAGCCGCGGATCAACCGACGGCACATCTCCAAACAAAGAGCGCAGCCGGAGGTATGTCGATGGCGTGAAGGACTCGCACCGAGAGTTGCCGGATCCGATTGAGGTCGCACAACTGATCGCTCAGATTGCGCAGGATCCGAATCCAAAGCTGCGCTACCGCTCAGGGCGTGACGCCAAGATGGGCTACTTCATGCGCGCGCTGCTCCCATGGAAAGTCTGGGAGCGTATGGTGGAGAAGCGAAGCAAAATCGGTTGAGGAGAAAACTCGTGAGCACTTCATTGCAGGACAAAGTTGCGATCGTGACCGGCGGCAGCCGCGGCATTGGTTTGGCGATCGCCGAGAAGTTAGCCGGAATGGGATGCGAGGTCGTGATCACTGCGCGCAGGCGCGACGAACTCGAGAGGGCAGCACAGACCATTTGCAAAGGCGGGGGTAAATGCGATGGCATTCCGTGTGATGTGAGTTCGCTTTCTGATGTTGAGCAATTGGCCGGCAAGATTGGCAATCGCCGCAATAGGTTGAAAATCATGATCAACAACGCTGGCATCGGTGGCTTCTCTACTCCACTTCATCAGACCGATCCAGAAACTTGGGACAAAATTATCAACACGAATCTGCGCGGTGTGTACTACATGATCCGCTCCTTTGCTCCAGCGTTGATCGCGAACGGCGGAGGCGACATCGTGAACATCTCCTCCCTGGCGGGTAAGAACGCGCTGCCGAACGGCGCGACCTATTCGGCCTCGAAGTGGGGCTTGAATGGACTGTCGTATTCGGCTGCAGAAGAATTGCGGGCGCACAACATTCGCGTGACCGTAGTCTGCCCTGGCTCCGTTAACACCGACTTAAGTCCCCACACGGGAAAGAACTTCAGCAAGATGTTGCAACCCGCCGATGTGGCGCACGTCGTGGGAATGGTTGTGACACAAGCTTCACAATCGTTCGCAAGCGAGATTTTATTGCGGCCTACACAAAAACCTTGAGAGCGAACCCGCGGGTCACCAACTTGCTCCAAGACCGCAGAGAACTTCTTCGAAATTCAAACCACAAACAAGTATTCTTTTCTGCGTGAATTGAATTTGTGACTTGTGATCGTTGTGTTAACCCCACTCCAAAACGGAACCCCGCAGACGTTGCTCATCGACGCCGATGACACGCTCTGGGAGAACAACATTTACTTCGAAAGGGCCATTGCAGATTTCATTTCCTTCCTCAATCATCGCGAGTTCAGTCCGCAGGAGGTGCGCGAGCGGCTCAATGAAGTCGAGCGTGAGTCGATCAAAACTCACGGCTATGGCATTCGCAGCTTCGCCAACGCACTTTGCAGGACGTTCGAATGTCTCAGTGTTGAAGCTCTCACGGAGGAATTGCGCCAACAGATTCACGCATTCGCGTTTCGCATTGCGGAGCATCCGGTGGAGATCATCACCGGAGTTCCCGACACTCTTCGGCACCTTACTGCCCGAGAGCATCACCTCATTCTGATGACCAAGGGAAATCCCGCCGAGCAGGTTTCCAAAGTGGAACGCTCCGGATTGAAGGAGTATTTCGCAGCGGTCGAGGTTGTGGCAGAGAAGAACGCGTCTGCCTATGGCGAAGTAGCTGAAAAATATGGTCTGGATCGGGACATTACATGGATGGTCGGCAACAGCCCACGGTCGGATGTAAACCCAGCCCTCGAAGCCGGCTTGCATGCCGTGTTTGTACCCCACGACATGACTTGGGTCCTCGAGCATGAAGAAATCGGTGCGCCATCACGTGCCGGACAGAAGCTTCTCACGGTGCAGCGGTTCATCGACCTTCAACTGCACTTTTGAGCGCCGCCGTCGAAATGGTTGCTGATGCAGGTCCGTCGATCGGTTCACCGTAAACATCGGGAACTTAACAGCTTAGCCACTCAATCCTAGCTGTAGGCGTTCCCGTTGCACTCAATAATTCCTGAAACTTTCCTTTGTTTTCGGGTTTTAATCAGGGGACGAACTGCTGTACTGTCGCACCTGGAGAGACATTCCTATGCGCGAGAATCGGAAGCTATTGGCCTTCCTGCTTCTGCTTCTGACACTGACTTCGGCTCTGGCCGTCGTCGCTGCCGACAAGAAGAAAAACAAGAAATCGAAGAATCAGGCGAATTCTGCTGCCATGCAGATGGATGAGCAGAAGCGCGCTATCCATGTGCTGAACCGCTTCACCTTTGGTCCGCGGCCGGGAGA
Organism: uncultured Terriglobales bacterium; assembly: GCA_964476905.1. Lineage (GTDB taxonomy): Bacteria > Acidobacteriota > Terriglobia > Terriglobales > Acidobacteriaceae > Gp1-AA112. The sequence goes on from CAYZHX010000185.1 coordinate 3,810, forward strand.
CGTACAGCGCGTGGAGGCCATGGGTATCGACAACTGGTTCGAAGAGCAGATTCGTCCGGAAAAGATCGACGACTCGGCGCTCGAGGCGAGACTCGCTCCGTTTCGAACGCTGAAAATGAGCACGAACGAGCTCGTGCGGGATTTCCCTCCGCCGCAAGTGATCAAGGCCGTAGAAAAAGGCAAGGCGTCTATACCGCGCGATCCGCAAGAGAAGGCAATCTACGAAGCCGCGCTCGACCGGCAGCGCCAGAAACAGGTAGCCAAGCAGGATGCAGCCAACGCTCAGAATGCCGCGCTGAATGGCGACGCACAACCGACGCAGGATGCCGGTGACGGACGTCGCCGCAAAGGTGGCGCTGACATGGAAGACCGCATGTACGCAACCCTGAGCGCGGATTCCCTGATGGACGAACCTCCGGATCAGCGCTTCAAAGATCTGATGAAGATGGGTCCGGACGACATGCGCGCAGTCGCTCGCTCACTCAACCAGCAGGAACGCGAACGTCTCGTGGATGGCTTCACGCCTCAACAGAAAGAAACGTTGCTGGCGATGGTGAATCCGCAGCAAGTCGTTCAGGGCGAACTTACCCAGGCGAAGCTGCTGCGAGCGATCTACAGCGAGCGCCAGCTCGATGAAGTGATGACCGATTTCTGGATGAATCACTTCAACGTCTACATCAACAAAGGCCAGGACCGTTACATGCTCACGGCGTATGAGCGCGATGTGATTCGTCCGCACGCGCTGGGGAAGTTTAAGGATCTTCTGGTGGCCACAGCCAAGAGTCCGGCGATGCTTTTCTATCTCGACAACTGGCAGAGCATCGGGCCCGACTCAGACTTCGCGCGTTTTGGCGGAGAACGTCAGCGCCCGGGGCGTCTGCGTCGTGGTCCGTTTGGAATGATCGTCTATGAGCCGCCACGGCCGCGTCGAGAACAGAATCCGGAACAGAAGAAAAAGCGTGCAAGTGGACTGAATGAGAACTACGCGCGCGAGATCATGGAGCTGCATACGCTCGGCGTTGACGGCGGCTATACGCAGAAAGACGTCACAGAGCTTGCCAAAGTCCTTACCGGCTGGACCCTCGAGAAACCACAGCAAGGCGGCGAGTTCAAATTCGACGAGCGACGGCATGAGCCGGGTACGAAGGTCGTCCTCGGTAAGAAATTCAAAGAAGATGGCGAGAGCGAAGGCATGAAGGCCCTCGATATGCTCGCGCATCATCCCTCGACGGCGCATTTCATCTCGAAAAAATTGGCGATGCGCTTCGTATCTGACGATCCGCCGGAATCGCTAGTCGATCGTATGGCGCAAACGTTTATGAACTCGGATGGTGACATTCGTGAGGTTCTGCGCACCATGTATCAGTCGCCCGAGTTCTGGGCACCGCAGACTTATCGCGCAAAGGTAAAGACTCCGCTGGAGTTCGTTGTTTCGGCGATACGCGCGTCAGGAGCGGACGTACAGACTCCGCAGGCTCTAAATAATCAACTGCAGAAGCTCGGGATGCCGCTGTATGCGATGCAGCCTCCAACCGGATATTCCATGAAGGCTGATGCTTGGGTGAATTCTGCCGCACTTCTGAACCGTATGAACTTCGGTCTGGCGCTGGCCGCAGGAAAGCTTCCCGGAATTCAGTGGAATCCATCGGCAACGGTAAGTGAAAACCAAATGCCCAGTGATCCCACCGGAGCCTTAGCCAACTTTGAAAATGCGTTGCTTGATGGCGATGTTTCGAAGCAGACACACACGACGATCCTGAACCAACTGAACGATCCCCAAGCTGCCGCGCGGAACAATGTTCCGGCAGCCCAAGGAACGAATTTACGACTGATCGCTGGATTGCTTCTGGGATCACCAGAATTTCAGCGCAGATAGTCTCAGACCGGACCTGTTTCCGAAGCAAGAACTGGAGTGGATATGGCAATCACGAGAAGGGCTTTCCTGAAGGGTGGCGCGATGGCGATGGTGGGGACCTCAACGATCCCGAGCTTCCTCACGCGCGCAGTGTATGGATCAACAGCTCCCATTACGGGAAAGAAACGGCTGGTGGTGCTCTTCCAGCGTGGCGCCGCCGACGGTCTAAATATTGTCGTTCCTCACGGCGAGCAAGCCTACTACGCCATGCGTCCGACGATCGCGATTCCGCGCCCCGCGACGTCACAGCTTTCGGCCATCGATCTTGATGGCTTCTTCGGACTACACCCCTCTATGGAAGCGTTCAAGCCGCTCTGGGATCAGGGACATCTCGCGATCATTCACGCTGCAGGGTCCCCTGACGAGACTCGCTCGCATTTCGATGCGCAAGACTTCATGGAATCAGGAACGCCCGGCATGAAGGCCACCGAAGACGGCTGGCTCAATCGCGCAATGCAGACGCTTCAAGAGCAACACTCGCCCTTCAGTGCGGTGGCATTGAGCACAGCTCTGCCACGTACGCTTGCAGGAAAATTTCCGGCAGTTGCGTTAAGCAATATCAACGATTTCGGCGTTGGTGGTCGCAATCCCAACGCAGCACCAATCAGCAACACGTTCGAGGCGATGTATGCGCAATCGGTGGATAGCGTTCTACACGGCACCGGAGAAGAAACATTCGAAGCCGTAAAGATGCTCAAGGCAGCCGATCCCGCGCGTTACACACCTGCTCAAGGAGCGAATTACCCGCGTGGCAGATTCGGAGACAGTCTGCGTCAGATCGCGCAGTTGCTTAAAGCGGATCTAGGGGTGGAGGTCGCCTTTGCCGACATCGGTGGCTGGGACAACCATGTGAACGAGGGCAGCACGCAAGGTCAGCTGGCGAATTTGCTTCGTGAGTTCTCGCAGTCGATCGCAGCGTTCTGGACTGACCTCGGCGACCTCGGCGAAAACACGGTGCTGGTTTCAATGTCAGAATTCGGACGCACCGCACGCCAAAACGGCAATGGTGGTACCGATCATGGACACGCAAATGTAATGTTCGTAGTCGGCGGCCCAGTGCGTGGCGGAAGAGTGTATGGACGTTGGCCCGGACTCGATCAATCGCAGCTTTATCAAGGCCGCGATCTCGCGCTGACGACTGATTTCCGCCAGGTGATCGGAGAAATGGTTTATCGGCACTTGGGAAATCGTGATCTCGCGCAAGTGTTCCCTGGATTCCAAAATTCTCCGAGCAGATTTTTGAAAATTCTGGGCTAACAAAGTTTTCTTTCGAGTGGCGCGACTATGGTCGCGCCATTTTTTTGTTTGAAGTTCGTCAACAAAATTTAAGATTGCGGTGTCCAACTGGATAGCAAGACCTCCTCAGGAGACAAGTCCGCCCTGTGAATACTGTGGAAGGTTTCGACCAGATTTCCGCTGCAGAATTTGCGATGATGGAGCAGCATTCCTTCAAGCGACACTCCAACATCTCGCTGCAGGTTCTCGGAACGAACAACTTCTCAGAATTTTTTGTCACGCTTGATCACATTTTTTTCTTTCACGCAAGTGCTTGAACCTTTATTGCTCACGAAGTCATCTCTGGATGCGTTGACAAAAATTTCGTGCGGGTTAGAATACGAATGCTTCCTTCACTTCTTGAGTAGAAATCACCCGACCTTGAATTCAGTGCTGACCCAATCCGAG
>CAYZHX010000186.1:0-7386 GCA_964476905.1 uncultured Terriglobales bacterium
CTGGCGGTGTGAATGGTTGATCGCTGCGGGAGTGGTTTTCGTCTGTGGCATTCTCCTGAATAGCCGAAAGGCAACGCAGATTTAAGCGCACCGAACCTTGAAAGTACTAAGACCCGCCAAGTGGCGGGTCTTTTTTCTGCTTCTGTGTGCGTCCTTGTTCCTGATCATTCATTATTCCTGATCATCATCCGAACTCGGCTTCTTCACATTCCCGTTATGGGACTGTCCTGAGTTAGGAGCGGCGAGCGCCTGATCCGGGCCCGCATTAACCTGAATATTTTGCGCCGTGTAGGTATCACCTTCGAACCTCGCCACCACGGTCACAGTGCTTCCCACAAGCAGATTCTCGGGCACGTGCATCGATGGATCGAAGTGAATTTCATAAATCTTGCCGTCGGCGCGATTCTCGATGTCGAGCTGGCCAGTACGAATATCGAGATGGGTGACGCGACCGAAATATGTGAAGGAAGTACCCGGCTCGGCAATGATCGAGACCTCATCTGCGCTTGCGCCATGAGAGCGCGGCGAGAACTTCACCGCGATGAGCGCGCCCGGACGCAACGAACTCGGCGTGCCGGCCATGTCTCCGCTCTTGATGCGGGTTTGCGGAGTTACACGGAACCTGACCGAGGTCCCAGCAAGATTGTCTTGAACGACCATGTTGCCACTCTTTCGATCAAAGCTCATGATCTGGCCGCTGGCATCGGCGGGACTGGCGCTGGTCTCGACATGAACGTTCTTTGCGAATACCTTCCCCTCAAACAGTTGTGTATCGAGATAAACGCGATCGCCTTTATTCACTGCCATCTGAGTGGTCTCTTTGCCGTCGCGGTAGAAGTGGGTGCGTTGATCGAACTTGACGTGCAAGGTGTTTGCGCCATAGACGTGGACCGTCATGTGGTCGCGAATTTGATCGATGCTCTTTACGGTGCCACCAATCAACGAAAGCTTGCTGGCCTCTAGCGGTTTTGGTGCAAGGATGTCGCTGACGTCACTCGGATCAACCAACCCACCTCCGCCAATCGTTTTCGTGACCGGCATCGGAGAACTCGAAACCAGAGAGTCTCCCGCGCTGACGGTTGGCAGCGCAGTCCCTGCATCAGGTGAGGGACGTGGAGTGCCATGTGTAGCGGTGGCTCCGCTAGGCGTTGTGCCGACCGTCTGTACAGTCGATTGATCCATGTGCGTGCCCGGAGCAGGAGCAGCCGAGGTCCCAGATGGTTGTTGAGCACAAGCAATCGCCGAGATTAGAACAAAGCTAAGGAATGAGAAACGCACGTCGACTCTCCCAGAGAATGTAGCTAGAATCCGAGCAGCAGCTCTGTCCTTCGTTTGATGCAAGAGTTGAGCACGGGGAAAGCCACCCAGAATTGCCGACGAGTCTGCCTTTCGTGCAACCTAAAATCCAGTGCTGCTACTCACATAACTGACTGCTTCGGCGGAAGGGCTCTATTCGCCTGCCGGATGCGGAGGTTATGACCCTGGTGAAAACTGTCCTGCTTCGACTCACGCTTTCGTTGCTGCTGCTTACATCTGTCCTGTTTGCGGAAGAGAAGGCCTTCCGTATCAGCATCCCTAAACACTCGAAGCCGACGCCCGTGCAGGCCTTGAATCGCGATGGAGTGAAAGCAGTCGAAAAGCACGATTACGAGCGAGCCAAGAAGTTGTTCTACAAGGCCTATCTGATCGATCCGAACGATCCGTTCACCCTCAACAACCTTGGATATATGTCGGAACTCGATGGGGATGTCGATCGGGCGCAGCGGTTTTATCAGCTCTCGCAGGAACAGAATTCGCAAGCCACTGTGGATCAGTCGAGCAATGACGATCTAAAAGGGAAGACCGTGGCTGGGGTGGCAGGCCATGCTCAAAGTGGAAACGTCCAGCTGAACGTTCTGAACGTTGAAGCCATTAGTCTGCTGAACAAAGACCGTGTCGCTGAAGCGGATGAAACTCTGCAGCAAGCCTTACGTCTGAGCCCACGCGATCCTTTCACGTTGAACAACATGGGATACGTAAAGGAGAAAGAAGGCGAACTGGAGTCGGCGATCAATTATTACCGCGCGGCGGCAGATTCCAACTCCGACGAGCCCGTGGTCGTAACCGTAAACAAATCTTGGCGCGGCCACCCTATCAGCAAAATCGCTGCTTCCAACGCGAAGAAGGTGCAATCAGCTTTGAAGAAGGAAGGCTCGACGGACGCCAAGGTCGCCCGCTTGAATCAGCGCGGCGTATCTGCGCTGAATTCCAACGACCGAAAAAAGGCTCGACAATATTTCGAAGAAGCTTACAAACTTGATCCCAATGATGCCTTTGCGCTCAACAACATGGGATATGTCGCTGAGCTAAACGGCGACCGCGAGTCAGCCGACTACTACTATGCAAAAGCGAAGGAAGCTGACAATCACGAAAAACACGTAACCCTGGCCAGTCGCCCGGAAGACGAAGGAAAGAAGCTGGTAGAAGTCGCTAATAAGAATGACAATAAGACGGAAGCCGGCATTGCCGCCGAGCAGGATTTGCTGCGCCGTTCCGGCAAGACTCCCGCGCTTATCGAACGCGAAACCGGCCGTCCAGTGGTGGTTACGCCTGCCAACCCTCGCAACGACAACAATGAGAACGACAATAACCAGCAGAACCCGCCCGAGCCGCAGCTGAAGCACAGGGGTGACCAGACGCCTAGGTGACGACGCCTCATCGGGTAACCAATCACGTGCTGGTCGAAGAATTGCAAATTCCCCTTCAGAGCTTCAGCCGCTAGGTACTCACCTGCAGGTTACGTCGGCCTACGTTTTTTCATAGACCAGTTCCACAAAACATACAGCTACTTACGGTTGCCGGAATATAATGGATGGAAGTCTCTAAGCCCCTAGGACTTAGAATCCTCGCCCGAGGCCTCCGGTTGGCACCAGAGTTGCTAGTTCAGAAAACAGACGCAAGCAATCGTGTAGTCCGCCTGCGCTTGCCGGACCAGCACATGACCAGGGAATCTCAACTGCGTGCCGCAGCCGTTGTGCTGGCTCTCTGTACCGTCGCGTGCGTTGTCTTCGCCGCCATCAATTTCCAGAAAGAGCGCGAATACCTTATCCCCGATGATGGCGTCTGGTGGATGGAGACAAACGGACATCTCTATGCTCAGCGCGTGAGCCCGCAAGGGCCTGGCGAGCACGCTGGTATTAAGCTTGGCGACCAGCTATCCGACATTAATGGGCAGCCAGTGGCAACGGCAGCCGTGCGGGTCCGCAATCTGTTCCGAACCGGAACATATTCGAAGGCTACTTACGGGGTAATTCGCGACGGTGTCCGTCTAGAAGCGCCAGTCATCCTTGTTCCCGCAGATAGATCACTGAACATCGGTTTGCGGCTCATTGCGCTCATCTATCTCGGCATCGGCATCTATGTTCTGCTTAGGCGTTGGTCCGCTCCCAAGTCCACGCACTTCTTTGTTTTTTGCCTCAGCTCGTTTGTCCTTTATGCCTTCCACTACACCGGCAAACTCAACGCGTTTGATTGGATTATTTATTGGTCGAGCGTTGTCGCCAGCATGTTGCAGCCGACGCTCTTCCTGCACTTCGCGCTTACGTTCCCAGAACCGAAGCCGTGGCTCAAGCGACATCGCTGGCTCATCCCGATGCTGTACGTTCCGGGATTGCTGGTGGTCGGCGCCTACGTCGTCGCAAACGCGATGCTTGTCCCCAGCGAACGCCTTCGCTGGAATCTGGATCGGCTCGACATCATCTGCCTCTCAACTTTGTTCGTGGTCTCCGCCGTCGTCCTGGTAGGCACCTATCGTCGCATTACCAATCCTCTCTTGCGCCAGCAGATGAAGTGGATCACGCGTGGAACCATTCTTGCCATCGCTCCTTACACGCTCTTCTCGGTGATTCCGTATTTGATCGGAATGGAGCCAACCGTCCTAACCAAGATCTCGGTTCTGTCGCTGGTGTTCCTGCCGTTGACGTTCGGCTATGCCATCATTCGCTACCGTTTGATGGATGTGGACTTGATCTTCAAGCGCGGAATGTCTTACACGCTAGCCACGGCGATCATCACTTTGCTAAATCTTCTGATCATCGGAGCCGTCGCGGAGAAGGTTCACTCCACGCTACCAAACGCCGGTGAGTGGGGATTGATCGTTGCAGTCGTTATCACCGCTTTACTTTTCGACCCTATCAAGCGTGCAATTCAACACCGTCTCGACCGGCTGTTTTATCGCAAGCAGTATGACTATCGGCGCACGCTGGTCGAATTCGCTCGCGATCTGAATTCAGAAACTGATCTGCGCGCGATGCTCTCGGCTGTCGTTGACCGCCTCGCGCATACCCTGCGCGTTGATCGCGTCGCTGTGTTTCTCGCCAGTGAGAACGCTGATGATCTCGAGAAGTTCTTCCTGGCAAAATCGTTCGGGATCGGCTCGGCTGGCGACCTCGATTTGGATTTTCTCGGCCGGCTCTCCGACCAGCGCTCGCCCGCGCATTTGTTTTTCGAGAACACGCATAACGTTTTGAACGCGAGTCCAGCGGCCCAAGCAGCGATCGCGAAACTCGAACTGAATTACTACATTCCCTGTCGCGTGCAGAATCGCACGATCGCGGTTCTCGGCCTCGGCAAGACCGTCGATAGTGACTATCTTTCCAGCGAAGATGTCGAACTGCTGGAGACGCTGTCTGGATATATCGGCATTGCCATCCAGAATGCTCGGCTCTACGCCTCACTGCAGCAGCGCGCCGCTGCCTACGAGCGCCTGAAAGAATTCAACGAAAACATCGTTGAGTCGATCAGTGTAGGAGTGCTCGCAGTCGATTTAGCCGACCGCGTGGAATCGTGGAACTCCCAGATGGAAGTGATGTATGCCACGCCCCGCGCGCAGGCTCTGGGACGCTCGCTTAGCAATCTGTTTCCCGCTGAGTTCGTGGAAGAGTACTACCGCATTCGACAATCGCCCGGCATTCACAACTTCTATAAATTCCGGCTGGAGACGCCGGCAGGCGAAGCCCGTGTGGCCAATATCGCAATCGCTCCTCTCGTCACGAGGCAATTTGAAGTGGTCGGACGAATCATCATCGTCGATGACATTACGGAGCGTCTCGATCTTGAATCGCAGCTCTCGCAGGCGGAAAAGATGTCTTCTATCGGTCTGCTTGCGGCCGGAGTTGCGCACGAAGTCAACACTCCGCTAGCGGTCATCTCCTCATACACGCAAATGCTCGCTAAGCACCTGCAAGGCGACGAGAAGCGTTCGGCGATTCTCGAGAAGATCACGCAGCAGACCTTCCGTGCCTCCGAGATTGTCAATAGTCTGCTGAACTTCTCGCGAACGAGTGGCAGCGAATTCCAGCTCATCGATCTGAACAAAGTTATCCAGGACACACTTACGCTACTCGATCACCAGTTCAAGACCAGCCGAGTGCATATCGAAAGCGAACTCTACAGTCAGCTACCCAGCATCATGGGAAACAGCGGAAAGCTGCAGCAGGTCTTCCTGAACTTGTTCTTGAACGCGAAAGATGCGATGCCGAACGGAGGCACACTGAGTGTAAGCACGTCGAACGGCGATGGCGTACGTGTCATGGTCTCTGATACCGGAAACGGAATCGCTCCTGAGCATCTAAACCGGATCTACGATCCGTTCTTCACGACAAAGGCCAAGGCAGCTGAAGGCCAGCGGCGGGGAACCGGGCTCGGTCTCTCCGTGACCTACGGCATTATTCAGGAGCATGCCGGCAAGATTCAGGTCAGCAGCCGCCAAGGCCACGGCACCACGTTCGCCCTTGAATTTCCTATGATGAGAAAGGCAGTCAATGTCTGAAGCCGCAGTATCCGCAGTTCTTGCGCGCCGACATATGCACCAGGTGGAATCGGCCAATGGGTCGATTTTGATTATCGACGACGAAGCCGCGATTCGCGAATCGCTTGAGACTCTGCTTGCGATCGAAGGGTACAACGTCGAAGCCGCGAGCACTGCTGAAGAAGGCCTGGCGATGCTCGCCGCCTCTCCTCGCGACCTTGTTCTCCTAGACTTTGCTTTACCTGACCGGAACGGCATTGAAGTTCTCGAAGAGATCCGCGATCGCGATCCAGGTCTGCCGGTGATTATGATCACTGCCTACGGAACGGTCGAAAACGCGGTAAAAGCCATTCAGACCGGTGCGACCAATTTCATCCAGAAGCCTTGGGATAACGAAAAGCTCCTCGCCGATGTGCGTGCCTCAATCTCGCGCCTGCGTATAGAGGAAGAGAATCGACAGCTCAAGCGCGCGCTGAAACAACGCTACAGCTTTGAGAACATCGTCGGAAAAAGCGAGGCGATGCTGAAGGTTTTCGATCTAGTGGCACAAGTTGCTCCCAGCCGTTCCACCGTGCTGATCCAGGGCGAGAGCGGCACCGGAAAGGAACTGATCGCAAAGGCGATTCATGCGAATTCTCCCCGTAAAGATGGTCCGTTCGTTCCTGTGAACACCGGGTCGATGCCGACTGAACTTCTGGAATCGACGCTTTTCGGACACGTGAAGGGCGCTTTCACCAGCGCCATTGCTTCCAAAAAGGGACTCTTCGAGATCGCGAACAAGGGCACGCTCTTTCTCGATGAGATCGGAACCATGGGCATTGATACGCAGGCGAAGATCCTGCGCGTGCTGCAGGACCGCAAGTTCATGCATCTGGGCGGCGTTCAGGAGGTGCAAGTCGACGTCCGAATCATTGCAGCCACTAACGTCGACCTCAAGCAGCTGGTGAAAGAAGGAAAATTCCGCGAGGACCTTTACTATCGTCTGAACGTCATCAGCGTGAACTTACCGCCCCTGCGCAACAGAATGGAAGACGTGCCTCTGCTGGTGAACCACTTTCTCGCTCGCTTCTCGGAAGAAAATGGCTTGCCGACGCGTCATTTCACAGCCGAAGCGATGCGTCCGCTGCTGAACTACGCTTGGCCCGGAAATGTGCGCGAGTTGGAGAATGTCATTGAGCGCGCAGTAGTTCTTTCATCCGGCACCAACATCGGAATCGATCTGCTGCCCGAATCGATCCTTGGAGACAACTCGATACCGGTGCTCGCTGAGGACTCACCCAACGCCTCCCTATTTGACATCATGGAGGACTGCGAACGTCGCGTTATCATCACCATGCTCGAAAAGTGTGGTTGGAACCAAACAGACGCCGCGGAACGCTTTCGCATACCGCTCTCAACTTTGAATCAGAAGATCAAGCGGCTGAACATCGAAGTGCGGAAGCGGGGAAGAGAAGCGTAGAGCGGGGATAGGGAAGCGGTATTCTCCCCCGCGTACCCTGTTCCCTTTTGTCTTCTGCCCCTGTACTCTGTTCCTTCCATGGCTCGAATTCCTCTCTTCCGCAACTCGCCTGAGCAGGCCATCAAGGAAAGAGTTTTAG
>CAYZHX010000187.1:0-4617 GCA_964476905.1 uncultured Terriglobales bacterium
GTCTCGACTGTGAATGACAGTTTCCTAACAAAATCACCGAGCAAATGCTCGAAAGGACTTTGCCCGCCCAACAGATTGGGAACAGGCAATGGTTCCGATTTGAGACGGGCTTCGCGTATTATCGCCTGCCATGACGAAATTAATCGCGGTCATTCTGCTCACAGTCTCTGCGACGGTTGCGCAGCAAACCCACAACCAATACGAGCCGGCGAACGCGCCGGGCGCCGGTCAGAAGCTGCTTGCGCAATTCGTGGGCGACTGGGATGTGGTGAAGACGTTCTTCCCGATGAACGGCAAGCCTATAGTGACGAAAGGAAGTTGCAAGCAGTACATGATCCAGGACGGCAAATTTCTACAATCCGATTTCACGTTCTCGAATCCCGACGGAACTCAGAGCACAGGCACAGGAATCTCCGGTTTTGACCCCAGGATGAACCGCTTCACGACGGTTTGGTACGACTCGCGGCAGACGACGATGTCGATTCGTCAGAGCGATGGCACGTTCGACGGCAAGAACATCGTCTTGTGGGCTACAGCGCTCGATACCGAGAATCCCGGGCGCAAGACGGTCGCGCGCGCACACCTTGAGCAAGGCGGTCGGCTACTACTGCATCGCCACTACCTCATCGACGCCAAGGGAAACGAGCGGATGATGATCGAGTTGCGGATGACACGAAAGTAAGTTTCCGCTTCCGGCCAATTTGATGGAAACCGCCCGTGTGGGTGTCAAGAGTGCTACTTCTGTGCAAACCTTTGCACATGCCACCTGCCGCGAATACCGCAAACGGGCCTAAGTTATCTGAAATGAAGAGTCTATACGTGGTCTCAAAAGTGCACACCTACTGTTCGATCCACCTTGATGTAGGAATGCTTCTGTTCCATTGATTGCTCCGATCGTGCCGGTTGGATCATTACCGACGCTATGGTGAACTTCACAACGAGCTCGCAGCGCAGTGTGGCTTTCGTGGCCTCAAGCCTAGTTATCGGACTGATCGTTTTTGCTCTGCAGAGCTTCGGACATATAGGCATTGGCGGTGAGTACAACTCACAGACTGTTCTGATTCCCGTATTGTGCGGCTACCTACTGTGGAATCAGCGAGAAGGGATTTTCGCTGTGCAATGCTCCACGCCTTCGAGAGCAGCGCAGTTCGCTGGCGCTGCCGTTATAACGGGCGTTGTGGCTGCGTATTTGCGCACGGAAGGCAATGCATATCTGTTTTCTGCCGCTTTCTTGCTCGCCGCGATTCTTCTGGTCGTCGCCAGCTTCGTTGCGTCATTCGGCTGGATTGCTCTGAGACGGGCTGCTTTTCCATTTTTCATGCTGCTATTCGCGATACCGTTTCCCGATTTCTTCGTGCAACGGGTTATCTCGATCTTGCAAGCTCAGTCCGCCTCGTTGTCTGCAATGCTGTTTTCAGCAGTTGGTATTCCTGTTTTCAAACAAGGAGTCATGCTGTCGGTCCCAGGAGTCACCATCGAGGTAGCGCGCGAGTGCAGTGGGATTAATTCCAGTATCGCTCTGGTTTTGACGATGCTGTTAGTGGCGCACGAGTCTTTGAATTCGAACTGGCGACGACTGCTGCTTGTTGCTGCTACGATCCCGCTCTCAATTCTGAAAAATGCGATTCGGATCACAACTCTGACGATGTTGGCCCTGCGCGTTGATCCGAGTTTCTTGACGGGAAGATTGCACCATCAGGGTGGTTTTGTGTTCTATCTAGTTGCGATGGCATTGATGTTTCCCATTTGGAAACTCTTAAAGAGTGGTGACAAGGCGGGCGATTCTCAGTCGAATGTACCGGTGTGGCAGACGTCTGCTCCACTAGCACCCAAGCTTCATACCTAAGCTCGAGACTTGGGAATCGGCTGAAAACACCGCGTTGTTAAATAGGTCTTTTTACGGCAGATTTCAGGTGATTTCCGCTGCGTTTTCAGCCGGATATCGTCGTTGCTTGAACTATAATCAGTTGAAATTTCTCCCCTCGAAAGATTCCCTGCATGTTCAGGAGTAGCTCTTGGCAAGATCCATACTTGTAACCGGTGGCGCAGGCTTCATCGGAAGTAATTTCGTGTTGCGAACCGCTGCTGTTTCAGGCGTGCACGTCGTTAACCTCGACAAGCTCACGTATGCCGGAAACGTTCACAATCTGGTAGGGCTGCGCGGATCCTCGCAATACACGTTTGTCCAAGGTGACATTCAGGACCGTGAACTTGTCCGTTCCTTGCTTAGGACTTATGACATCGAGGCAGTTGTTAACTTTGCCGCCGAGAGCCATGTTGATCGTTCCATCGTGGGACCTGAGGAATTCATCCGCACGAATGTGGGGGGAACGTTTGCACTGCTGGAAGAATCCAAAGCTTACTGGCACCCACTTAACGACGACAGAAAGAATAGCTTTCGTTTTTTACACATCTCAACTGACGAAGTGTACGGCTCACTCGGTCCGAATGATCCAGCATTTACGGAGAACACGCCGTATGCGCCAAACAGTCCGTACGCGGCGTCGAAGGCCTCTTCAGACCACCTTGTGCGCGCGTATCACCACACCTATGGTCTGCCGACCCTGACCAGCAACTGTTCGAACAACTACGGCCCGTATCAGTTTCCTGAGAAACTGATCCCTCTTACTATCCTGAACGCCCTAAACGGCAAGTCTATCCCGGTCTACGGTGACGGCAAAAACGTACGCGACTGGCTCTATGTCGAAGATCATTGCGATGCTATCTCGACCATTTTGAAAAGTGGCAAGCCAGGTGAAACTTACAATGTCGGCGGGTCGAGCGAGAAGGCGAACATCGACGTTGTCCACACCATCTGCGAGGTGATGGACGAACTGGTTCCTGACTCACCGTCGCGACCGCATAAAAGCCTCATCAAGTTTGTTACGGATCGTCCCGGACACGACCGCCGCTATGCCGTCGACGCCAACAAGCTGCGTACACAGCTAGGGTGGCAGCCGCAGCAAAATTTCCGTAGCGGTATACGTAAAACCATCGAATGGTATTTGAGTCACAAAGAATGGCTAGATTCCGTAGTTTCGGGTGCTTATAAAGATTGGATTGCCGCGCAGTATGCAACGCGGTGATAGTCCCGAAATGAAACTAATGTCAGGAGCAAAGGTTTTAGCTTGAAGCAGCGCAAAGGAATCATTCTCGCCGGTGGCTCCGGCACACGTCTCTATCCAGTTACCCATGTCGTATCGAAGCAGTTGCTTCCGGTGTACGACAAGCCCATGGTGTACTACCCGCTCTGTACGCTCATGTTGGCGGGACTCAAAGACGTCCTCATTATTTCCACTCCCACCGACACACCGCGTTTTCGCGATCTGCTCGGGGATGGCCATCAATGGGGCTTGAATCTTTCCTACGCGGTTCAGCCGAATCCAGGCGGACTAGCCCAGGCATTTCTCATTGGCCGCGATTTCCTGAGAGGTGCTGCAAGCTGTCTGATCCTGGGCGATAACATCTTTTATGGCCATGACCTTCCGGCGATGCTGCGCGTGGCAAACTCACGGGAAAAGGGCGCGACCGTGTTCGCGTATCAGGTGCAAGATCCGCAGCGCTATGGAGTGGTGGAACTCGACGCTGAGGGGCGCGCCTTGAGCATTGAAGAGAAACCTTCGGCGCCCAAGTCGCGGTTCGCAGTTACAGGACTTTATTTCTACGACGAGCATGCGCCGCAAGTAGCCTCTGAACTGAAACCATCCCACCGAGGCGAGCTAGAGATCACAGATTTGAATCGCGTATACATGAAGCGAGGAGAACTCCGCGCCGAAATCATGGGCCGCGGAATCGCCTGGCTCGACACCGGAACTCACGACTCGCTTGTCGATGCCTCACTCTTTATTCAGACTATCGAAAAGCGGCAAGGACTGAAGGTTGCCTGTCCCGAAGAAGTTGCGCTTCGCTCCGGATTCATCGATGCCGGCCATCTCGACAAGCTCGCGACGGAATGCCAGAATCGGCAATATGGAGCGTACCTGCGCCAGGTTCTGGAAGAATTCCGCTCGGAATCCGCGGTAGCTGCTCCTGCACGATGAAGATCACTCCAACGGTTCTTCCAGAAGTTCTCATTTTGGAACCCCGAGTTTTTGAGGACTCGCGCGGTTTCTTCTTCGAGGCCTTTAACCGCCGCACTTGGGCGAGCGCAGGAATTGATTCTGAGTTCGTGCAGGACAATCAATCGTCTTCGAAGAAGCACGTGCTGCGGGGATTGCACTATCAGATTCGCCAGCCACAGGGCAAGCTGGTGCGTGTGATTCGCGGAGAAATCTTCGATGTTGCAGTCGATATTCGAAGATCGTCATCGACCTTTGGAAAATCAGTTCACGTCACGCTCTCAGCGGCAAATCGCAAGATAGTTTGGATTCCTGCGGGATTCGCGCACGGGTTTTTAGTGCTCTCCGATTGCGCTGAGGTTCTCTACAAGACAACGGATTTCTACGCGCCTGAGCATGAACGTACTCTTCTTTGGAATGATCCCAAGCTTGCGATTTCCTGGCCTAGTACCGCTCAGCCGGTGCTCTCTGACAAAGATCGGAGCGGTTTGCCGCTGGATCGCGCAGAACTATTTGAGTAGAGTTTTATGACCTCCGCGCACACCAGCGTATCTCCACA
>CAYZHX010000187.1:4717-7379 GCA_964476905.1 uncultured Terriglobales bacterium
AAGGCAGAAGGCGAAGCGGCGATTCAGAAGAGCGGCTGCAGATTCTTGATCTTTCGTACGAGCTGGGTATACAGCGAACGGGGGGCTAACTTCCTGCTGACAATGTTGCGTCTTGCTCGGCAGCGAGATGAACTTCGCATTGTCAACGATCAGATAGGCGCACCTACCTCTACCCATTCGCTTGCGCGCGCTACGGCAAAGATTGTTCAGCAGTACCGCGCGGGGGAATGGCACGACAATAAGAGCGGTCTCTATCACATGACTGATGGTGGTTCGACATCCTGGTTTGGGTTCGCGAAGGCGATTCTGGAACGGGCTTCGAATGTCCTCGGAACCCCACTTCCTCGATTAGTTCCCATCACGAGCGCCGAGTATCCAACCGCAGCTCGTCGGCCGGTCAACTCCGTCCTGAGCTGCCACAAGCTTCGAGCCACCTTCGGGATATCGATGCCAAATTGGGAAGATTCGCTCGACGAAGTGCTGAACGCATATGCTTCGCAATCAACCAAAATGGCGGCTCGATAGTTCTTCTGGATCTTTGGCAGCGTGAGCAGGTCGAAAGTCAGCGGCACGATCTAAGTGTAGGGTGTGTTTTGAACATCCATATGGTTCGCCTGGCCATTGGCTTATTTGGCTAGTCAGGTGACTCGAAGGTAACCACGCGCGCCATAAGATCTGTCTAGTTAGGAGCTATAATCGCGCCAGTCCCCAATCCAGCGTGATCGACATTCTTCCCAGCGGCTTCCTCTCTGTCTTCACTTTTCTTTTCGGACTGGTATTCGGCAGCTTTCTCAATGTAGTGATCTATCGGGTTCCGCGCGAGCTTTCGGTAGTGAAGCCGCGGTCCGCGTGTCCCAATTGCGGTGCGGCAATTCGGGCTTACGACAACATCCCCGTCGTAAGCTGGATTTTCCTTCGCGGACGCTGTCGCAACTGCCGCACGCCAATCAGCCCGCGGTACGCGATCGTGGAGCTCCTCTGCGGATTTCTTTTCGTTGCAGCGTATTACTATGCCGCGCCACTGACCACAGAACTAGCAGTCCTGACTCTATTCAAATTCTGCCTCTTCTTCTTTCTATTGCTCGGGCTGATCTTCATTGACTTCGAGCATCATCTTCTTCCCGACGTCCTCACGCTCCCCGGCTTCGCCGCCGGTTTGATATTCAGCATTTTTATTCCTGTCGGCGGACTCCCGCACGCGCTCACACGCCGACTGCTCGCGCTCAACTGGCCGCTCGGCGCAATCTCGCTGCTTGAAGCTCTCATCGGAGCCGCCCTGGGCTCTCTCTTTATATATGGAGTTGGCGAGATCTACTTCCGTCTGCGCCACATCGAAGGCATGGGATTCGGGGACGTAAAGCTCATGGCCATGGTCGGAGCGTTTCTAGGAGCCAAACTGGCGCTGTTTACGATTTTTACTGGCGCGCTCCTGGGCAGCATATTCGGCGTGATCGCCACCCTTGCCGTCTGGCGCAAGCGCATCGCCCGCCGACGCCGTCACCAGACCGCCGAGGTCTGGTCGCGTTCCTGGGCATCCGCACGCCTCATGCTCCGTTACTATGAAGTCCCATTCGGAGTCTTCCTCGGCAGCATGGCCATTCTCTCCACCTTCATCGGGAACCCGATTACCGACTGGTATCTGAGCCTCTATCGTTGATTTTTGTACTCGCTCTTCGAGCTGAAAATTCCCTGCGCAGGGAATTTTGCAGGGAAAAAATTCCCGTAAGAAAACTTTCCATTGCCGGACCCGCATAATCACAGGCGATTCTGAATCGACCAGGGAAATTGCAGGGAATTAGCAGGGAAATCGTGCGATTCGATCTAAGTAGCTACTGATTAATCAGATACAAAGAAAGCGAGCCGATTTTTTGCACCACCAGGAACCTGAATAGGCAAACCTCAGGGAATGCGGGCCCTAACAGGGGGTTCTCACTTTCAGAACGACTGACCAGGCTCCTGCTTGCTCCCTGCACGTCGAAATCGCCTCCCCTTACCAAAATCGAAAACCCGAAACTCAAAACCCGAAACTCGAAACGCATAATCGCCTGTCTGACTTTAGTCCCTGTACTCATGGGGTTCAGCGCCGCCCGTTCAAGGCGAAATTGACGAAAGTGGAGTCCGCAAACGGCGGTAAAATTCCAGCAACTCACAATTTAGGGACTCCTATGACCCGCTTGGCCTTATCTCACGGCATCATCGCGATAGCATTCGGCTCTTTGTTAAGCCTGTCGGCAGGGGCGCAGCAGCCCTCGCTCGGCGACGCAGCCCGCCAGGCGCGCAAGAACAAGCCCGCTGAGCCGACCACCAAGGTCATCACCAACGAGGACCTGGGCTCGTCGGCCGGAGCCAACATCGACGCCGACGACTCCGACTCCAAGACCGACGCGGATAAAAACGCCAAGCCAGCCGAGCCCTCCGCCGCGGACAAAGCCAAAGCCGATGCAGAAAAGGCCAAAGCCGCCAAGGCTCTGCAGGACCAAATCACCGCCCAGCGCGACAAGATCGCCCAGCTGCAAAACGATATCGACAAACTGCAGCAGCAATCCAAGCAGCGCGCCTCGAATTACTATGGCGACGCCGGCACCCGCCTCCGCGATCCCAAAAAGTACGCCGACGACGTCCAAAAAGACAAAGACGACGTAGCCAGCAAACAAAAAGAACT
>CAYZHX010000188.1:0-7343 GCA_964476905.1 uncultured Terriglobales bacterium
TGTGCCTTGTCCGAACCGAGCTTTGCGAGCAGCTCGGCATCTAGCAGCTCAGAGCCCGCATTACCGGTCATGGAATAGGCGGCCATGCGCGAGAGACAATCTTCGGGCTTCCACGGCTCGGGCTTGAAGTCAGCCAACTCAAATTCGATCGGCAATCCCGGCCCAGCAGGAGAGTTGATGTAGCGAATGTACGCGTTAATCCCCTCAGTAAACGCCGTCAGGATGCTGAGCGCGTCTGGCGCATAGCTCTTGTATTCAGCCTGCATGTCGCCGCGGTAGCGGAGGAGGCGGGCATATCGATCACGCTCGAGTGCCGATTTGCCAAGCACTTCGGCCAGTCTTCCCTGCCCTGCGCGCTTCCACATCTCCATTTGGTAGAGACGGTCCTGCGCAGCGACAAATCCCTGAGCGAAGAAGAGATCGTGCTGGTTGGCCGCATAAATGTGCGCGACTCCCCAGTTATCGCGCTCGACTTTCACACCCTGCTGCAAACCGTGGATTTTGATCTCGCCCTCAAGCGGCGAAAGGGCTTTTTGCGCACGGGCAGCGAGATCACCATCAGCTTTCTGGCCATTAACTGAGGTCGCAACTACCACGCTGAGCAGGAGGACAAGGGCGCTTCTCATTCAGGGCACGATTATATGGACTTGAGGGAGACCACGTGGAGTCCGCCCCCCGCGGGAGAAATGCGGGCATTTTACGATCGGGATTGGGGGGTCAACAATCACGAATCGCCAAACCATTAACCCTCAAGCGATGCGGCGCGCCTCACGTTTGCAACACTTACGCGCAGGTACCGGAGTAACCGACACGGACCGCGTGAAATCGCGCTATCCTTCGTCTATCGAGACTCGATTTGAGCTGAAAAATCTGCTTGAAGAAGAGCGACGGGAATTCCGCGCGAGCCTGCCTGAGAACCCGGCGGGGCTGTGGGAGCGCTTCACCGGACGCATCGCCGTAGTGTTGTCTGGCGGCGGCGCACGGGGTGCGTATGAAGCCGGCGTGTTGCTTGCCTTTCAGGACGCGCAGCTTCCCACCCACATCCTCACCTCAACCTCTATTGGGGCGATTAATGCGGCATCTTACGCGGGCCACGGTCGCGGTTT
Source organism: uncultured Terriglobales bacterium (assembly GCA_964476905.1). Classification (GTDB taxonomy): domain Bacteria; phylum Acidobacteriota; class Terriglobia; order Terriglobales; family Acidobacteriaceae; genus Gp1-AA112. The sequence goes on from CAYZHX010000188.1 coordinate 1,107, forward strand.
TTATGGCAACGCCGAGCCATTAGTCCAAGGCTGGCTCGATCTCACGCCGACGACGGTTGGGATTGACTGGTCGCGCTACATCATCGTCCTGGCTGGACTCATCACCGCTACAGCCGGATTTGGCAATGCATTCGCTGATTTGTTGCACCGGTTCGGAATCTATTTTCACCAAAAGAGCCCCCTTCTGACATGGCTGTTTCTTGGTGTCGCGGGACTCACGATTCTCTTCAACTACACAGAACTGTCGTACGCCTACTACGTGGTCATCCATGCGCTTCGACGAAGCCCCTGGATTCCTGAGCGGAAGAAGCTTGCCCCGTCGTTGGCAGCGAATGCGTTCCTACTGCTTTTCGTCGTTTGGCTGCTGATCTCCACTCGTGTGCAGTTCAAGGCTTCACCGACATTCACGTTCACTCCGCGCTCGATTCTGGTGCTTGGAATCGTTCTGCTGGCAATTGGCCTTGCATGGCCGATCCTGCGTAACGCCGCTAGCCAAATAAGTCAAAGAATTCTGAAATCCCCGCTCGATCCTGGTCTATTTCAGAATTACGAGCGAACACGCTTCCTCAAGAGCCGCATTCATCCGCGAAGACTTCGGCGCTCGGCGATGCGGGTGGTGATGACGGCAGCAGAGCTGTATACAGGACGTGAACGCTACTTCGTCAACAAAAAGCTGGAGGACTTGGAAAAAGATCCTGGTGTCGACATCGAGTTTCTGCAGTCACATTTTGAGTATGCGCATGATGCGCTGAACGCGGTGATCGCATCCTCGGCATTCCCCATTGCTTATGAGCCCGTGAAGATGCACGGAGGACTATGGTCGGATGGCGGATTAGTCGCCAAACAGCCCATCACTCCAGCAATCAGATTGGGCGCGGACGTAGTGTTCCTCGTCACCGTCGATGCTGAGAAAGAGATCGTTCCCAAAATAAAAACGTTCTTCGATGTTGGAATGCGGGCGTTCGACATCCTGATGTCGCGCAATGTGCTCGCTGAGCTGCGACTGCTTAGCAACGTCAATCAAATCTGTGAAGGATATGCTGAGAAGAATGGCCTTCGTCCCGAACAGATCGTGCTGGAAGTAGGTACGCATACCTATCGCTACCTGAAGGCCTTTAAGATTCGCCCCGCCGCTCCCCTTGCCGCAACACTGCTTGATTTCGATGGCCACATCGTTCGCCCCGCGATCGAGCAGGGCTATAAGGATGGCGCCGAAGCAGTGAAAGCATTCATGCAGTACGTTACGGAGGCTCCCACAAGGCTCAGCAAGCACGTCCTCCGGCTGGCTTCGCAGGAGGAAAGCGTGCTGACAAGCCCTTAGGCGCAGAAAGCCCTAGGGGAAATCCAAGGCGATAAGATGCGCACAACTGGTTCAAGACGCCATCAGCTTCTTCGCGATCAACGCATACAAGTCCACCGCCTCGTTCAATTCCCGCTTTGGAATGAACTCGCCGTCTGTATGCGCCACATGGATCGATCCCGGCCCAAGCAGCACGGGTTCACCCCAATTGGTTAAAGCAGGAATGTCGGTAGTGAACGCGGCAATCATTTCGGGAATGCCGTCGACGGTACGGAGCTTCACATAGGGGATCTCCAGCGCAAATTCAGGAGTTGCAAACCCCTGCACCGCCGCTTGAATGTCCTTACGCAATTTTTCCGTAGTTCCGATCAAACGATAAAGCAACTGCGCGCGTGCGAAATCGGGAATTACGTTCGGCGCACGACCGCCTTCGATCTGGCCGATGTTCATCGTCGTCGGCCCAATTTCAGGATTATTGGGCAGCGGCATCTCCAATAATCGATGCAGCGCGTTCACCAGTTTCTCGATCGCCGATTCGCCGAGGTGCGGATAGGCCGAATGCGCCATGCGTCCTGTGGCCGTGAGCTGCACTCGCAGCGTCCCCTTCGATGCTCGACCGATCTTGTTTTCCGTCGGCTCCCCATTAATGAGAAATCGGCAGCCCGGAGCGTGACGGTTTGCCTCTTTGGCGCCCTGACTATCCCGCTCTTCTCCAACCAGGAAAAGCAATCCAATGCGGGAGGTGCTTCCGCGCAGGCGCTCCGCGGCAGCGATCTGAGCAGCAATGATCCCTTTGGCATCACACGAGCCACGGCCATACACCTTCTCGCCATCTTCCGAAGAGGGAATGAACGGCGGCACCGTATCCATATGCGTCGAAAACACCAAATCGGGAGATGCATCGAGAGCCGCGTAAATATTGTGCCGCTTCCCCTCGACTGGCATCTTCTCTGTGCGATACCCCAACTGGGAAAGAAGTCGGTAGAGATATTCCCCAACTTCGGCCTCGTTGCCGGTCACGGATTCAATGTCGATAAGCTCGCGCGTAAGCCGAACCAGGTCCATGGAAACAGCATACTTGCGGAGGTGGGACTTGGGAATTTCGTGATTTCTGAGTGTGTAATCTCGTTATTTCGGCCGACTGAATTGATTGCAGAATCGTGAAGTCGCGAAATTACGAAGTTATGAAACGATGCTGTAGATAAAATGCACTCAAGGGCTTCTCTTGCCGAACGCAATCCAATCTCTGTTCCTTACCGGACCCACAGGACGGCTCGAAGCCCTGCTGAACGCCGGAGAAACGGACGCTCCCTATTCGGCGCTCGTCTGCCATCCGCATCCACTTCATGGTGGAACGATGCACAACAAAGTTGTCTATCACGCAGCTAAGGCGCTGAACGCTTTCGGTGTTCCCGTCTTGCGCTTCAATTTTCGTGGCACCGGACTCAGCGAAGGCGCACATGACCATGGCCGAGGCGAGCGCGACGACATTCGCGCTGCGCTAGACTGGCTCGAGCGCGAATACAAGCGACCCATCATCTTTGCCGGATTCTCCTTCGGCGCCGCGACAGGACTGAAAACTTGCTGTGCCGATCAGCGCGTATTAGGACTCATCGCGCTGGGCACTCCGCTGGCTGTCGAGCAGCGACTCTACACATATTCCTATCTCGCAGGTTGCACGAAACCCAAGCTGATGGTTAGTGGCGACCACGATCAGTTCGCGCCGGCGGCGAATCTGCGCGAGATCTTCAAACTCGCGGCCGAGCCAAAGGAGTTTGTGCTGGTCGAGAATGCCGACCACTTTTTCGAGGGCAAGCTGCCGCTGATGCGCGATGCCATCACTGAATGGTTGCCGCGTCACTTTCCCGCGCTCGCGGCGCAGCGCACCTGATGAGCGGAGACAGCCCGTCCGATTTCCGCTCGATGCGCGCACTCGCGCGTGAGGTATTTCTCGATACCCTTCGAGAGATCGGCATCCCCAACATCTTTGCCAACAAAGTCGAGTACTCACGCGGTGTCCTTCGAGTGGAGCAGGACCTGTATGACTTGAGTTATTACGCGCGTGTTCTGGTCATCTCCATCGGTAAGGCGGCGCATACGATGCTCGACTCACTAATTTCCCAGACTGGGCCTCGGTTGGAAGGCGTTGTGGTGTCCTCGCATGCTCCGCAGTCCCAGCATGCCGGCTTCCGCTACTTCATCGGAGGACATCCACTCCCAAATGGGGAATCGGTAAGCGCGGCGAGAGCCATCCTCAAATATGTTTCAGGACTCGACGAACACACGCTAGTTATCTACCTGATCAGTGGCGGAGCATCAGCATTGGTTGAGGTTCCACGTTACGAGGCAATTTCGCTCGACGATCTGATCGAGACTTACCGAATTCTCGTGCACTCTAGCGCAGCAATCGGAGAAATCAACGCAGTCCGCAAACACCTTTCCGCGATCAAAGGCGGAAGGCTAGCACAGGCGGGATATCCAGCAAGGCAGGTGAGCATCATGGTGAGCGACGTTCCCGAGAACGCGCTCGATGCCCTCGCCTCCGGTCCAACAATGGCGGACTCGTCGACGACTGCCGACTGCTATCGCATTGCTGAACAACATGAACTAACAGCACAGTTTCCCGAAAGCGTCCGCACGATTTTTGTCGATCGACTGCTTGAAGAAACTCCCAAAGCGGATGATCCCTTTTTTGTGAGTTCGCGCTGGTGGCCCATTCTTTCGAGCGCCTCTGCCGCAGATGCCGCAGGAGTTTTGCTCGCGAAGCATGGATTCGCGGTCGAGATCGACAACACACCCGATGACTGGCCCTGTGAGCGCGCGGCAGATTACCTGCTAAATCGAATGCGCGAGCTGCGAAAAGGAGTATCGCGCGTCGCGCTGGTATCGGCAGGGGAGATCACGCTCAAAGTTCCTGCCGGCGCGGGCATTGGCGGACGCAACCAGCATTTCGTTCTCTATGCAGCACAGCAGATCGCTGCAGAAGAGGTCTGTGTCTTGAGCGGCGGCACCGATGGGATTGACGGCGATAGTCCCGCCGCAGGAGCCATCGCGGACGGAACCACTCGAAAGCGCGCTCGAGATGCAGGCTTGGATCCCGACATAGAACTACGGAACTTCAACGCATTCCCCGTATTCGACAGCATAGGTGACGCGATTGTCACAGGGCCTACAGGAAATAATGTGCGGGATCTGCGAATTCTGCTCGCCTGGTGACCTAGCGAAAAATGTTCGTCTTTCCCTCTTCGAGCACGAGCACGCGATCACTGACGCCGGCGGCGGCTGCGGCGATCTGAAGCCGTTGCAGCGGCTCCTCCATCGGTTCATATGAAAGACGGAACGTTCCATAGTGCATGGGAATCATCATCTTCGCCTTCAAATCTAGGAACGCCTGCAGCGCGTCTTCAGGGCTGGTGTGGACGTTGCGATAGTGCGGTGGATGGTATGCGCCGATTGGAAGCAGTGCCAATTCCGGATGTAGGCGGCGACCGATCTCGCGGAATCCATCGAAATACGCTGTATCGCCGGCATGATAGAGGGAGTGGTGGCCTGACCGGACAACATAGCCCCCGAATCCGCGATGGAAATCTCGGAGCATGCGCGCACCCCAGTGTTGCGCCGGGGTTTGCGTGATGCTCAGCTTACCTTCGCGAAATTCCTGCCACCATTCAAGCTCGTGGATTTCGCGGAAGCCGAGCCGGGAAACGATGTCGCGCACGTTCTTGGGAACTACGAGTTGCGGCGCCCGTCCACAGCGCCAGCGTGTAAGCCTCGCGATCGCCCGTAGGGAAGGCCGATGCAGATGGTCGAAGTGCGCGTGGCTCACTAGTACGTAGTCGATGGGCGGAAGATCGCGCAGACGAACTCCGGGCCGGCGTTGGCGCTTCAACACAATCAACCAGCGCGCAAAATTCGGATCAATCACCAGATTGATTCCCTCGATCTGAATGAAAAATCCGCTATGTCCGATAAATGTAATGCCGAGTTCGCGTTCGGTGGAAAGAATCGGCTTTTGCGAGCGTCCAGTCCGGCGAGTAAGAGCCGAAGTGCGAACCAGTTGTCCAAACTGCCTGGCTTTACGACGGATGGTGATGTTCAGCATTGGCCCTGCCTTATGTTAGACGATGGGGCACGAATGCGAGATGTGAGTCTTGCAAATCGAACTATGCCGCTTCTTCTCCTAAGATCGTCCCGATCAACTTCCCTTTCAACGTTCTGGGCCCGTGGCTTTGGCCACGAATGGTTGCGATCTCGCCGGCTTCGATGAGCATTTTGAGTTTGCGCAGGCTCTCGCGCAGGTGCCGCTGCGGATCGACGCCGATGATTTGCGGTGCGCCGGAATGAAGCATGCCGGTGTGGAGTTTGTACCGAAGAGTAAGCGTGACCAGGGTACCGCGAGCAGCAGGCAGATCGGCGATCTTCAGCTCTCCGATGCAATCTCGGCACCCTCGTTGAGGACCAACATAGTTCCATCGGACAGATTGGCCAGGTATATCCTCCAGAATTCTGAGTTCTGTGTCCCTAGATCCCATAATGGAATCGGAGTTCTCCTTGATGCCATCCTGACTCGCCGGCGACGATAGGTCGTGTAGGCCTGCGATCCACAGCCGTGCCTTGCGGACGTTCTTGCAAAAAGAGTGAATCTCCTCTGGCGTCGCCATCACGATCACGCTGTGGCTGAGCGAAGTCTCCGTTCCGACTAGATCGGCGATCGGCCCGGCACTTGCAGCCTTGAGCGCAATTGCACCTCCCGCCAAGCCGAGAGCTGCTCCCGATGCCGACTTGCGGGTCCAGCCATAAACAGACACGGCCGCTCCAGCAAACATCGCACTCCACGCCGCTTTGTTAGCGTGCTTGTGCTTCGATTCCTGAGTAGCTGGAGTCAAATCGGGAACGGCATTCATGGCTGGTAGAGTGCTGTTTTACTGAGATGAAAG
>CAYZHX010000189.1:0-7175 GCA_964476905.1 uncultured Terriglobales bacterium
AAAGCAGGCCAGCGCTTCTTCCCCCATGAGTTCATGTACAAGATCCTGCTCAGTGGCAAGCTGAAAGGCTCGTATCAAATCGAGCCAAAAGACAGTTGGCTGATAGCTGCGGCGCAAAAGAATCTTCCGATGTTTGTCCCAGGATGGGAAGATGCAACGCTCGGCAACATGTATGCTGGTCACTGCATTACCGGAGACGTGAAGAACGTCCACACCGTTCGTACCGGCATTGAATACATGATGCTGCTAGCTGACTGGTACACGAACTTAACAGAGAAATCGCCACTCGGGTTTTTCCAGATCGGCGGCGGCATCGCCGGCGATTTCCCCATCTGCGTTGTTCCAATGCTGCACCAGGACCTGCAGCGCGACAACGTTCCGTTGTGGGCTTACTTCTGTCAGATCAGCGATTCGACCACCAGCTACGGTTCCTACTCTGGCGCCGTGCCAAACGAGAAGATCACCTGGGGCAAACTAGGTAAGGACACGCCGAAATTCATTATCGAGTCAGATGCGACGATCGTGGCGCCGCTGATCTTCGCTTACATACTCGGCTGTTGATGCGTCCGGCCGCGCTGTTATGAAGGCGATTCGCTTCCACCAGTTCGGCGGGCCCGAGGTTCTCAAGTATGAGGACGTGCCCGACGTACGTCCTCGCGAGGATCAAGTCCTCATCCGAGTACGCGCCTGCGCTTTAAATCACCTTGATCTCTGGATCCGGAAGGGATTGCCCGGAGTCAAGCTGCCACACATTAACGGCAGCGATATTGCCGGTGATGTCGCTGAAGTGGGCAGCTATGTCGAAAGCGTCAAGCGCGGCACTCGCGTTCTGCTGGCGCCGATGGTGTTCTGCAATCATTGTGCGCAGTGTACGGCAGGTCAGCAGAGCTTCTGCCGCGAGTTTTCCGTTTTGGGATACGGAAATGATGGCGGTAATGCGGAATACATTGCTGTTCCTGAAGTAAGCGTAATTCCACTTCCGGAAAGTCTTTCTTACGATCAGGCTGCGAGCGTTCCTTTGGTTTTTCTCACGGCGTGGCACATGCTGGTGACGCGTGCGCAGATCAAGGCTGGGCAGGCCGTGCTCATCCTCGGCGGTGGCTCAGGCGTTGGCTCAGCGGCGATTCAGATTTGCAAAATGCTTGGCGCCACCGTGATTGCCACTGCCGGAGACGAACCGAAGCTGGGGAAGTCACGCGAACTCGGCGCCGATCATGCCATCAACCATTACAAGCAAAAAATTGCAGACGAAGTCCGCCGCATTACCTCAAAAGCCGGGGTAGACGTCGTATTCGAGCACGTCGGTGCCGTCACTTGGGACGATAGCGTGCGCTCACTGCGTCCGGGAGGGACGCTCGTCACCTGCGGCGCGACTACCGGGCCGGAGGCGAAGTTTGATATTCGCGTGCTGTTCAGCCGACAGCTTTCATTCCTCGGTTCCTATATGGGAACCATGGGCGATTTGCATGAAGTACTGAAGCACGTTTTCAGCGGCAGACTCAGACCAGTGGTTGACCGAGTCTTCCCACTGAGCGAAGCTCGTGCGGCGCACGAGCGTCTGGAAAAGAGCGAGCAGTTCGGAAAGATCGTGCTGAATCCATGAGTCCGGAGCAGGGCACACCCGCAGCCGATCCCAGTGTGCGTCGCGCCGCAAAATGGATCGCGCTGATCCTCTTCATCCTTTACTGCGCTGATCTCATGTGGAAGCTTGCCCACTGGAATGAATACGCCGCTGGTCTAGCACCTTGGCAGCTCGGGACGGCATTAACTTTGCGGTTGGTATTTATGCTCTTCCTGCTCTGGATGTTTCTGCGCGCGAGGAGAGCTGGATGACTTTTCTGGCTACGAGGTCGTCCTGGCCGCCGAACGTTTGGCAGCCATTGCCGTAGAGTTGCGAATGACAAGGCTGGTATTCATCACATACTGTGTGCCAGTCGGTGACGGCTCAGGGTTTCCGACATCATTCATCAGAGCTTCGAAGGCAATCTTCGCGAGTTCCTGCTGCGACATTTGCACCGTTGTCAGCGGCGGGATTACGAACTGAGCAAGCCGAATATCATCGAAGCCAATCACCGACAAGCTGCGTGGAATCTCGATGCCACGCTGATACGCCTCGCGCATTACGCCAATTGCAGTCATGTCGTTGGAGCAAAGCACTGCTGTGGGCGGCGTGCGCTCTTGAGAAAGTTCGCGGTATGCCTTCATACCACCTTCGACGGTGTGGTCCCCGACGACGATCAATGAAGAATCGAGTCCAATTTCCCTCATTGATTCTTCAAACGCATCACGTCGAGCAATTGCGGACTTCAGTTGCGGCGGTCCGGTCACGAAGGCAACACGAGTGTGTCGGAGCGCTGCCAGATGCTGCACCGCCTGGCGAATTCCATTCTTGTAGTTAATCGCGATATTGCTTACGCGGGGAAGCTTTGGCCCGACGTCTACAAATACAAGAGGAACTTTGCGGTAATGAAGATCGTTGATGAGCGAATCTTCCATGCCGAAGGTGAGGATTGCTACGCCATCTACACGTCGCTCGATCATGCGGCGGACCGAAAGCTCCATGCGCTTGGCGTCATAGATCGTGGATGTCAGAAGGATTTCGTAATTGTGCTGAACAGAAAGGTTCTCGAATGTCTGGACTATCTCGGGGAAGAAGGGATTTGTGATTTCCGAGACTATCAATCCGAACACGCGGCTTCGGCCCGAAACCAACGACCGGGCAGCAGAGTTGGGATAGTAGCCAAGTTCCTCGACGACTTTCCAGACTCTCTTGGCAAGCTGAGGATCAACGGTCGGCACCCGGTTAATGGTGCGCGATACTGTGGCAGTCGAGACCTTGGCTCGGCTCGCGATTTGCCTAATGTCCATGAATCGGGAGGGAAAACGTATTCTCAGGTGAATCCTACCACGCCGTCGGAACCGTCTTCGATTCGGCCTCTGAACCTTCAAAGCACTGAGTGATCCACGACGACGCGACTAATGAGCAAACGATGGGACGCTCGACCCGCTCCGCACTGCGGTTTAATCTCTAAAAGAGCATGTCATTGCTTCCACAAAGATTTGGACGATACGAGATCGTGCGCGAAATCGGGCACGGGGCTATGGGCGTGGTCTATGAGGCGCTCGATCCAACCATCGCCAGGAAGATCGCGCTAAAAGCTATTCGTTTCGACGGAATCGGTACTACCGCCGATGAGGCAGCGCGTCGATTCAAGAATGAGGCGCGGGCAGCCGGCGGATTGAATCATCCGAACATTGTCACCGTTTATGACGCCGGCGAGGACAATGGCATTCTCTACCTCGCAATGGAATTCATCGAGGGTTCCACGCTGGAAGCTTTGATTCGCCAGCAGCGCACAATCGCAACGGCGCAGACCATCGATATCATCCGGCAAGTCTGTGCCGGTTTGGACTTCGCACACGCTAAGGGCATCATCCACCGCGATGTCAAACCGGGAAACATCATGCTCGCCGGCAATGGACTGGTAAAGATCACCGATTTCGGCATTGCTCGCGCTGGCGAAGCGATGACCATTACGGGACAAGTTGTGGGTACGCCCAACTACATGTCTCCGGAGCAGGTGCTGGGAAAACCGCTCGATGGCCGCAGTGATCTGTTCAGCGTTGGCGTGATTCTCTATGAAATGGTTACCGGAGAGCGCCCCTTTGAAGGCCAGAGCATTACGACCATCATGTACAAGATCGTGCATGAAACACCAATCCCGCCGCGCAAACTCGACGCGAGCATTCATCCTGGTCTGAGCGCGGTGATCGAGAAGGCATTATCAAAGTCTGCCGATGACCGATTCCCGAATGGGGAAGGGCTAGTTCGCGCACTTCAGGACTACAAGACCGCGAGCTTCTCGAACGTGAGTACGCTGGGGCAGCCCACGGGAGACTTTCCGGGACTCAGCGATGCCAACGCTACTTACGATGCGAGACCGCAGCCATCGCAGTCTGCATCCTACCAACCGGTTCCCGGCGGATCACCGGCTCCGCAATCACCATCGACAGGTACTCCAACTCCACCGCCGACCTCGATATCGGAGCGACGGCGTCCGTGGGATCTTTCACCGAAATCTCGTCGTCGTGCGGGGGTTTTATTGGTGCTTGCCGCGTTCTTGATCTATTCGCGGTTTCAGCGACATTCTTCGAAGCCGCAGAATGACGAGAAAGACAACGGAACTCCGGCATCAACGGTTGCGGCTCCACCTCCTCCGACTCCTCCTACTGACAATTCGGCAACGCAGCCAGGCCCACAGCAAGCAACCGCTGGGCTGATGAAGCGCGAGAATGCGAGCTCAAACTCAACCCTGGCGACGATGAAGCTCAACAGCAATCCGCCGGCGGCCGAAGTGGATCTCGATGGAAAACCGACAGGGAAGCGCACACCGACAGAGCTTCAGATCGGCCGCGGGCGCCACCGCGTGAGTATTCGCATGCCCGGTTTTCAAACCTCCGGCGTGACAGTGAAGGTCGCAGGTGGGGAGGAATTCGAATACTCGCCTGACCTGACGGTTGCGATGCCGAACGTCCCAAAGATCAACATGCCTGACTTGTCGAAGCTGCAGGACCTATCAAGAGATCAGGCCTTACAGGGCCAGTTTTGGCAGAAGTGGGCAGGGCGCGAAGTAGGTCCAAAACTGGTCGTAAACAGCAAGCCTCCTGGTGCAAGCATCTTCATAGATGGCAACGATAGCGGTCAGACCTCGCCCGCTGTGATCCCTTTGAAACCGGGCAAATATCACGTCCGAGTAGTGCTAGACGGCTTCGATGCCGCGGAAAGCGACGTAACCGTTCCGCAGAATAAGGCCGGACTATTCAACCCAGTGTTGAAACCGTCAGGAACAGATCAATAGATAGCCGTCCGCAATTACGCTGCGCGGCCGACAACGTGAGAGTGGACGTCACAGATAGCGCGAATCATGGCGGCTTCGGCGTTGGTGCGGAAGATGTTCCGCGGATAGGCGCAATGCAGGTGAAATTCGCGATCGTAGAGCAGATCGTTCCAGAGGCTCTCAAGCTGTAGGGCGGCGATACGGTTCCCCTGTTCCCACAGAACCGCGACCATTTCCCCGAACACAGTCACTCCTCGTTGAGAATTCCAGGCCGACTGTCGAGCGCGCGCGATCAGATTGCCTATCACAGACAGGAATCGCTCGCGGTCAGGAAAGCCATCCACCATGAACATGGCGAGCAGCTCGTGAGCATCCGCGCAGGTGAAGCGTCCCTGCTGCTCCAGAATTTCGGTTTCTACGCCGCTCATCGCCAGTGCTGCCTTAAGCTGCTGGCAGTGCTGCGCAGTAACCACGACAATCACCGAGTTTCCGACGTCAATCCCAGGGACAATGATCGAGCGCAGTCGCTGGACGAGAGCTTCGTCGTGCTCATAGAAATGTACGGAGTGAATGACGGAACATGACGCGCTAACGACCAGAAGACACCCCTCCGTTTGACGAATGAGCACTGTACGATGCCAACGGCTACTACTTTGGTTGTAGAAAGCGCATCTCGGTCGTAGCACTGGTACGAGCAACGTCTCGGCATCACCCGGCCCGGCCGATACTCGTCGGCTTGCAAGCTCCCTGCACTCATCGACTTAACGTCGATAACGATTGCCTCAACATACGCTTTCAGCGCCCCTACTCTGCTTCCATGGCTGATTCCTCCTATGCGCGGTAGAAACTGGCGCGGTATCCGAAAAGGCGCCCTCAAACCCGTAAATGAGCAGCACGACTCGGCCCTGCCGGTGCGGACTTTCGCAGTGTTGCGCACTCTGGCGCACCCAAATACCCCATTCACTGATATTCTGTCGCGATACATCCCCCCAACAATCAGGCCTCCATGGAACAGACGTTGCTCTGTATTGACGACGAGCCTTCTATCTGCGCTCTCCATAAGCTCCTCTTCGAAGTGAATGGATATCGTGTGCTCGTTGCCAACAACGGTCCAGAAGGTCTGGAATTGCTGAAAACGGAAGACGTCGATCTGGTTGTGCTCGACTACCGCATGCCCGATATGACCGGCGACAAAGTGGCTGAGATCATCCGACGAGAGCGTCCCGGGATTCCAATCCTGATGGAATCCGCCTACACCGATCTTCCCAAAGAGGCCCTGAAGAATATCGATGCCTACCTTATTAAAGGTGACGCGACCGAGAAACTGATCGCTCAGGTGAAGACGTTGCTGAAGAAGAAAGCAAACGGCGATAGCGGCAGGCGATAAGCTACCCCACACTTGGCCTCGAACTGGCTTTTGCCTGCTCGAATCCTTGTTACTCAGTGTCACCGGACCTCGACGTCGGACGCCTCCAAAGCACGCTGCGACGTCGCGCCGGAGTAGCTGCCGGCAAAGGAAACCGGCTCGAGACCTCCAACCAGGAAGACCCAGGCAAATCCGCCGACCAGCATGACCGACGCCGTAGTCGCCAGCGTGATGGCAAAGCTTCCAGTGCGATCCAGTACAAAACCGGTGATCATCGGCGCCAGAATGCCGGCAAAGTTTGCCGCGCAGTTCTGCAGCCCGCTCCACTTTCCCGACGCCTCGCGTCCGCCGAGGTCCTGCGGAAAAGCGAAAATCCCTGTTGCTGCAATGCCCCACGCTGCAAATGTGAAAATGATGCAGACCAGAAACCACTTCGAACTCGCAAGCATCCAGCACAGCAATCCAATTGCGGCAAGAGTATGGCCCACGATCATCGCGGTCTTGCGCGCCCGCGTAATTGTCTGACCGGCGCGAACAGCTCGATCCGTGAGCGCGCCGGTGATCACAGTGAACGTCGACTCGACGCAATAGAACAACGCCGTCAACTTTCCCATTGTGGGAAGAGAAAAATGGTGCTCGCGTACCAGGTAAAAGGGCATCCACGTCAGCACGAAGTAAGCCAGGTAGTTGATGCAAAAATGCCCAATCGCTCCGCCCCAAAACGAGCGATGTCCCAGAATTGCCCACACCGGTGGACCCGACTTGGTGCGCTCGCTCTTCGGCGGCGGTGCCGAGCATGGCATCAAGAACACCCACGGAATAAGCCACACCAGCGTGAGGATGCCAAGCACTATAAAAAACGGACGCCATCCGAAACGCGCAATGTACGTTCCGCCAATCAGAACTCCGATCGCCGGTCCCAAAGCGGTACCGGTCATAGTTGCAGCATTGGCGAGTCCGCGGCGATCGTC
>CAYZHX010000190.1:0-7024 GCA_964476905.1 uncultured Terriglobales bacterium
ACCCAGTTGAATTGACTTGACAGAACTACTCAGAAATCTACTGATTAAGAGTCAGAGCAGCGCTCCCCTAAGCTGTTGACGAGACACACCTTACCGCTTGCAAGTCAAAACTTCGGGGATTTTGCGGGACAGCCAGCATTCGGTTCGGGGATATTCGCTGAGTCGCGATCATCAACGAGAATTATTCCGGAAACGATAGGCATCCAAAAAATCCAAAGTTGCGCTATTGAAGCTGCGCAGCGAGTCTTTTCATCGCTGCATTTTCGCGGGTAACTTCACCAGCCTCTCGACTGTGCAAAGCTATCTCTGCAGCGATTGAGCGCCCGAGAATTCGCTGATCAATATTGCCAAAAGGTCCAGGCAGGAGTCGTCCCAACCAACCGGCCCAGGCTGGGGTATGAGCGTTACCGACAATGATGCCGGGGCGAAAGATGGCGAGCCGGGTAAAACCGATGTTGCGTACAGCGTCTTCTTTCATGCCCATTACGCGGACATAGCGAAACCGGCTGCGGGCTGTGCTTCCAGCCGCAGAAAGTAGGCAAAACTGGACGATTCCGGCGTCATGGCAGCCACGCGCAAAGGCACCGACGACGCCGAGCTCAAGTCGTCGCAATTCTTCTTCGCTCCAGCGCATCGATCCAGAACCAACGCCCACACAGCTCACCGCACTGGCGGGACCCTGGCTCAAAACTTCCCGGGCTAGAGCAACAGTGCGCTCGGCAAAGTCGGCAGCGCCGGTATCCAGAACGACGTTGCGCACCCGCGATTGCGCCGCAATGGCTTTTCTGGTGACCATCACCACTTCCCGGCATTCGGGAATTGCCAGCAGCTCCGCGACGGCTGCACCACCGACTTGCCCGGTACCACCGAGAATAATTGCAGCGAAATTCTGATTCATAAACCTCCGGTTAACAGCCTCGCGGGATTTCGCAATTTCTAGGCAATTCGCGTGTCGAGGCTCAGCCAGCATTCCGCAAGGCGGCTCCCGGATGGTTTCGTTACGCGGAAGATCCAGTCGTTCAACCGAAAACCGGGCGACCTTCTCTGGATCGAACCCATCGAAAGCGCGCCGATAACCTTCCGCTTCTTCAATGCAATCGTCCAGCTCAATCCGGGCGGCGCAGCCTTCAGGCACGAGAAACTCAAAGTGCTTGCGATCATCGTGGACGGGAACACCCCACTCGCGATCGTGGTATTGAATGATCAGCGGATTATTGCCGACCGATGAGCGCCGTTTAGGTTTTGCGTTTGCACTGCGCGTGAACACTGGATTCCCCGTTTATTCCTTTAACACTTGATGTACGAATGAAATCGCAATCGATCCTTCGCCCACAGCCGACGCGACACGTTTGACATTGCCGCCGCGTACGTCTCCGGCGGCAAAAACGCCCGGCAGGGTTGTTTCAAGCAGATATGGCCGGCGGCTAAGAGGCCAGTGCGCGTCATGCAGGTCCTCCGCCGACAGATCGGGGCCGGTCTTTATGAACCCCTTGTCATCGAGCGTGACACAACCACCGAGCCAATCTGTATTCGGGTCGGCTCCTGTCATGACGAATACGTGTGCAATGCTCTTGTTCTCGGTTTTCCCCGTCTCATTGTTCCGCCACGTCACGCGTTCTAAGTGTTCGCTACCTTCAAGATCAACTAGGCCTGTATGTGTGAGCAGGGTGATGTTGGGTGTGTCTTCGATGCGACGGATCAAGTATTTCGACATCGTGTCCGCCAGGTCAGATCCTCTGACGAGGAGATAAACACGCTTTGTGCTCTGAGCGAGAAATACAGCGGCCTGTCCTGCGGAGTTTCCCCCGCCGATGACGATCACGTCTTCGCCGCCGCAAAGCTGCGCTTCAATGAAGGTTGCGCCGTAATAGATGCCAGAGCCTTCAAATTGCGCCACGTTCTTGAGTGGCAGCTTGCGATACTTGGCTCCTGTTGCGATAACCACCGTTCGCGCCGGGATTCTGGTGCCATCTTCTAGTTCGACAACATACGGCCGGCGATCGCAGGTCAATCGCGAGCCGGTCGTGAGTAGCATCTGTGCGCCGAACTTCTGCGCCTGCGTATACGCCCGACCGGCCAATTCGTTCCCGGAAATTCCAGTTGGAAAGCCGAGATAATTTTCGATTCTTGAACTGGAACCGGCTTGTCCTCCAGGCGAGAACGTCTCAATGAGCAAAACGTCAACGCCTTCCGAGGCGCCGTATACGGCTGCCGCAAGACCTGCGGGGCCTCCACCGATGATTACCAAGTCGCGTATTTGGGTCTCATCCACAGCCTCGTTGAACCCAAGACACTGTGCAATCTCGCGATTCGTAGGATTGCGCAGAACCGTTTGGCCGCTGCAGATCAGTACCGGAGTATCGGAGTCGGAAACACCGAAACGTTCAAGAACGCTCTCGACGTCGGTGTCACGTTCCAGGTCGATGTACGTGTATGGGTGTCCATTGCGCGTCAGGAATTCTTTGATCCGCAGTGTGTCGGCTGAATGGCTGGAACCTACCAGCGTCACATCTCCTTGGCCCTGTGCGATCAACTCAACGCGCCGCGAAATGAACGCACGCATCACGATGTCGCTTAGCTCCGCATCCGTCTGTACTAGCGCAAGAAGGCTCATACGCGCTATTTGGATGACTTCCGAATCCTGCCGTGCGCGAATACGCGCGAAAGCACGCCGACCGGACAGTGTGTTGATTTCGCCGGTGAATTGCCCTGACTCGATCACGCGAATCAATATTTCCTGAGTGAATGAAGGCCGCACAACTTCCAACTCGCCCGAGATGACGAGGAAAACCGGAATATCTTTATCTCCGAGTTCGACCAGAACCTCCCCTGTGCGCACCGACCGGGATGTGCCATGAGAAGCGAGGCGCTGCATTTGGGCCTCACTCAATTTGGGAAATATCTGCTCAACACGGGACGTGGTTAGGGGAATTTGAGCTGTCGATTCTGCCATGCGAACCTTTTCTGTCAGAAATGTCTTTTAGAGTTAAGAACGACGAAAATACACAGCCTTCGGCTGCCGAAGGGCTGAGAGTTTTCCCGCCCCTGCTGTGCTCATGTTTTGCCAGAGATTTGTACGAGCGATACGGCATTAACCCTTGGAGGTCGATGCGTTCCCGCTTGCCGGTTTGGAACCTTGAAGGTTCTCGGTCGTAATATCTGGCTAGCTGCCCGCCGTCGTTTGCCGAAGCTGATTTTCTAATTCTGGATACAGCGGTTCAAGCGGCAATTGTTCTCGTTTCCATGCCGGCAATCCGCCGCTTAGGACTTTGACATGCTGGAAGCCGCGCTTGACTAGTTGGCCACGCACACTCAGGCTCGTTTCTTCGTTTGGACATGTGCAGTACAAAACGATCTCAGCATCGCGTGCGATATTGCCAACGTGGGCATCAATCTCATCCGGTTTGACAGGAATTGCGCCTGAGATCAGTTGGGGCGCGGCTAGCACGTCCAAGGGATGACGAAGATCCAGGATGATCAAAGAGTCATGCCGGGCGATTCTCTGGTTCAGTTCCTCCACCGAGATCCGAGCTTCTTCCTTCTCCTGATTCCGGTCCTTTGTGCGAGAGAAAAACGCACTGCCCATCAGGAACGCTAAACCGGTGGTCACAACTCCAGACATGGGGATGCATTCCTCCTACGCTGCATTCGATTCACGTCGAGCATTTCGGATTCCAAATTATCGATGACTTAGGTTCGCACAACAATCGGCGTGATCCATTTGAGAGAGACTGCAGGTACGCGCTCGTGCTGCTGGCCCGGACGCAATCAGCAAAGTCGATCTACCGCTGAGTTGCTCGATTTTCACGGCCAGAGGCTCGCACCGAGGACTTGACTGCTTGTGTGGATTCGCGAACCACAAGTTCGGGCTCAATCGTAATCTGCTCCCGAAATGGTTCTGAACCAAGCAGCCGGTTTAGCGCGCACTGCGCCGCCGTCTTTCCCATTTGGGTTAGGGGCTGTCGGATCGTGGTCAGACGTGGGTTGTTGAACGCGGCCGCGTGAATGTCATCGAAACCGATGACAGAAACATCTGCGGGCACGCGCAGGCCAAAGTCTTGCAGAGCGCGAATGGCGCCGATCGCCGACATGTCGTTGAATGCGACGACAGCAGTAAAGCGTAAACGCTCTGCCAATAATTGCTGCATGACGGGATATCCCAATTCGGGAGAGCTGATGTCCTTCTCCAATTGGACGACGAGCTTAGGGTCGATGGTGATGCCCATCTCCCTAGCAACCTCTACGATGCTTGCCCACCGGACTTCCGAGTCGGAGCTGAACAGCTGTCCGCGCATAAACGCGATACGCCGGTGACCGAGGGAGTGCAAGTGTCCAACCGTCAGCTCCGCCGCGCGCCGATGATCGAGAACGACGTTGGTGACGCCTTTGATGTGGCGGTGTCCCGCGACAGCCACCACAGGTAACGGTAATGGATGTTCAAGGGCAGTATCGAGAGCGATCAGCGCTTCGGCGCCGCGGCTCACTAGCATCCGACTGTAGCGCTCAACCAGATCATTCCGGTGGCGATGGTGCGCAGTGAAGTAGAAATATCCGGCTTCCATCAACTGGTCGCCTATGCCGCTCATCACCTGTGTGTGATATCCGTCTCCCAATTCGGGAACCATGATTCCGACGGTCAGCGTACGGCGGTTGCGCAGGGAGCGCGCCAACAGGCTGGGCTGGTAGTTAAATTTCTTTGCCGCCGCTCTGATGCGCTCGCGCGTGGACTCGGGAATCGAACGACCGGGGACGTCGTTGAGTACTACCGAAATTGTCGCAGCGTTCAGACCGAGATACTCCGCCAGCTTCTTGAGGCTGATCGGCTCGTGGCTTTCAGGTTCTTTGCGTTTCATTCCGTCGTTAAAGTTCCAAGGTCGTTGTCACGGACTCTACCATGAGTGCGCGCTCCCCAAGCTGCGGGAGCACGAAAGCTTCACCACAGCAGGGTCGTAACGGACTGCGCCTCGACTGGAACCTTCAATGTCTGATCTCCTGCACTGACATCAACCTGGCATTGGTCTCCAAGGTTCGCGACCACGAGGACGCGGCTGCCGTTCGGATTCTGGAAAGCAACATGGTCGATTCCTTCCAACTCTCCCTGGGACTCAAGCACGCGGGCTCCGCGATCGATCACTTTTGAGTAGTGAGCAAAAGCCCAATACTGGCCGCTGCGAGTGAGCTTTCCGGTTTGAGAATCGATGGTGACGAGGCCACCGCAGGAAAAGGGTCCAATGTTTGGCTTGCCCTTCTCGTCGAGCAGAAGGTTCCAGCCGACGATGCACCGTGACCAGTTGCGCAAAGCTCCTGTAAACACATGCGACCAATGTGCCCAGTCGGTCGCGTAGTCGGGACGACTAATATCTGGTCCACCTTCGGTCCAATAATGATTCTTATCAGGGAAGGCCTGGTGTACGCGACTGATCGCGTCGGGAGAGCCGGCGTAGCCGTGCCAGGCAACTCCATCCACATACTTGTTCATTGCGGGATCGCTGAGTTCGTCAACTGCGCGTCCCCAAAGGTTGTAATTGTGATCGAGAATCCAAATCTTGGTATCGAGTGACGCATGTTCCAAACCGGGACCGAGGTATCGTCTGACAAATTCCTCTTCGTACTCCTGTCCCCAGAGCGCAGCCGGCATCCTGCCGTCCTGGTCCGTATCCACTTCGTTCTGTACGGTGACGGCATTGATCTTCACTCCCTCACTCCCATACGCCTGCAAAAACTTCACGAAATAATCTGCGTAAGCAGCGAAATACTTCTTACGCATGGAACCACCAAGCATTGAGCCGCCCGCCTTCATCCATCCGGGAGGACTCCAAGGTGAGGAGAACAGGAACAAATCGGGATTCGCCGCTCTGCCCGCACGCAGCACCGGGAGGATATAAGCGCGATCATGTTCGATGCTGAAATTCGCTAGTTCCGGATCGGGATTCGGACCGTCATCGAAGCTGTATGCCGCGGTCGAATAGTCGCTCGCTCCAATGCAAGTACGCGCCACGGAAAAGCGCAAGCCTGTTGGACCAAATAGCTCTTTGAGAAGTGCATCCTGATCCGGCCGCCCCATGCGGCTGAGGAGATAACAGGAAGCGTCGGTGAACGCCGCACCAAAGCCGAGAATGTTCTGTCGACGTTGATCAACATCGACGTGAATGCTTCCAACGGATCTCGTGCCGAGTTGTCGCAATGCAGAGGTTTCCACTGGCGCAAAGCGTTTTTCTTTTGATGTGACCCATAATTGAGTCTTGTTCTGAGAATCAGCCCACAATGGCAAGCGGGCGGCAGCAGCAGCGGCCACGCCAGCCGCGGAAAATTTAAGAAAACTGCGTCGGGTTGCGATCAGCATTTACTGGCCTTCCTCGGCTTTCGGAGGTCGACAACGTCAAAAAAGCCGGTAGTGAAACGGTTTACTTAGACAAACGATTGTCTGAGAGTACAACGCCATGCTGCCCGCTGACAATTCCGGACCGGTGCACAGCGGGGCAATCGTACACGTTCTTCGCTATATCTCAATAGACAAACGATTGCTCACGGATATTGCCTGTGGAAATCTTTAGCTTGACAGTGTGCAATTGGCAGGAATAACGTCGCCCGCGCAGCTGTTTTAGACAAACGTTTGCTTAACCGGATTATTTCTTCGCGTTCAGTAGGAGAGTTTTGTCTCTCTGAACGAGAGATCGACGGCCCACATAGGGAGGAACTTCATGAAGAGTTTCAGTCGTTCGATATTCGCTTTTTGCGTGCTTCTCGGCATCACACCACTCATTCTTGCGCAGAGTCGCAACACTGGTGAAATTCGCGGCACGGTAACGGATTCATCCGGAGCCGCTATTCCCGGAGCAGCCGTCACTCTGACCAACATTGACACGGGCGAAATAAAGAACTTCGTCACCAATGGGCAGGGTATCTACGACACTGTTTCAACTCCTGCCGGCAGATACAGCATTACTTTCACGGCTAATGGCTTTAAGAAGACGGTTCGGGAACCTATCGACGTTCAGGTGAATGTAATCACCGAGAACGCCGC
>CAYZHX010000191.1:0-7015 GCA_964476905.1 uncultured Terriglobales bacterium
GTTTTTTCGAGGCTGCTGATTAAAGGTGAGACGGGCTCCCGCACTTGGAAATCGATTGGTCCGTTCTTGATCTGAATAATGACGTTGTCATCAAACTTCCCATCCAGCGGATGGAAGTTGTCGTAGGCAGCTTTCGCGCGGTCCGCTTTCCGATCGCGCCAGTCGAGATGGTGGTTATAGACAAAGGCACGATAAAAGACGATGCCGCCGTGCGGCTTGAGCGCGCGAGCAATCACGTTGGCTGCGTCGGCGGGAGTGCGTCCGTAGGTAGCCGGGCCGAGGCGTCCTTCGGAGTCGGCTTTCACGACGAATCCGGCGAAGTCCGGAATCTGCCGATAGATGGCGTCGACCCGTTTGCTCCACCACTCGGCGACTCGCGGATCGACTGGATCGAACGTGTCGAGACCGCCGATGACCTTGGGGCTGCTGAAATCAACAGAGATTGAAAGCCTCACTCCCCATGGACGAAAAACATCGGCAATGCGCGCGAGCTGAGGAAGGAAGTTGTCTTGGAGCACGTGCGGATCGGCGTTGACGTTATTTAGCGTGCAGCCGTTGATGCCGATTGAGGCAAGCAGGCGCGCATACTCGGCAGCGCGCGTCAAATCGGAGCGGACCGAGCCGCCCTCGAAAAAAATCGACGGCCCGCCGTATCCGCGTTCAATGCGGCCATCGAGGTTGTCCCATTGATCAATCCAGCGAATGGAAGCGTCAGGCTGCTGTGTTTCTTCGAGATATTCAATGTTCTCGCCCAGCACGATCTTCTGTAGTAGAGCAAAGCTCCCATACAGAGCGCCCCGATCATCCCCTCCAGCGATGATGATGCGTTCTTGATCCCCAACTTTCTTTGTAGCGAGCCAGTAGCCGTCTTGCCGAAGGGTGGGCAGTTGCAAATCGGGAATGGCCGTACGCACGGACTCAACTGTTCCCAGCACGATAGCTGGCGCGCTCGAGGGCAAGACATGCGAATATGCAAGCTTCTTGCCGAACATTCCTTCCAGGCCGCGGGTCAATTCTTGTTGTGCGCTCTTGAGCAGAGCGGAATCGCCGAGTACTACAAGCTGCGAGCGCAAGGCTTCGTACTGCTTAGCTTCCTGAGCAGACAAAGGAACGTACCGGAGCCACGCCTGTTCGCCAGTTTCAGCGTGGATTACGGCAGAGAAGAGCAAAATAGTCAGAAGTAGTCGCAGGCAGGAAGAAGTAAGAGGGCGCATCGTCATCGCCAACCCAAAGCTCGCGGGGCAAAGCTCGTCTAAATCGCTTTAGAGATTGTTTTACTCGCGAACTAAAGGACGCGGCTCAGTAAAGCATCGCAAGGGTACGAAGTCAAATCGCAGGAGAAAGCAAAGACGAAATCACGAAGACAACATAATTCGCGCAAAGCTCATTCGTGCCTCAATGCCACTCACCATGGGATCTACCTTAGCCGCGCGTCTCGCAGGCATGTAGCAGGCAGCGAGCGCGACCGCAGCGATGGCAAACGCGGTTAGCACGATCGTTGCCGGGTCGTTTTGGATGTCAATCATGTCGTTCATTGTCCGTACGCCGAAGAGTGGCAAGCTCGAATCGCCCTCGGCGAGCGCATTCCGCACGCCAGAGGTCACGTCCATCGACGTCGATGATGTGTGCACAACTACATACATGTATTGGCGCGCGCCATACCGTTTAGAATCCAAAACGAAATCTATTCCGACCCAAGGTGAGCATTGGATCCGAAGTTTATGCGCAGGGCGATAGCCCTCTCTCTGGAAAACGTCGGCTCGAACAATGGCGGGCCGTTCGGTGCTGTGATCGTTAAGGACGGGCAGATTATCGGCGAGGGCACGAACCAGGTGCTGGCGACGAACGATCCGAGTGCTCACGCGGAAGTCGTCGCCATTCGTGAAGCGTGCCGGAGCTTGAACACCTTTCAGCTCACCGGATGCGAGATCTATACAAGCTGCGAGCCTTGCCCGATGTGCATGGGACTGATCTATTGGTCCCGGCCAGAACGCGTGTACTACGCGAACACCGCCGCCGACGCGGCGAGCATCGGATTCGACGATGACTTCATCTATCATGAGCTGGCCCGAGATCCGCATAACCGTTCTCTCAAAATGGAACAGATGCTGCGTGACGAGGCGCTGATGGCATTCCGGGAGTGGGAAAAGAAGCCGGATAAGGTGCGCTATTGAACGCTGGAAGCCCACTGCGGTTTCACGCTGACATGAGTCGAGCGCGGCGAGTACACCGAAAGCAGCACGGTGAGAGTTAAGAATGCAATCGAACAGGCAGGAAAAAGTGTTGAGCAGATTGCATCAAGCATACAAAGAGGCTGAATCCTCCTTAGGGAAAAAGGAACCGGAGAAGAAGCCATCTCCCGAGCCTCCACTTCCGCCCGATCACCCCCAGCCGCCAGCGCCTATCAAAGAGCCGCCCGAGCCATCGGAGCCGCCAATCCAGGCGCACATGGTGTGGGCGACCGATGTCATCGAGATTCCCTGAGCCGTAAAGCGGATCGAAGACTTTGCTGGCTTTCATCCGTTTGCAATCGTCCTGCTTAAACCCAAAACTCCGTCCACCTGAATCAACTCTTGCACCGTTACTCCGGTACTCTCGCAGGGACCAACAGGGTCCATGATTCATCCAAACCCGCCACATAATCCGCGGCATGAGTACCAGTTCGAAACTTGGCGTGATGTTTCTGTTCCTTTTTGGCTTGCCATTTGCCGGAATGGGCGGCGCTCTCATGTTGAAGTTGTTGTCTGCGCCGCAGACGCCGAATGCCACAGCTGGAGCGATCTTCGCTGGAGGCTTTGCATTGATCGGCCTGCTTCTGATGGGCGGCGCCGTGTATGCGGGCACGAAACTGAAGCAGGATGATGAAGCCAAAAGCGCGCATCCAGATTCGCCGTGGCTTTGGCGCCAGGATTGGGCCCAAAGCCGCGTTTCTGGCCAGCGGAATAACCGGGCCGCGGCGTTGTGGGTCGCTACCATCGTCGTGAGCTGCCTTACTCTGCCGTGGTTGGTCATCGGTTCACATCCCGACTCACATAACGCCGTCCCGCCGCTGATCTTTTTCCTCGTGGTCGGTTCGTTTGCGCCGCTCACGGCCATGAGTGCAATCATTGCGACGATTCGCCGCGAACGCTACGGCAAGACTTACTTCACGTTTGACACGCTTCCAATCTCTCCGGGCAAAACGCTGACAGGAAGAATCGAGTTGCATCTCGCCGAAGGCGCGCAGCACGGAATTGATCTGCGCCTCTGCTGCGTGCGCCGCATTACGACCGGATCAGGCAAAGAGCAAAGCACGCACGACGAAACATTGTGGGAACAACAGCATAACGTTCCATCAAACCTGCTTGGGTTCGGCACGCTCGGCACATCGGTGCCAGTGAGCTTCGACCTTCCCGCAGACGCCTACGAGAGCAACAGCGACAACCCACGAGACAAAGTTCTCTGGTTGTTGCGCGCGAAAGCCGACATGCCAGGCGTTGATTTCACAGAACAGTATGAGTTGCCGGTGTTTCGAACTGCAGCCTCGCCAGCGCCCAGCACCTCGACGACGTCCAATTCGGTATTCACGACCAGCTTCGGGGCGGCTGCGGCACCGGTTTTTGCCATGCAGGCTGAGAACGAGCCAGTGGAGCGTCCAGCGAAAACTTCAGCCGTGGTGTCAACCGACTGGAATGGGACGCAGATGTATTTTCCACCTTTCCGGAATCCGCTGTCTGCGCTCGTTCTGCTTGTGTTCACGGCGGCGTGGACGGGAGTCGTCTATTTTCTGCTGCATTCCAAAGCTCCGATCATGTTTTCGATTGTCTTCGGCGGCTTCGATATCTTGATCACCCTGGCTCTCCTTTCTGCAATCTTTTCGAGTACGAGGATCACGCTTGCGGGCGACACACTCACCCTGCGGAAGTCGTTTTTAGGGCTGCCTAGAACTACAGCCATTCCCTTTTCGGAAATAGCAGAAATCCATCCTTACTCCGGACTGCAACAGGGTACGACTACGTACTATGCACTCCGGCTGAGGACGAAGAGCGGACGCAAGCTCAATCTGGTGAATGGAATCGCTGATCGGCAGGAGGCGCGCTGGCTGGTGTCGCAAATTGAATCGGCGGCCAGCCTGAAGCAGGACACGCGCGTCGAAATGCTCAACTTCTACGGCCCGCCGCCGCAACGAGGCGTGACGCCGCCGCCTTCGGCGGTGCGCAAGGCTCCCGGCTGGTTGGCAGCAGTCTTCATGCTGATATGGATCGGGTTCATCTTCGGTCGGGTGCTCATTCCCGCGCTCTCGCATTCGGGGAAGTCAAACGCTGCTCGCAGCAAACCGGCATCGCGTCCTGCCATTCGAGTGCTGCCGCGGAGGTTCACACCGATGACGGAAGCCGATGTCGCACGGATTTCGGCTTTAGGAGTGCAGGATCAAGCGGAGGAGTTGCTGGAGCGAAGCATTGGCCACGATCAGCGTGCGCTGAAGATTCTCAATTCACACTATGCGGACTACAAGAGTCAGTTGAAAGACACGCCGCGTATGAAGCAGCTGCTGAATAGGGCGCAATACTCAACCGATCTGCGCGTGCGCTACGCCTATTCCGACATGATGCTTGCAATGGACGGCTGGAGCGAAGATGCCGAAGCGGTCAACATTCTGCTCAATCGCGCCAAGAACGATCCAAGCTCTCGCGCGTACGACATGTGGTACTTGGGCATGCTTGGCGGACGAGGTGTTGAGACCGATCAGGTCCAAACTGCGCTCTACGATTACGCCCGCAATGATGCGAATGCGAACGTCCGCCAAGCAGCAGCCGAGGGTCTTCGTTTTCTGGGAACCGATGAAGCGCTCGATGACCTGTTTCAGATCTTCACGACGGACGCATCTTTCAGCGTTCGCGATCGGGCTGGTTGCAATATCTCCGATTGTGGCGACTTCATGCGCAAGCAGCGTATGCGAATGTTCTCGAAACTACTCGATCTAGCCGAAGCTCCAGAGACCAACGCACAGATGCGCAATTGGTCGTTCCTTGCCATGCAGGAGATCACCGATGTCCACCTTCCGGCCGATGCGAAAGCATGGCGCCGCTGGTACGGCGAGAATGGCGCAGAAAAGATGGCGCAGTTCGAAGCTATGCCGGAGTGGCAGGTGAGAGGAGACGAATAAGTCGAACCCCGGCGGTGGCGGCGGATCTGTTGCTCATCGTGCGTTGGCGAACTTCGACAGCACTCCATACGGCGACTTCTCCGGAGTGACCATTACCTGACGCGAGATGATCAGCGTTTGCTCGAGAGCGAACTGTCCTGAGAGCACGGCGTGGCTGACCATGTCGGTATAGACCATCCAGCTTGAGCCCGGCGGAAATTCCCAGTGCTGCTTCGGGCAATTCTGCTGAAACGACGAATTCTCTTTGAGATAATTATGGAAGCGCATCATGAATTCGTCGTAGGGTGAGCGCTTGAGAGACGGCGCAAGCGAACCAAAGCCGATTCCAGCCAGCGCGCGTTTCGCTCCCGACATCTGCATCGACGATGGCAACGGTACTGAGCTGCCGCCATTCAGCTTGCCGGCACGCATTTTTTCGACCAGCACGTCGAAAGTATCGGTCGTAATCCAGTTGCGCGTGCGCTGCGGATTGATGTTGTTGAAGAAACGCAGAATGCGGTCGCCGTTGGTGGGACGGGTTGGGAACGCGTCCGTGTGCAGCAGATCGTTGCGCTTCCGCAGAGACAGGTCGCGTCCCTCTTCTTCCTCCGGACGATAGCTGGCGTAATCGACGCGCCAGCGCGCCTGGTACGGCACGAGGAAGCTGCGGAGGAAATCAATCACATCGTCCGAGTAGCGACGCATGATTCCGCGCAGGCGCTCAGCGATTTTCGGATCCTGCGCATCGAAGCCGGTGATGCGATCCTCCAGCGGACGGTACGCGATGTTCTTGTGATAAGTCCCGCCGACTTGCTGATGGCCGATGAGGAACTCCAAATCGCTGCTCGGAAGAGAAATAGGAGTCTCTGGAAAGAATATGATGTCGCCCGTCTCAAGCTTTGCGCAGTAGTCGCGCAGACGCGCCGACTGCTTGAGAGATTCAGAGAGTTCATTTCGGGAAATGGTGACGAGCTGCATACTTTATTTGCTTCTTTCCCGAAAGAAGAAAATCATCGAGCCCACCAGAGCGAGAATGAAGATTCCAAGCGCGGCCGGAGCGGCAAAGTCTCGGTAGGCGATGGCGAAATCGATGCGCTGGCCGCGAATTGCTGCGACGATCGCAATCACCGCAATCGCAGAGGCATTCAGCAGGAAGAAGGAAATAACAGATACGAGGAGCGCCGTGCCAAGCGCCTTTGCGAGCGTGTAAACGACAGAGGGCTTACTCCCCCGCATGAGTGTCGAAGCAATGCGGATCTCCTTCATCTCAATCGACGGCATGGAGACATTCTACTAACCAAAGCGGTTTCGAGTTTCAGGTTTTGAGTAACTCGAAACGCTCATTGTCTTCCGCTGGGTTCGCAGTGAAAACTCAGCTATTGGGCTGGGCTTCATGCGAAGGAAGATCACCGCGTTTGCGGCGTGTGAGCACAAACGGCTTGCGGCGACGTCGGCTTGCTGAAACCTCGCGGTCGATCTTGGACCAGAAAGCAACGAAGTAATCCACGGCTGAGACAATCGATACCGCGACCATGAACCAAATTGCCACGCGTGCGATTAGATCGACAGGGAAGATAAATGATTGCCCGATGTTCCAGGCCAACCACTTGTGGTCAAGGATGGCGGCCACTACGCTTACGATTTGGGCAAACATCTTTAGCTTGCCGAGGTTACTCGCCTGAAGGGTGAAGCCTTCCGACGCGGCGATGCTGCGCAATCCGCTTACGAGAAACTCGCGTCCGATGATCAAGACGGCGATCCATGCTGGGACGATTCTGGGATTGAACTGAACAAGGGAAATAGAGGCAGCTGCGATCAGCAGTTTGTCGGCGAGGGGGTCGAGCAACATGCCCATCGTCGTGACCTGACCACGCCTGCGCGCGAGATATC
>CAYZHX010000192.1:0-6973 GCA_964476905.1 uncultured Terriglobales bacterium
CTTTGATCCGCGCCGGCTGTCCGAGATAGACCTTGCCGATATCGCTCTCGTCGACCTTACCGTCTACATAAACCTGCTTCATGTTGCCGAGCGTCATCACCAGAGTTGCCGATGAGCCGAGGACCAGAATGGAACTGACTGCATCGCCAACTTCCACGTCACGAGAGAGCACTTCGCCATCAATGGGCGCCACGATGGTTGCGTAGTTCAGCTGCTCTTCCGAACGCGCCAGAGATGCCTTGTATTGCGTGACCTGAGCCTGTGCCTGCTTTACTTTCGCTTCGTTGATGGTGAGCTGAGCGCGAGCAAGATCGCGCTTGTTAACTGCCATCTCGTAGTTACGCTGGGCGTCGTCGAGAGCAGAGGCGGAAACTACGCCCTGCGAAGCCATAGTTTTCGCACGTTCGTACGCACGTTGCAGGGTGGGAACATCGACTCCCTGGGCATCGACCTTGGAGCGTTCTACATCGGCTTCGGCACCGCGGAGATTGGCTTCAGCAGCTGTAAGTTGCGCTTCATCGCCCCGGACCTGTGCCTGCAGCTCTTCTTTATCGAGTTCGGCGAGCACCTGACCTGCCTTCACGCGATCGCCGGCATCGACCATCTCCTTCTTCACGATACCGCTCGCCTTCGACTTCACTTCGACTTTCGTGATCGGCTGAACTTTGCCGGTAGCGACAACGCTTTGCGCCAGATCGCCTTGTTCGATGGTGGCGATCTTCGAGGGATCAATCTTGGTGCTACTGCTGGTCGCTTTTGTCGCAACCGTTGCGACTACCAAAACGACCAAAACCGCTGAGCCGATCCATACAATGCGCCGCTTCTTCTTATTCTTATGATTACCGTTCGCCACTTAGTCCCTCCAAATATCTGCGGTTGTCGCCGATCCCTTGCGTTTGCTAGAGCTTCATACGCCAGCAACCCCTACAAGGTTCCCAAACTCCGCAGTTTTCCACCCTGTCCCACGACGGAAACAAATGCAATGCACCTTAGACCTGAAAAACGCGTAAATGTAAGCTGACGTTGCGGTATTTTGCGCGCATCTAAAGAACAATCTTCAGATGCCTACCAAATTAAGCATTGAGACTGAATTGAGAATGGTCTATTCGTCGTATTACGGCGATATGACTACTACCGACCTGGTGCAGCATATAGCGGCGATTCGCAAGCATCCTGATTTCAATCCTGATTTTGACGAATTAATTGATGCCAGCGGAGTTAAGTCCTTTGACGTTCCGTCCGATGACGTGCGCGAACTGGCTTCTCACGAGAGTCCATTTCATCGCCAGGCCAAACGGGTTCTTGTTGCGCCCCAGGATCTCGTGTTCGGACTCGGACGAATGTTTCAGACGTTCGGCAGCGAAAAGCGCCCGCACTTTATCGTCGTGCGCACACTGGATGAGGCGTATCGAAGGCTCGGACGCGAGCGCTTGCCTAAGGCGCAGTAACGGAAGTTCAGTCGCTCATGCAGACCGTTCTGTCGTTAGCTGTACGGACGTAACCCGCTCAAATCCAAACACTTGGCTGCGATTCAAAAAATTGGATTTCCCGATGCTAGACTAACCAGCAATGGCGACCCTGGTGCTCCTTCGCATTCTGGTTGTCGTGTTGCTGGTGGCCCTGAATGCATTTTTTGTGGCAGCCGAGTTTGCGATCGTCAGCGTTCGTGACACGCGCATCCAGCAACTGATCGACGCCCGACGCACCGGCGCGCGCACCGTTCAGCGGCTGCAGCATCACCTCGACGACTTTCTGCCTGCCGTTCAATTCGGAGTCACTCTCGCCAGCCTGGCTCTCGGCTGGATCGGCGAGCCGGCGATCGCGCAGATATTATTGCGCCCCATCGAGGCACTGCCCCATGCAGTGGTCTATGCGCACACCGCTGCAGTGGTAATCGCATTTGTCCTGATCACGTACTTCCACGTAATCCTTGGCGAACTCGTGCCGAAATCGCTGGCGTTGCAGCGCGTAGAGCGGGTGGCGCTCTCGGTCGCTGGACCGATGGATGCGTTCATCACCATCACGCGTCCGCTACTCCATCTAATGACCGGTTCGGCCAATGCCGTTTTGAAACTCTTTGGCTCGCGGCTGATGCGCGAAGGCGGAATGCACTCCCCGGAGGAACTGAAGCTCATTCTCACCTCGAGTCGCCGACTGGGGCTGCTTCCGCCCTTCCAGGAAGAGATTATGCATCGCACTCTGGATCTCGAGAACATGACCGTCCGCGAGATTCTGGTTCCGCGGCAAAACATCTTTTCTCTTCCAGCAGACATGACGTTGGAAGACGCGATGGCGCGCGTGGTGGAAGATCAGCATTCGCGTATTCCGGTTTACGATCCCAAACTAGGAAAAGAGCACATTGTCGGCGTTCTGTATTCAAAGGACCTCTCCCGCTTCATGCAGCTGCGTATGACTACGCAAGCCCGCGGACTCACCACCGAGATGACTTTGCGCGTGCGCCATGTGATGCGCGATGTTTTGGTTGTGCCTGAGACTAAGCCCGTGTTGGATTTGCTGGACGAGTTTCGGCAACGCAAGCGACATCTGGCTATCGTCGTCGATGAATATGGTTCCACCGTAGGACTGGTCACGGTTGAGGATGCGCTGGAGCAGATCGTCGGCGAGATTGAAGACGAGTTCGACGTTGCCGTGCAACCCCGGTTACTGGAAACGGGTGAGCTGATCCTCGAAGGCGGTGCGAATGTCCGCGACCTGGAATCACATCTGCACATTCGTTTACCCCGAGACGAAGGTTTCGAAACGCTGGGCGGATTCATCATGTGGCGGCTCGGACGCCTGCCTCGTGTGGGCGATTCGCTGGAGTTTGAAGGACGCCGCTACACTGTGCTGCAAATGCAGGATCGACGCGTGCTGCAGGTGAAGGTGGAAGCACTCGCTCCGGCGTCTGTTGGAGCTGGAGAAGAACAGCCTTCATTGTTCCGTGAGTAACAGAACCGCCGCCGGTAGGCGGTGGGCAGCCGCTTGTGTTGCGGCTGCGCTTTGCCGACTCCTGAAGACTGTCGTTTCGCTCGGAGCTGGCCATTCGGCCACCTCCGACCCACCGACCAGCACCCCAGCAACCGCAACGGCGGCGTTTGCTGGGGACCCCGGGCCTACCGCCGGCGGTTCTGTTTATGATTCGCCTTCTAACATCCCGCCTGCTGTATACCCTGCCTGTCCTCTGGCTGGTGGTCTCGGTCGTCTTCCTCATGATTCATCTTGTGCCGGGCGATCCGATTCAGGCGATGCTCGGGGAAGGGGCCGCTAGCGCAGATCTGCAGGCTGCGCGACACGCTTACGGACTCGATCTGCCGATCGGGAAGCAGTACCTTCATTACTGGAATGGCGTGCTGCACGGGCGCCTGGGACAGTCGATTCGCTTGAATGAAGACGTTGGACGAGTGATCTGGGAGCGGTATCCGTACACACTGCGACTGACGATTGCGGCCCTAATAGTCGCGCTGGCGTTGTCAATTCCCGCCGGAGTGCGTTCGGCACAACGGCGCGGGCAATGGGACGATCGCGCGCTCAGCGTCATAAGTCTGTTTGGATTGTCATTTCCCAATTTTGCCCTCGGCCCAATCCTCATTCTGTTTTTCGCAATCAAACTGGGACTCCTTCCGGTCTCCGGAGCTGGGACATGGCAGCACCTTGTTTTGCCCGCAATCACGATGGGCGGAGCCATGGCCGCGATCCTCACAAGAATGGTGCGGACGGCCATGCTCGAAGAACTCGGACAGGATTACATCCGAACGGCGCGGGCAAAAGGCTTGACCGAACGCACGGTCGTGTACAAGCACGCTTTGCGCAATGCAATGATTCCCGTGCTCACTGTCGTGGGTTTGCAGTTCGGGGCACTACTCGCGGGCGCGATTGTCACTGAGACAATCTTCTCCTGGCCGGGTATTGGCAGGCTGACACTCACGGCGATCAGCAACCGTGACTACTTCCTTGTGCAGGGATGCATCCTGGCGATTGGGCTGACGTACATCGTGGTAAATCTGTTAACCGATGTGCTATACGCCGTCGTAAATCCCCGGATCCGGCAATAAAGCCACTGTTGGGACTTGGAAGCTCAGCAGCTTAGGAGCTTAGAAGCTGCTAGGCATGCATGTATCCGAGCAGTGACAGCACCATCGTAATCACGACGGCCGCGATGAGTACGCGCTCGTTCCAGGAGGAAGGGTTCGGGTCGGATTGCGAGGTGGCGAATTTCATAAGACTGCTCCCAGGGGCACTACATCAGCACAACATCTGATTAACACCAAAGCCGAGAAGTTGCACGCGCACAAAAGTAATTCCTGCCATCATTTAAAGTAATCCTCACGGACAATGGCCAACTCCGAATTAATTCGTTTGCTGCCCAAGGCGGAGCTTCATCTCCATCTCGAGGGCACGATCGAGCCGGAGACTCTGGTCGAGTTGAGTCGCCGGCACGATGCTGATCCTTTGACGACGGAGCAGGCCCATCGTTTATACGAGTACGCCGACTTTCATGGATTCATGATGGCCTTCAAGGCCGTCACCGAGCGCCTGCTCACTGCTGAAGACTTCGAGTTAATCACCTACCGCATGATCGAGCGCCTCAAAGCCCAGGGCGTGGTGCACGCGGAGGTGTATATCTCGGTGGGCGTCGTGCACTGGCGTAAGCAGGAATTCGAGCCTCTCTTCGAGGGCATCGAACGCGGAAGGGAACGCGGAGAACGCGATTTCGGCGTCTCGGTCCTCTGGATCTTCGATGCCGTCCGCCACTTCGGAGTGGAAGCGGCCAGGCGTGTCTTTGAACTAGCCGTGCGCTACAAGGATCGAAACGTGATTGCGGTTGGAATTGGCGGGGATGAACGTAAGGGTCCAGCCGAACCCTTCAAAGCCCTATATCAATACGCCGCCGAGAACGGGCTGAGGCGCACTGCGCATGCCGGCGAGACCACCGGGCCGGAGTCGATTTGGGCGGCGCTCAACATCGGAGCGGAACGTTTGGGCCATGTCCTGAGTGCGCCTGCAGACACCGAGCTAATCGAGGAACTCTCGCATCGACAGATACCGGTCGAGATTTGTATGACCAGCAACGTTCTTACCGGATGCTTGCCGGACCTGCAGCAGCATCCTGTGCGACGGCTATTCGAACACGGGCTCCTGGTCACGTTGAACAGCGACGATCCAGCTATGTTCCACACTTCACTGGTTCGCGAGTACGAAATCGCGCAAGACGTCTTCGGTTTCACCGACGAGCATCTGCGTGAGTTAGCACGGAATTCACTGGAAGCCTCGTTCCTTCCTGCAGAGCTAAAAGTCACATTGCTGGATGGATTCGATCAAATGGCGCACTCGGTTACATAGACAGAACCCGCCGGCCGGGGGCAGTCGCGTACAATCGCAGGCTGCGGTTTCCAAGGATCCCTCGCTGCGCTCGCAATGAGATTGATCAACTCTCGTCGAAAGCACTCATGACCAAATATTGCTGTGCCGTTCTCCTGCTTTCAGCCTCTGTGCTCGCCCAGCTGCCCAGCTTTCCCGATCTGACACGCCCGCAGGACTATATCCTCCATCGCACGTCGAGCTACGACCGCAGTGGCGGCAATGCCGACTTCCGCGAAGTTCCCGCCGGCAGCACACTTACACTGCTCGACGAAAACGGTCCCGGAGAGATTACGCACATTTGGATGACGATTGCGAGCCGCGACCGCGATCACTTGAAAGCCATTGTGCTGCGCATGTACTGGGACGGCGAGCAGACACCCTCGGTCGAGGCTCCTGTCGGCGACTTCTTCGGACTGGGTCTGGGCACGTACCACGAGTACCAATCCGCTCCGCTGGCGGTTGGATCCATCAAAGCCTTAAATAGCTTCTTCCCCATGCCCTTTCAAAAGCATGCGCGCATCACCGCCACCAACGAAGGTTCAGTTGCTGTCGGAGCCTTTTACTTCAACATCGACTCGCGCGCGTATAGCAAACCTCTACCGCCGGACACGTTGTACTTCCACGCGCAGTTTCGTCAGGCCGCTCCCAATTTGGGATGGACGAATCAGTGGACCTCGAACGGCGATGCCAAAGTAAACGATCGCAAGAACCTTGATGGTCAAGGGAATTACGTCTTCCTTGAAGCACAAGGTCGCGGACAGTTCGTTGGCGTGACGCTCTCTGTGCTGCAGAATCAGGACGGCTGGTGGGGCGAAGGTGATGATATGTTCTTCATCGACGGCGAGCAGCGCCCCTCGATCAATGGCACCGGGTCGGAAGACTATTTCTTAGGAGCGTGGGATTTCGGCGATCGCCCGTTTTCCTATCTGCTATTTGGCGCTCCTGTGAAGGGCGAGGAGAAGGCCGGCAGCGAGTCATCGGTCTATCGCTTCCATCTCGATTCGCCGATTCCGTTCACAAGATCGCTGCGCGCAACAATCGAGCACGGCCACGCGAATCACCGCTCAGATAACTACTACTCGGTTGCGTACTGGTACCAAACAGAACCTCACGCGCCGTTTCCTCCATTGCCGCAGTTATCGGGCCGTCTGCTGAAGTTGTTCCCCGTCGGCGGGCCTGGAAATGCAGGAAAGTAAGCCCATGCCGAAGAAGCAGATCGCCATCTTCGTCATAATCGACATCATTCTCGTAGTGGCTGTTCTTGTCGCCGTATTTCACCACGTGAAGATTCTTTATGTCCTGCTGGCGTTCACGCTGCTTTCAGTGGTGAACGGAATCGTACTCATCGTTACAGTGGTGAAGAACACGAAGCGGCCGTGAAGCCTTGTCTGCGATCTCAGGCAACAAGCCAGGAGGCCCAGCCAATGCAGATAGCCGCCAGTCCGGAGAGCACAACTGGTGGTGGAAGAAAATACTTCCAGCAAAGGATCAAAGACACGATCTGTACGACGAAGAACATCCAGCCCAAAGCACCGATCGCTTGCGGATTGCTGCGCGCCAATCCACCGAGATACCACGCCAGGTAGGCTGCAAAGAGAAGATACAGCGTCGC
>CAYZHX010000193.1:0-5641 GCA_964476905.1 uncultured Terriglobales bacterium
GTTCGCGAGATCGGAGTTGTAGCGCTGCACCAGGGCGTCGAAGGAGAAGCTGCCGTCTTGGCCGAAGACTACTTCCCGCAACAGGAAATAACGGAGCGCATCGTTGCCGAGGACGTCGACAACGGTTTCCGCGCGCACGATGTTCCCGCGCGACTTCGACATCTTGTCCTGCTCGAATAAGAGCCAGCCGTGCACGACAATCTTCTTAGGCAGCGGCAGACCTGCGGCCATGAGAAAGGCTGGCCAATAGACGGCATGAAAGCGCACGATCTCTTTGCCCACCATGTGGACATCAGCCGGCCAATACCGCTCGAACTTCTTCTTTGCTTTTGCGTTATCGGCACCATAGCCGATAGCCGTAATGTAGTTGGCGTCCGCGTCGAACCACACGTACAGCACGTGCTTCGGATCATCAGGCACTGGGATTCCCCAGCGAACGGTAGTGCGGCTGATGCTGAGATCCTTTAGTCCGCCGCGCACGAATGCGATGACTTCGTTACGACGGGTTTCAGGCCAAATGAACTCGGGATTCTCTTCATACAACTTCAGCAGCTTGTCTTGAAACTCTGAAAGTTTGAAGTAGTAGTTCTCTTCGCTGATCGTCTCCGTCGGTCTTCCGCAATCGGGACACGGAGCTCCCGGCGGCGCATCGACGTACAGTTCGTCAAAAACGCAATACTGTCCCGTGTAGGAACCTTTGTAGATGTAGCCCTTGTCGCGAATCACGCGAAAGAACTGCTGGACGCCTTCTTCGTGCTCTTTGTCGGTGGTTCGGATGAAGCCGTCGTAGCTGATGCCCATCCGATCCCAAAGCGCGCGGTACTCGGCGGCCACAGCGTCCGTCCACTGCTTCGGACTCTTGCCTGCTGCGGCGGCCGAGCGCTCGATCTTCTGACCGTGTTCGTCGGTTCCGGTAAGGAAGTAAGTATCTGCACCGAGCATGCGTTGACGCCGCGCGATCACGTCGCAAACGATGGTCGTGTACGCGTGTCCGACGTGTGGGCGGGCGTTGACGTAGTAAATCGGAGTTGTGATGTAGAACTTTGCGCCTGTTTCCATGCTGTTTTCGCACAGCCGAGGGCCGTGCATCCGAGAGTCTCCGGCGCTAGCTTGCTGCTATGGACGCGATGAAGACGGCAATTCTTCATCATAGGGGCTGAGTCAGACAGCGTCAACGCAGGCTGGGCGATCGCAACCGGCTGTTTATAATCGAGTTTTTGTCACCAACATCCCCGCGCTCTGAGGCTCCTTGTACCTTCACTTCCAGCAATTACTCAGCGAACGTGTACGCGCAATCCTGCGCCAGAAATATGATCTCGATCTGCCGAACATCGTCATCGAGCAGCCTCCAAAGATCGAGTTTGGCGAATATGCTCTTCCGCTCGCTTTTGAGCTGGCAAAGCGTCTGCGCAAGCCGCCGCGCAAGGCTGCCGAGGAGATGATTGCGGAGCTCGGTTCTATTTCCGGCTTTGCGAAGTTCGAAATCGCCGGAGCGGGATACATCAATGCACGAGTCGATCGTGGTGCTTTTGTGCGGCAGATGCTTGCGCACACGACGGAGGCTCAGAAGAAGGACAAAGTGCTGGTCGAGCACACCAGCATCAATCCCAACAAAGCCGCGCACATCGGCCATCTACGCAACGCGATACTCGGTGACACCTTCGTTCGTCTGCTGCGCGAAGCCGGACACCCAGTCGATGTACAGAACTACATCGACAATACTGGCGTGCAAGTTGCAGATGTTATCGTTGGCTTCGAGCAGCTTGAGCGTAAGTCATACGAAGACGTGCAGGCGCTCATCCAACAGCCTCGATTTGATTATTACTGCTGGGACCTGTACGCACGTGCCTCGCAATGGTACGAAGAAAATCCGGCTCACAAACAATTCCGTCTCGATACGCTGCACAAGCTCGAAGAAGGAAACAATCCTACTGCCCGTCTTGCTGACCTGATTGCGACGGCGATTCTGAAGCGGCATCTAGAGACCATGCTGCGTCTCGATATCCGCTATGACTTCCTGCCTCGAGAGAGCGAAATTCTTCATCTCCACTTCTGGGATTTGGCCTTTGAGCAGATGAAGCGAAAGGGTGTATTGCGATTTGAAACCGCAGGCAAGAACAAGGGTTGCTGGGTGATGAAACGATCTTCATCTTCTTCGCAAGGAACTGAAGAGGACGACAAAGTCATAGTCCGCTCGAACGGCACGGTCACTTATGTCGGGAAAGACATCGCCTATCACCTCTGGAAGTTCGGCCTGCTCGGTCGGGACTTCGGATATCGACGCTTCTATCGGTATCCGGATGGTCACGATTGTTGGATTTCAGCCGAGAGCGGCGATGCCGATCATCCGCACTTTGGCGGCGTGAGCGAAATTTACAACGTCATCGACTCGCGCCAGTCCGATCCTCAAAACAACGTGGTCGAAGCCCTGCGTGCTCTTGGCTATACCGAGCAGGCGTCGCACTACACGCATTTTTCGTACGAGATGGTTGCGCTCACGCCCCGATGTGCCATGGAACTCGGCTATGAAGTTCCCGTCGACGAACAGAAGCGCGCGTACATTGAGGTTTCAGGGCGCAAAGGCTTCGGAGTGAAAGCGGACGATCTGCTGGACGCGCTCATCGCTTCCGCGCAAAAGGAAGTCGATGCCCGCCATCCGGAGCTTGCGGAGACTGCACGGAAACAAATCGCGACGCAGATCGCGATCGGTGCTCTGCGTTATTTCATGCTGAAGTTTACGAAGAACGCGGTGATTGCCTTCGATTTCAAAGATGCACTGAGCTTTGAGGGAGAAACTGGTCCATACGTGCAGTATGCGATCGTTCGCGCTTCAAACATCTTTCGAAAGGGAGACACAAGTCCCGCGGAGTGCTTGTGGTTCTCAGACGAGTGGACTGCATTCCTGAATCGCGAGGATGATATCTGGGAGCTGTGGCTTACGGCGGGGAAACTGTCGTTAATGGTGGATCAGTGCATCTCGACTACTGAGCCGGCGTATCTCGCGAAATTTGCTTTCCAACTCGCGCAGATGTTTAACAACTTTTATCACCGGCATCACATCCTCACCGAAGAGGACGCCACACGAAAACGCCTGCTTCTATCCACGGCTGCCGTAGTAAGACGGGAATTGATTCGGACGCTCTCGATTCTCGGCATCGAAGCGCCCGAAGTGATGTAACGCAGGCGGGAGACCACAACTCTACCCGCCCTGCAGTGTCTTACGCAGCCACCATTTCCGTTTGGCTTTGATCAACGCCCTTTGTGTCGCCGATCTTCTTCATCAACTCATCCCAACTTGAAACCACATAATCTCGCTGCGGCAGCCCTGCTTTGTCATCGGCAATCAGGAACAGCTTCTGACTGGGATCGCAATTTTTGATGTGATCGCATAGTTCAAGAGCGGCTGCAGTGTTTTCCGCTACGTTAATGACAACCAGATCGAATGCGCCGGGTTTGCACCGGCCGCGTGCGTCGGGCATGCGTAGCACCGGAAATACCTTGTATCCTGCATTCTTCAGGGCCGTATTGCGATCTTTCCGGCGGTAGCGATCCTTGTCTTCATCGACGACCAGCGCTCGGCGCTGAGGGGTGGAGGCCGTATTGTTCATTCTGTTCTCGAATTGCATAGTGTCCCTTTGAGTGCGAAGGATTCCAGGGGTGTGTACTACTTTACAAATAGAGAGAAGCTGGAGGAACGCTGCGGGTTGCCGCGAGAAACTCACAATTTCGGCGAGCCAGGGGGCGTTTTGGATGTGAAGAATGCCTTGAGATCCCCTCATAGTAGTCACGGACGTACAGTGCTTCCATGAAGTTAACCCGCACAATCATTGGCGTGATCTCGGACACTCACGGACTGCTACGCCCGGAAGCCTTAGAAGCGCTTCGCGGTTCCCAAGCAATCCTTCACGCAGGGGATGTTGGGCGTAAGGAGATCTTGCACGAACTCGAGCAGATTGCGCCGGTGACCGCTGTCCGCGGAAACATCGACAGCGACGCATGGGCCTGCAAGTTGCCGGCGACAGATGTTTTGGAAATCGCTAAAACGAGCATCTACGTCGTTCACAACATCGATGAACTGGATCTCGATCCCGCAGCCGGAGGGTTCTCTTCCGTGGTCTTCGGACACTCGCACCGTCCGCTAATCGAGATTCGTAAGGGCGTTCTCTTCTTCAATCCTGGGAGCGCTGGACCGCGCCGCTTCAATCTGCCGATCTCGGTTGGTCGACTGACTCTTGCGGACGGAAAGCTCATTCCCGAATTGATCGAGTTGAAGAGTTAGCTCCATCCTCTTGGGAATTCAATGATTCCAAGACCACAAACCTCGGACCATCAAGATGCTCAATGATGCAGCCCTACATTTACCTTTCCAGTGAGGATTTCAATGGCGACTTCGTAGAGCGTGATTTGCTTTAGCATGGTGTAGCCCATCGCGTAATTAGAGCGCGCATCGCCAAGCCGCTGCAGCAGCCGATCGAAGAACCACGTCTTCTGCTCCTCGAGTTGCGCGCCATCACACACGCGCACTTTGCCGAAGACGATCGCGCTTTTGTACACCAGGGAGCTGTTGCATGGGGAGGGCGTGCCTTGGTGCATCGGTCCTCGGTCGGCGACCGCGATACAAATTTTGGAGTTCTCACCGATGTTGCTGAAGAAATGTCCGCCGCGTGATCCGGTGTGCAGGAAGAGTTTGTCGCCTTCTTCGTACACGTACATCAGCGGAACGACATACGGCCATCCGGCAGAATCGAGCGTTCCTACGGAAGCCGCAGAGTGCTCACGCAGAAAAGCTCGGGCATCCGCGTCGGACATTTGTCGGTCACCGCGCGTCATGCGGCCGCGAAGATCAATTTTCTCGATAGCCATTTGGAAGTACCTCGATTGTAAGCGGACGATTTGATTGACTTCTCACCTTCGCCGCAATACGCTGACGCGGACCTATGCAGAAACGTTTCGGCGTTATCCTCCCTGCCCTCTTCTTTCTGTTCAGCCTTGCAGCCAGCGCCCAGATGCTCGATCCGGCGATCGATCGCGATGACGAGCCCTTCTCGTATTTCAGCCAGCCAACGGACGTAATCGGTGTGATGGATGCGCGGGCAGGCACGCTCGTCTCGCCTGAAGGATATTTCTATACAGGCTTTGGAGAGCTGATGTTCTTCACCGGCAATCCGCCGGTTCCACTCAAGCAACGGGCGAAGACGCTGTACCACGGATATTTGCCCATTAACGAGTACACCTACCGCGACCACGACGTCGATTACGAAGTAACTTCGTTTGCCGCCACGCTCGACGGCAAGCCCGAGTCTGACGTGATGAACTTCATCCGGGTGCGCATCCTGAATCGCGGGAGCTCCGCGGCGGTCGCACATTTCGCTGCGGGTGTTCGCTATTCGAATCAATCCAACATGGACGGAGGCACCGGAGACAATCGCTTCCGTCGTCCAGCCGTTCCAAAGCGGCTCGGACAGTACTCGCAGCTGGGCGTGGAGTGGAATCCAGAATGGGAGTACGGTTTCTTCGATGACGGTCTGCTGCGCGATGGCAAAGTGATGTACCTTTTTCCGACCTCGCCTGCGCCTGTCCGCAGTCTCATGCTGAAGGATTCCCACAACGGCGTTCCCAAGAATGAGACTCGCAAGCTGCA
>CAYZHX010000193.1:5741-6963 GCA_964476905.1 uncultured Terriglobales bacterium
CAGCCCGACGGCAACTTCGTTTCCCAAGGCGGACAATTCGACGGCTGGGGACAGGTGCTGTGGGCGTACGGCGAACACTATCGCATCACGAAAGATCTGGATTTTGCTCGCAAGGTCTATCCGTCTGTGCAGAAAGCAGTCGCGTGGCTGCAGCAGGCACGGCGAAATGATCCCTTGCATCTCATGCCTTCGACTTCGCCGGGCGACAACGAGAACGTCACCGGTCATGTAACCGGACACAACTTCTGGGCGCTCGGCGGATTGAAAAACGCAATCATCCTGGCGCAAGCTCTCGGGCAACAGCAGGATGCCAAGGCATATCAAGCTGAGTACGATGACTTCAAAAGCGCATTCGTCGCAGAACTGAAGAAGGTGACCGCAAACAGCGGCGGGTACATGCCGCCGGGGCTCGACGTCGGTGGTGGCGAGGATTGGGGCAACATGCTCGGCGTGTACCCAGAGCAGATCCTCGATCCTTACGATCCGATGGTGACTGCCACTCTCAACGCTACGCGCGCCAAATATCAGGAAGGCATCATGACCTACGGCCAGGGCCGATGGCTGCATCATTACTTAACGATGAAGAACACGGAGACAGAGACAATCCGTGGCGATCAGCAGCTTGCAGTCGAAGAGTTGTATGCGCTGCTTGTCCACACAAGCTCGACGCATGCGGGTTTCGAGTACTGCATCCTGCCGTGGAGCACGCGTGACTTCGCGCAGAACCTTTCTCCCCACGGATGGTTCGCTGCGAAGTTTCGTATGGCGCTGCGCAACATGGTGGTTCGCGAAGAGCAGGACCGGAGATTGCACCTGCTTTCAGTTGTTTCCCCCGAGTGGGTTAAACCCGGAGAGGGGATCTCCGTAAAACGTGCTCCAACGAATTTCGGCCAGGTTAATTTCGATGTAAAGTTCACTGATGCGGGCGCAACGATCACGTTGAACAATAATTTTTCGCAGAAGCCGCAGGACATCGTTCTTCATCTGCCCTGGTTTGTAAACGCAAGTAGTGTTACCGCGGATGGAAAGAAGATTAATGTTGCGAACAACACCGCCGTGCTGCCCACTACAGTGCGCAGCGTGCAGATCGCGTGGCAGAAGAAGGCAGACGCTCCGGCTTTGAGCTACGTGAACGCCGTGAATGACTATAAAGCCGAATATCGCCGTCGCTACGAACACTGGCTACAAACCGGAGAAAACCAGAACGCGACCGCAACCGGGA
>CAYZHX010000194.1:0-6877 GCA_964476905.1 uncultured Terriglobales bacterium
TCCTCATGCTGGTGCTTTGCGTGATCGCGGCAGCGGTGGTCATCCGACGCATCACAGCTCTGGCCTCTCCGCCGAAAAACGTGCCGCCTCAGCTTGCGGGACTCGATCAGGTTTTCGCGAGCAAAGAAGCGCTCACGCTCGCTCACATCATTCCCGGATTGGCATTCGTAATCCTGGTTCCGTTCCAGCTCTCACGTCGCTGGCGCAATCGCCACCTGCGCGCGCACCGCTGGATGGGACGCATCGTTATGGTGCTCGGGGTAATCATTGGCATCTCAGCCTTCCCAATGAGCACCAAGCCAATCGGAGGAGCAATCGAAGCTTCGGCGACTGTCTTCTTCGATCTATTTTTCCTGTTCGCCCTCACGAAAGCCTACTTGCATATCCGCCGCCGCGAGATTGCGCTTCATCGTGAATGGGTGATCCGCGCCATGGCTATTGCGCTGGGAATCGCCACTGTTCGTCCGGTTATGGGAGCGTTCTTCGCTACCAGTCGCTTTACGGGCCTGACCCCGCATCAGTTCTTCGGCATTGCCTTCTGGATCGGCTTCTCCGTTACCTATTTTGTTGGTGAGTTATGGATTCGCTACACACGAGCGCCAAGGAGAACGGCGATAAGCGCTTCCTATCCTCGTATGGTTTGAGTCGGGCGCTGCCCATTTTGGTATTTGTCAATGACAGCGGGCGGAA
Organism: uncultured Terriglobales bacterium; assembly: GCA_964476905.1. Taxonomy (GTDB): domain Bacteria; phylum Acidobacteriota; class Terriglobia; order Terriglobales; family Acidobacteriaceae; genus Gp1-AA112. The sequence goes on from CAYZHX010000194.1 coordinate 691, forward strand.
GGCATTCGGAAACCGGCGGGTTGAGGAGTAGCAAAGGAAACTGCTGGCGATCGCTTACACTCCTTTGCTTTTGTCGCCTAACTGTTTTTGCAATTCCGAACGGAACTCCTGGTTCTTTTCCGAGACGAAACTCTTATACCCGTCGGGATCTATGAACGGATTTGCTCCACCGTTCTTCAGCTTTGCAAACTTCTCTTCCATGTTGTAGTAGCTGCCGTGGGCGCCCAGGAAGATATCGCAGGGCAATTCTTTGAGCACGCGGAACATCTTTTCGTAATCCGCAGCAATATTCGGATATTGAGGATTGTCCACCAGCTTGTATCCCGGATTCACATTGGGACTGCCGACGATCACGACGTTGTAGGTCTTACCTGCCTCATTGACCTTCATCGTCCAGGTAGTGCAGCCCTTGGTGTGTCCCGGCGTGAGATGCGCGGTAAGTATGACACCGCCTAGCGTGACTTGATCGCCATCATGCAGAACGCGATTGACCTGTGTCTCCGGATACAGCATGCCTGCGTTATTCCCGTATTGGAAGTCGGCTTTCCCGCCAGACTCGACTACCGGCTCGTCGGCATCCATTACCATGTATTGCGCACCTGTGATCTTCTTCACTTCCGCGCTGCCGGCGTCGTGGTCCCAATGAGCGTGGCTGATGAGCAGAATCTTCACGTCGGAAAAATGAAAGCCCAGCTTCTCCACACTGTCGCGAATCTGTGGCACAGAGCTCACCAGGTTGCTGTTGATAAGGATGTGCCCCTTAGGCGTGGTGATCAGATAAGACGCCAGCCCACGGCTGCCGACGTAATACACATTTCCGACGATCTTGAATGCAGGAAACGGCTCAGTCCAACTTGGGTCGGCCTGCGCGAGCAAATTTCCAGCGAGAAAAAGCGCCAGAATGAATAATGAAATGCGTCGCAATAGACGCGCTGATGACTGCAGCATGGCCAAGCATTATAGCCAGCCGCGAAAGCTGACCCAGACCGTTTCTCGCGATGTATCCTCTTTTCTCACTAATATTGGAGACCAATCCATGATCCTTCGCAAAGCGTCGCCCGTTCTTTTCTGTGCAGTTTTCCTCGGAGCTTATGCCGACCTGGCTTGCGGCCAGAACACTACGACCACTACGCCGCCGATCATTGATGTTCACGTCCATGCAATGGATGACTCATTTCCGGGTGGGCCGATGTGTCCCAACGAATCCAAGTTTCTTGCTTCAGATCCGAGCACGAAGGAAGCTCCGGTTGGATGGAGCCAGGAAGAATGCACGCCCAAGCTCTACCCCGCCGCGAAAGGCGAATACATCAAGGACGTTGTCGCGGAGATGGAGCGACTCAACGTTACCGCGGTCGTTTTCGGCGATCCCAAGAGCGTACAGAAATGGAAAGACGCAGCCCCCAACCGCGTGATTCCCGGCACCAACTTCAACGAAGGCATGGCTCCCGGAAAGCGAGTGTCGCTTGCCGACCTGCACAAGGACTTCACCGAGGACGGCTTCAAAGTCATGGGCGAAATCGGACTGCAATATGAAGGTTTGTCGCCCAGTGATCTTTCTGTCGATCAGTATTTCGCACTGGCAGAGCAACTCGACATACCGGTTGCAATTCACATGGGCACCGGCGGATCGGGGCGGGCAAACATCACTATGCCGAGATTTCGCGGCTCCATGGGCAATCCGCTGCTGCTTGAAGATTTGCTGGCGCGACATCCCAAGCTGCGCGTGCAAGTGATGCACGCCGGTTATCCGATGATCGACAACACGCTCACCCTGTTGCAGGCAAATTCGCATGTCTACGTTGATGTCGCCGGACTGATCTGGAGCTATCCACTCAAGGAAGTAAACCGCTACATTCAGCGACTGGTCGAAGCAGGATTCGAAGATCGCGTCATGTACGGCACCGACCAGCTCCAGTGGCCGAAACTCATGGCGTATTCGATAAGCATCATCCAGAACGCGGACTATCTCAGCCCAGAACAGAAGCGGGACATCCTCTACAACAACGCAGTCCGGTTTTTGCGGCTGGATACGAAGCAGTCCAAATAGAGTTGCTGCTGATGAGGTCTGCGCTTAGGCACAGTCGATTGAAAGGTATGAAGCTGCGTTACTCAATGATCGTGGCCTTGCTGCTGTGTTTCGGAGCCAAGACCGTGATTGCCGCGATTCAGTTCGAATTGCTTGATCGCAACACGGTGCTGGCTCGCCTGTTGTTTAGTGAATCAACAGAACAGAAGGCCGGGCGTGCTTGTTAGGGCGGTGTAGGATGAAGCGAACGTGAGAGCCGGGCAGATCAATGATTCCCAATCGGGAATCAAATATGAATACACCCGGTGCGCCCCTTTCCCACGAACTTCCCAAACAAACACTATCGCAGTGACTCCCGGGCTGCGTGCAGGTTCTCCTTCACCGCCCAAAACGTATCGGCGATCTGGTTCATGCGATCTGCATTGATGACAAAGTTGATGTTGTCCGAGTCGTTGCTGGCGTGGCATTCGATCACGCCTCCGGCTTCGGGCGTGAATTCAAATCGCGTGCCCGATTCCACTAGGACGCTCACCACTACCTTGGCGTTCGGCCCAGCGTGGGCGGGGGCGGCACCCCGGTTGTTGCCAACTTTCTCAGAAGCGAGACGAATTCCGACAATTCATCATCGTCGAGATAAGTTGACAGCAATGGGGCTTGCGATCGGGAATGCTGGACGTCTGCGCCAGGTGATGGCGGAGTACTTCGGTAGAACTCCAGCAAAACCGCAAATGCTTTGGGGCCACTGGGCTGGTCAAACAAAGCCAGGCTGCGTGGAGTGAGTTTCAGAGAGGTATCGCCGGCGTCGATGGGTATCGTCGGAAGAGTGAGTTCTACCAGCGGATGGCCGTAGTGGTCGCCGCTGAAACGCTCGAAGTCGCTCATGGGCGGCAGGACCGCCAACGGTAGTCCCTGAAATCTTTCGCTCGGGGGAAGACTTCTCGGACGTTTCATTATGGGACTTTGAGCCCAGGTGATTCCAATCGAGCAGAACAGCAGCAATGCAACGGCGTACGTTTTGTGCTTCATCGTATCCTCCCACCGAAGAGCAGCTTCACCTACTAGTGCGAACTACCGGGTCGAACCTTGCAGCAAAACTAAGCTGCGCAGCTGCAAAGACAGTGTAGCCGGGGGAACAGAAGAGCACAGAAAACGCTCACTAAGATAAACCCAGGTGTCGCCTGGATGTAGCGCGAGAGTCTGGACGGCTGACTCGGGGCCAAACTAGAGCAGCTGAAAGTGGACTTTCGTCCCGCTATACAGCCCCGGATTTCCAGCGTGCAGAATCACAAGGCCAATGCAGTTAAGTGGGCTGCCGATACCTGTCGGTTCCCAAGAGTTGGCCCTAGAATCGGCATGTGAATTTGCGTGCTGCATGTGTCGTGATGCTAAGTGGGCTGCTTCTTGGACCCTGTCTTGCCGACGATGCCGCCATTCTTGAGCGGCTGCGGCATGTGATCCTCACGAGCAGGCATCTTGGCGCTCACGGACTGGGGTACAACAATGACTCGCTCAGGGCGCTCTCTCATGCTCTTACTTCAGCTGACGTTCCCAAACTTATTGATCTCGCCGCGGACAAGGAGGTGCGCGTGGGAGTTCAGTTTGCGCTGGCATCGCAGTGCGAAACAGCCATCTTCCCAGTTCGGGAAGCTGCTGTAGAACACAAAATGATGTTCATCGACGCGGAGGACACTATGCAGCTGATCGAAGGCTTCGAAGGCTGCGCTACAGAGGCGCGCGAACACGCCGCCAACATGCGCTCCGAAATTCGCGCTCTTTCCGAAATTGAAGCGGCCAAGTCGCGGGAAGAATTTCGGAAAAAAGCCGCAGAAGACACTCGCATCCAGCGCAATGGGCTCAAGCTCACCGATGCTCAGCAGGCGAAGCAACTCACCAGAGAAGAGCGCGAGGAAGTTTTCCGTCGATCTCTGAAGGCGATGGGCCTGACGGAGAACGGCCCGATGACTCCGGCGCAGAAAGACTTAGTCGACCGCATGTATCGAACGATGGTCCTGGGCGAATCGGGAAATCGCCCCCCGAATTAATTTCCTGCGACCGGCATGGTTTGGGCGAGTTCGCTCAGCTGCGGCAAGCCACTCAGTTTGAATAGGGAGAGTCCAAAGGCCCTGTCCCCCGGCGTTCTATCTTCTTCCAATCTAGTGTCTGTGGAACCAGCGTGATTTCCACGCTCCTAAGCTGAACGCACCGATACCCAGCAGGCCAAGCAGCGGAAGCGGTGATGCCGTCTGCGGCAATTTTCCGCTGGCTGCTGTTCCTGCTGCGCCAGCCTGACCCTGTCCTGCTGACTGTGCGGATTGATCGCTCGGCTGCGCCGACTGATCGGCGGACTTTCCAGTGACAGCGTCTTTCGCCGCACCGTAGGCTTTCTCCGCTCCTTCCTTGGTTTTGTTTGCGCCAGTCTCAGCTCCCTGTTTGACTGCACCGGCTGCACTTGAAGCTGCGCCCTGTGCCTGGTCTCCAGCGCTTTGCTGATCGCTGCTCTGTCGAGCTTGCGCGATTGGCATAGTTGCTGCCAGGAACAGAATCACAGTTCCCATTTGTAACTTACGCATACACATCTCCTTTCCATTCACGCGCGGTACAAACATGGGACATTGGACTCTTGAGCTATTACGAACCTCCCCGCCCGCACCCGGTTGGACCTCCGAACAAGATGACGCCGTTTGACGTTGGGTAATCGATCAACGGGTGGGTTTGCGCCAGGTGCTCGGTCTCACATCCTGCGAGACGCGCAATGCGCCTCGCGACACGAATAGCCTGAGGCTTGTTTGAAGGTATCGACGGAGAAGGAAAAGGCGGGACCTGGCTAGGTCCCGCCTGCGAATAGTTAATCGCGATGTTACTTCGTGATGTTGGCGCTCAGCTTGGCGTTGAGGTCGCTGGCATCGGAGTTGATGATGCCGTCGTACTTCGTGACAACCAGTAGGTTGTTGCCTGCAGGCACAAGCTCCTGCACCTGATAGCCGCTCTCATACACCGAGGTCCAGTGACGGCCATCGTTGCTGGCGAACACTTCGTTCGACGAATCCACGACTGCGTACATGCGGCGCGTGCGCTGGTCGTAGGTCAGAGCTTTGATGCTGTGATCAGGCAGGTTGGTCTTCACCGACTCCCATCCGCCCACAGACTTCTCGCGGAACAGGCCTTCGGGCGATGAAACCCAAAGAGCTGAATCCTGATCGAGGAGCATTCCCGTGATCACGGAGACCGAAGGAGCAGGCATCTGAGCGAAGCTACGACCGTCGCTCGAGGTCATGATCGTGCGATATCCGGCTGCGGCAATGCGGTTAGCGCTGCTGCGAACGATCGCGATCGGTTCTTTGCCAGTATTGCGCTGAACCTGCCACGAGCGCCCGTTATCATGCGAGTAGAGGAGTCCCGAAGTGGAGCCCGCAAACCAGTTGTCGCCATCGATGCGGAGATCAGTCACATCCGGACGCCACGCCGCCGTAGTGAATACATTGCTCCACGTGCGGGTTGCAGCATCCATACGATAGATTCCCGTATTGGTTCCGGCGACAAGCTGGCCGTTGCCGTCCTGCGCGAGCGCGAAGACGTCGCTGCCATTGAGACCACGGCTGAGCTGTGACCAGTGCGCGCCGTTGTCGGCCGACATGAAGGCGCCGCCGAACGACTTGTCGTTCACAACGCCCGCATACATGGTTTCATTCTGGGACTTATCGACGACCAGCGCGCGAATCTGCCGATGCGCGAAGCCGTTGTTCGAAGACGAGAAGGTGAGTCCGCCATCGTTGCTGGCCATAACGCCGCTGCGATCGGTGGCAAGAAGAACGCGCTTCGAATTGCGCGGATCGATCATCACATCATTAACGATCAGATTCGCGGACGATACGCGACGCCAGGTCAATCCGCTGTTCACGCTCTTCCACAGGCCAGTCGTGCTGCCGGCGTAGATTACGCTACGATTGCTCGGATCTTCCTTGATCACGCGTACGCGACGCGAGTTCACCGGAATGGCTTCGACCTTGCGGAAAATCTGTCCGCCGTTCACGCTCTTGTAAACGCCGGTGCAGGCGCTGGCGTAAACCGTGGCAGGAGCCTTCGGATCGATCGCGATCGAGAAGACGTCGGAATCTTCGTCCATGCCCTTGGCAAGCTTCGTCCAGCTCTCGCCGCCGTCGC
>CAYZHX010000195.1:0-1186 GCA_964476905.1 uncultured Terriglobales bacterium
GAGGAACTCTTTGGACCACGTTTCCCTGACATGACTGAGGCTTACGCGAAGGATTGGCGTGCAACCGCTTTGGAGGAAGGACGACGACAGCGGATCAACATCTTCGAAGGAGTGTATGCGGCCGTGTCCGGACCGAGCTATGAGACTCCGGCAGAAATTCGTTTCCTCCGAACTATTGGCGCAGATGTTGTCGGAATGTCTACGGTCGCCGAAGTCGTGGTGGCCCGGCACTGCGGAATGAAAGTGCTGGCGATCTCAGTAGTAACGAATATGGCGGCAGGGATACTCGATCGACCGATCAATCACGCAGAAGTCATCGAGATCGGGCGACGCATAAGAACACAATTTGCAACGTTCTTGAAGGAGCTAATTCCGAAGCTTGTGAGCTGAGGAACTGCCCCGAAAATAGTGTATACGTCTCTTTCGGAGCATAGCTAAGGCAGCAAAGCCGCCACCGAGCAGAGCCAGTGAAGTCGGTTCAGGCGCAGAAACGCGGGGCGAAGCCGTTATGCCTTCGGACAGAAGATATCCAATCTTGTTGCCATTTGCGTCCACGAACTCTGCTTTTATGCTATCTGAGGTCGTCAGGGTACCGGTCCCCATTCGAATATCCAGGCCAAACGAGAACGTCTTCGAAGTTCCTACGACAAATTGATTGAACGAACCCAGAGAAACAGCCTGAGCGCAGGCAAACGCGTTTCCCGCATTATTTGAACACGCATTCGCGTTCAGGCTTCCGGTGATTAGAGGATTTGACCAATCGGCGACTCCCCCCGGACCAAAAGCCATGGTGGAGGGGTCAAGAATATTGTTCGAGGGCTTAACTGCGATCGCTTCCAAATAGACCGTCGAACCAGCGGCAGCAGCATTAAAACCCGTTACATCGATATTGTAGAAAAACTCGAATGTTTGGCTTGTCGAATCAGAAGATATCGCCGAAGGGTTGTACGTCAGAGTGTAGCTAGCACCGTTACACGTGGCACAATTGGGCCCAATCGTGTCCGCATAGCTCAGAATCGTGGTTCCAAACAGAAGTAGAAGCGACAACCAGAACGGCTTTCTATCGAACATTGAGTCTTACCTTACGTTGGCCCTCAGATTCTCGCGAGCCGAAATCCTAGCGTGGAACACACTGCCAGCTGCGGAATCTATGAGCACTCCAGCGACCAAACAGTTCTGGACCGAG
>CAYZHX010000195.1:1286-2402 GCA_964476905.1 uncultured Terriglobales bacterium
AAGCCGTAGAATTCGCTCCTTCGGTGACGAACGATCGCATACGCCTGTAGATCGCTATGCGCATTGGGAAGCGGGAACATAACTTTGACCATCTCCCCGGGGATGAGGGGGGCTTTGAGGCTGCCTCCTATGCCGCGCTCGCTCAAATCTGCGGAGGCACCATATAGGTTCGTCTTCACGCCGGAGCGAAGGACTTCAATGACCAACGGCACACGTACGGCGTGGCGGTGGATGGTGCGGGTAGTAAGCAGCTTCGATGGAATGTGGTCGAGGGCCTTTTCGACTGCTCCTACGAAGGCACTATTTGGCTCGCGTGCATAGACAAACGCATCGGTCACCGAACGCAATGACTCGTGCACATGCGGGTGTGCCGATACCACGACAACCTTTGCTTTGCTGCCACTCCGGCGAATGCCTACGAGCAGTTCAATTGAATCCACATCGCGCAAAGGATGAGCTAGCACTACAGCCTTGAAATCGGAATTTTGCAAGCTGTCAAACAGTGAAGACGTCGAAGAGGCGACTGAGCACTCGTACCCGAGCGCCTGCAGGATAGGCTTACGAATGTCGATTGATTCGCGGCTGTCGTCGACCAACAGAACACGCGTTGGGCCGTCTGTATCGCTGGCGGCGCGTTCGATCCCAACCTGATGGGCGCGTTGTCCATCGCGTTCCGCCCAGACGACCTTGTATCGGCCTCGGCGGCTTCCGTTCTGCACTCCGATCAAGGAACCTGGCTCAATCCGCCGATTCAAGCCAGCAAGGCATGCTCCTGTTCCGGAGACGTCGACCGTATGCGCTTCCTGAACGTAGATCTTTCCTTCAGCATCAAGGCTCCAGACTGACACCTGATGCTGGGTCCCTTCGCGCTCCTCTCGACGCAGTTCCATGCCTGGCCGAGGGTACCTCACAGGTGTGGGCCCGAGCAGGATTACAAAGGTAACTAGTCAGTTACGGATACGTGATTTTCGAGGCTGAATTGCAAATCCGTGCAATCCCGAGGTATCGCAATCTCTTGCAGTTGATTTTTCAAGTAGGCAGGCGCAGTAGGGAACTTTCCCGGAATCAGATGCACAGCGGTGCACACTGCTTGAAGATTTCGCCTGTATGTTGTTG
>CAYZHX010000195.1:2502-6793 GCA_964476905.1 uncultured Terriglobales bacterium
CCGGAACCTTCATCGATGGCACTTCTAGGTTCTGGCCTTGCAGCATTCATATTCCGTTTCCGGAAAAAGCGTAGCTAGTTCGCTAGCCATTCAGAAAACGTGCGACCGATTGCAAATGCAATCGGTCGTTTTATTTGAAGCGATTTCTATTGGCCAAAGGCATAAGCAAGGCCAGCGCCGATGCGCAGGTAGTCGGCAGACGGATAGCTTCCTCCGAAGAGCCGATAGTAGTCACATTGCAGCGCGCGAATACGGATGTGACTGGTCCAAGGCACATCAATACCCCCTCCTGCGGCGACCGTGAAGTCGTTACTGCTGGCCCGGTTGATATGTGATAGTCCACCCAGAATGCTCACGTACGGCTGAATGCGCCAGATACGCAGCCCAGCTTGTGGACCTGCCAGAAACGATGAAAGCGAAATTCCGTTTTTGGTGTAGTGCCCTACCTCCCCGGTCAGACGCGTCGAGGGCCACATCGCGCGCGAGAACGATCCGGCAAAGCCGTTCAGGCCCAGAGGCGACCCAAAGCTTGAATCGGTATGGACGTGCATGTAAGTGGCCGAGACTAGATAAAGGTGCTCATCACCGGTGCCGCCGTGCGCGGCCGGAAGCGGGGCTTGAGCAATCGCCCAACCGGTAAAAAGAAAGAGCCACAACGTTGTTCGTGCTGCCATAGGCATATAAAAAGTGGAAGTCGCGGCCACACCCAGCCACTCCGAAATTGCGATGTGCTCTGGATTGCCCGTGATGCCTGCCGGGAGCACAAAATCGTAATGGTCGGTTGGACGGTTAATTCTCCCCACTTTTCCGACGGTTCAGTGGCCGAAAGACAAGGGTCTGCAGCCGGGGGCAGCTTTTTTACCCAGCTATAATCAATCATGGCGACACTGCGCCAGCAGATCGCGACCAACGTTCTGACGGCGACGAAGTTCCGTGAGCTGTTGAAGTTAGTCCGCGAAAACCGCCCGAGTGATGATCTTGAAATCATTCGGCGCGCCTATGAATTCTCCCTGCAGCACCACGAAGGCCAGACTCGTGCCTCGGGCGAGCCCTATCTCGTCCATCCTCTTGAAGTAGCACTCGTTCTCGCCGAGATGAAGCTGGACTCCACCGCGATCGCGGCCGGTCTGCTGCACGATGCAGTGGAAGACACAGACGTCACCAATAAGCAGATTGAAGAAAAATTCGGAGATTCAGTCGCGCATATCGTCGATGGCGTGACGAAGATCGCGAAGATCAATCTTGCCAACCGCGAGGAGCGCCAAGCCGAGAACGTGCGCAAGATGGTGCTGGCGATGACCGACGACATCCGCGTCGTCTTGATCAAGCTCGCCGATCGCCTGCACAACATGCGAACCCTCGAGCATTTACCGCCGGATCGGCAAGTGCACATTGCACAGGAAACGCTCGATATCTACGCGCCGCTTGCTCACCGTCTCGGAATGGGAAAGGTACGCGGCGAACTTGAAGACCTGGCCTTTCAGTATGTCGATCCCATCGGTTATCAGCAGATCAAAGAACAGGTCGATGCGCGTCGGAAATCGGGCGAAGCATTTCTCGCCAAAACTGTCGCCTTCATCCAGGAAAAGCTGATAGAAAACGGCGTGAATGCGCGCGTCGATCATCGCATAAAGCGCCTCTACAGCATCTCGCAAAAGCTGCAGCGACAGCGCATCTCCGTAGATCAGGTGTATGACCTCCTTGCCATTCGCATCATTACGAAATCGGTAAAAGACTGTTACACCGCGTTAGGGGCGATTCACAGCATCTGGCGTCCGGTGCCGGGGCGAATTAAAGACTTTATCGCCATGCCGAGGCCGAATCTTTATCAGTCTCTGCACACCACGGTCATGGCGGAAGGCGGTATGCAGTTCGAAGTGCAGATTCGCACCGAAGAGATGCATAAGATGGCCGAGGACGGCATCGCTGCCCACTGGAAGTACAAAGACGGTACGCCGGTCACTGCCAAAGATGAGCAGCGTCTCTCCTGGCTGCGGCAGGTAGTCGAATGGCAGCGCGACGTTTCTGATCCGAACGAGTTTCTATCCACGCTTAAGATCGATCTGTACCCAGAAGAGGTCTACACCTTTTCCCCAAAAGGGAAAGTTGTCATTCTACCGCGAGATGCCTGCTGCATAGACTTCGCCTACTCGATTCATACCGAGGTGGGAAACACCTGCGTCGGCGCAAAAGTGAACGGACGCATCGTCCCGCTGCGCTACAAGCTGCGCAACGGCGACATCGTCGAGATCATTACCCAGACCGGCCACCAGCCCAGCCGCGATTGGCTCGGCTTCGTAAAGTCCTCTCGAGCACGCAACAAGATCAAGCACTGGCTGCTGGTACATCAGCGCGAACGCGCAGTCGAAATTGGTCGCAAGGTTCTGGAGAAAGAAGCACGCAAGTACAAAGTCAGCCTGAAAGACGTGAAGCCGGAGAACTATCAGGCAGTGGCAACCGAGTACGGCATCGGCTCAACCGAACAAGATCTTCTCGCCGCTGTTGGTTACGGCAAGTTCTCCGCCCGCGCCGTTCTCAAGAGACTTGCACCGGGAGTGACGTCCGCCGAACCTGATCAGGAGGATGACGATAAGAGCCTGATCGGTGGCATGATCCGCAAGGTTTTCGGCGATGACGGTGGGTCGCTGAAGGTTCAAGGACACGACGAACTGCTCGTCTATCGTGCCCGCTGTTGTAATCCGATTCGCGGCGAAGAGATCGTTGGCTACGTTACCCGCGGCAAAGGTGTCGCGGTTCACGCGAAATCTTGTCCTAATGTCACCAGTCTCATGTATGAGCCCGATCGTCGCATCAACGTCACTTGGGGACGTCCAGGCGCAGCGAAGTCAGGTCCAGCAAAGGCAACATATCCAGTCAAGCTCACTGTGATGTGCGACGACCGCCAGGGAATGCTGAAGCAGGTAACCGCCATCATCAGCGACGACCATACGAACATTCGCAACATGGACGTCCGCACCGGCGACAGCCGCGCGTCCATCGATATCACGATTGATATCGAAGACGTGAAGCATCTGGAGAGAATCGTTTCCGGAATCCGCAAGATTCCCGGAATCATCGACGTGCAGCGCCAGAACAAGATGTGAGCAACGCCGTGCTGCGGCAGGCGCACGTGTCCCCTTAGAATCTGACCATGCCGATTACTGTCCGCTCATACGCGAAGATTAATCTGGGATTGACGATAGGCCCGTTACGGGAAGATGGGTTTCATGAGCTGCGGACGGTCTATCAAACCATATCGCTCCACGACTCCCTGAAAGCGGAGATTGGGCGGGGAACCGGCATCGAGATTCGCTGCAAGAATCCGCGCGTTCCCACCGACGAAACGAACACCTGCTATCGAGTTGCCGATCGCTTCATGAAAGCCATCGGACAGCGCGGGAAAGTGGCGATCACGATTGAGAAGAATCTGCCGCTGCAAGGTGGTTTAGGAGCGGCTTCCTCGAACGCTGTCGCCACTTTGCTGGCGCTGGAACGAGAAGCGCAGCGGGCACTCGATCCGGAGGATCGGCTTCGCATCTGCGAAGAAGTTGGATCGGACCTGCCTCTCTTCTTAATAGGCGGGACTATCTACGGCGAAGGACGCGGCGAGCAGGTACTTCCCCTCGAAGACTTTCCCATTGCGGATTGCGTGGTGGTCACGCCTGAGATCGGCGTTTCGACCCCGCAGGCTTTCGCCGATTGGGATGCTCTCGCCGAGCGCGAAACCATGGAGGTCACCGGCTCGCGCGCATCTTCCTCGCGGACAGCAACTTTGACCGTTGCTCCGCAATCCGCTAAAATCGTATCGTTCAGCCGCATTTTGTATTCGTGGCTGAGTAGCGGTTACAAGACTCCAGCATCCGGTGTTCCCGCACGAGGCGGGGACCGGGCCGAGACACAGCTTCTCGACCTCGTCCGTACCGGGATTGAGAACGACTTCGAACGCGTCGTATTCCCTCAACATCCCGAATTGCGTGACGTTAAGCGTGTGCTCTACGGCCAGGCCGGCAATGGAGCGCGTTATGCTTCGCTCTCCGGCTCGGGATCGGCGGTGTATGGACTATTCGACTCGAGGCAGAAGGCCGAGGCTGCCGCGGAAAGAGTGCAGTCCATGGGCTATGCCGCCTATGTAACTACTACGCTGACAAGAAACGAATACTGGGAGACAATGTTAGTTAGCCGTTAACGCTCACTCCCAGTCAACAAGCAAGAAACCAGTTTAATCAGCGCAGATTCTTGGGCGGTCGACTAATGGTAGGTCAAGTGCCTTTGGAGCACTTTGTCTAGGTTC
>CAYZHX010000196.1:0-1244 GCA_964476905.1 uncultured Terriglobales bacterium
AACTCTTGCGAATAGAAGGTCCCACTTATAGTGCTCTCCCGTTGGCGCTCGGCGATTGCCTGCAAACTGCCGATCAGTGATCTCGAGATTGGCCATCTCTCCTACTTCAACTAACCGCCAATCTGGCAGGCCTCCGGTCATGCTTTCGCCCTTAAGTTGATACGAGAGTAAGCGCCGCGCTCCGCGCAGAATTCCGTAATCGTGTGGCTCAGCTATACGGCTCTTGCCGCGGTACTGGAACGTGATTAGCTTTCTTTCATTGATGGCTTGGATAAGTCGGGTGTGTTTCTGGGTCTCAATCATGCTGCCAAAAGCTCGAGGAAAGGGGCTTGTTGATTACGGCAAAGATTCTTTTTTATCCCGGAGGCCATTCCAGCGGGCGCCCTCCGAGAAGGTGCAAGTGGAGGTGGAATACTGACTGTCCCGCTCCGGGACCGACGTTGAATACGGTTCTGTAGCCGTTTTCGATTTTGCGATCGCGGGCGATCTTGGCAGCTACCAGGTGTAGCTTGCCGATGATTTCAGCGTCTTCGGCTTTCGCTTCTTTTACATCGACGATGTGCTTCTTAGGAATGATGAGCACATGAGTGGGAGCTTGCGGTTTGATGTCTTCGAAGACGAAGGTCTCCGCATCTTCATAGACCTTCTTTGCGGGAACCTCGCCGCGAAGGACGCGGCAGAAAAGACAGTCCATCGGTTTTTACCTGGCAAACGGTTTAGGTTTATCCGGCAGCTATATAGTGAGCGGCCTCTTTGGTTATTTCGTGATTTTGCAATTGAAAACCAAATCACGAAATTGCGAAATCATGAAATCGCGAAATGCTCCATGCCCTTGACGCCTCCGGCAACCTTGACCTCTAGTCTAATCGCACCAGAAACACCCCACCTTCCGGTGTGCTCAGGTTTTGCGAGATCTGCTCCGCCAGTTCGCGGTCATCGTTTTGTACACGCACGCGAACCCATTGGCCGGTTGGTCCGGTGAACTCGATCACGCGCGCTGGGTGATAGCGGCTGACGATCTCTTGCTTGAGCTGCTCGGCGGTTGCAGTGCTGTCGAATGCTCCGATCTGCACTTCCCATTTTCCGCCGCGGTCGATTGGCGCTGGTGTCGCGAGGACGTCCATTTTGATCCACGCCGTGCCGGGTTCCCAGACGTCGACCGCCTTGGCGGCGGCGAGCGAGAGATCGAGCATTCGTTCGCCGATGAATGGTCCGCGGTCGGTGATGCGTACAACGGCAGAGGC
>CAYZHX010000196.1:1344-6788 GCA_964476905.1 uncultured Terriglobales bacterium
TTGCTCGGGAACAGTTTGTACCGGTTCCGTTCTAGGAATGTCAGGAGGCGGGGGAACTTTGGCTTCGGCCGGGTGATGGCCACCGCAACCCGCGAGTGAAGCAATGCAGATGAGCCCGAGTACAACGCGAATCAGTTTCATTTCTCGGGATTCTGTGTCTTGGTGTCGTCCATGCGATCGGCAAGCTTGCGCAGCTGATCGGCGGCACTGCGCAGCGCCTGCGTACCCTCACTGCGGACCTTCGGCACAACGTGATCGTTCAAGTGCTGGATCACTCCTTTAATCTCCTGCTCGACCTTCGATGCAGCCTCGTCGAGCTTGCGTTTTGCCTGTGCAAAATCTGCCATCAGAGCACCTCATTGCGATTATGCCACGGAGCTCAACTTTTCCTCGTGTCATTCCGAATCGCTGCTGTTGCGGTGAGGAATCCGTACTGCAGCAATGAGCGTAGACAGTTAACTGTGTGGTTCACACGAAGCCTATCGGCTACCGCGTTTGCAGGGATTTCTCCGCCAAAAAGCGGCGTTCGGAAATGACACAAAAAGCCTGAGTCAAGCTGTTATCCTGTCTCTTTTCCGGAGCGACGATGATTAACATGCAAGGACGCGTGGCCGTTGTTTTCGGCATTGCCAACAAGCGCAGCATTGCCTGGGCGATTGCGCAGAAGCTGCAGGCGGCCGGCGCCACGTTGGCGATTACGTATCAGAACGAGCGCCTCGCGTTGGAAGCGAAAGAGCTGGTTGAAGCTTTGCCAGGAGCGCAGGCGTACCAATGCGACGTGTCCAATGATACCGAGATCAATCAGTTATTCGAGCAGCTAAAGTCCCGATACGGGAAGTTGCACATTCTGGTACACAGCGTAGCCTTTGCTCCTCCCGAAGAACTGAAAAATGATTTTGTCCTCACCACGCGCGAAGGCTTCCGGATTGCCCATGATGTAAGCGTCTATTCGTTGATTGCGCTCTGCCGCTCTGCAGCTCCTTTGATGACAGAAGGTGGAAGTGTGATAACGCTGACTTACTACGGCGCGGAGAAGGTTGTGCCGAGGTACAACGTGATGGGCGTGGCGAAGGCTGCGCTGGAGGCGTCCGTGCGTTACCTCGCTTCCGATTTGGGAGCGCAGAAGATTCGCGTGAACGCGATCTCTGCGGGACCGATTAAGACACTCGCCGCACGTGGAATTTCCGGACTGGGTGACATGCTCAAGGCGCACGCGGAACGCGCTCCGCTGAAGCGCAATGTGGAGGCTAGCGAAGTCGGAGATGCGGCGTTGTATCTGGCTTCCGATCTGAGCACTGGGATTACGGGCGAGACGATATATGTCGACTGCGGATACAACATCATGGGCTTCTAGATTTTTGTTTGTCATTCCCTAATCGAGGGATTCATTCCTACCCACGGCGAAATTGTCTGCGGAAAGTTGCCGATGACACCCTATAGAACTTGGCCCTTCGGCCTCTCCGACCCGGGTGACCGCCGCTCATACTTGTATCCCCTCACCAACTACCGAGATTCAGATTCGAGATCTCGATGGCGATTCCGCTCTCTTCTCCCAGAACGTTTTTCTCGACTCTAACTACGGGCCCTTCGCACGAAATCTGAACTTCACTGCCGACGACCGGCACGGTGAAATCCAACTTCATTACGGTCCCGAGTTGAGGGCTCATTCCGGCATAAAAATACGCGCCGCCGGCGCTCACATCGCGCAGGCTTGCGCGATGCCGAAAAAATCCCAGAGGCACACACGAAACCTCCGCGTGGATGGGAAGCTGAACGCGGGAATAACGGCGAGCATCGGTTCCGAGTTCCGCCTTCATGGCCGGCTCCCTGGCTGGGAAGAATGACACGAGGAAGTTGGATGGAGGGACGAACCGCACATCATTGTACCTTGGATAATAGTTTAACTATGAATGATAAATCAGTTACTAGAAACAGTAAACTGTTAATCGAGAGTTCCAGCTTTTCGACTACAATTAGTACGAGTAGCAGGAGGGAACGACCATGCGGCAGGATGCGCGGTCCAGCCAAGCCCGTCTGCGTGCCGCCGCCCGCACGTTGTTTGCTCAACGAGGATATGAGCTAACATCGATTTCCGACATCACTCGCGCCGCGGGCACCAGCCACTCGCAATTCCTCAAGTACTATTCCGGGAAAGAGGGCCTGCGACAAGAGATCGTCGAAGAACAATGGGCCGAGTTAACGAAGGCCGTGGTTCTCGCGATGACTAGCCTGCCATCCCCTGCTGGAAAACTTCGGCTCGGGCTCGACATGCTGGTCAATTTCCTCGAGAGAGACCGCGAATTCCGGGCGATTCTGCTGTTGGAGCAGACGGCGGTGCATGAGAACGGCAGACTGGTTGTAAGCAGCCAGTTTCGGGAATTCGTTGCTGTGCTCGACGAGATCATCGCTGAGATGAAGAACGTCGGCGAGCTAAAAGAGAATATCGAACCTCAGGCATTGCGCTCTGCCTTGATGGGATCGATTGAAGGAATGATGCGCCATCAGCTGCTTGCAGCTTCCGATTTTCCAGCGCGCTATTCAGTCGACCAGGTACGTTCGACGGTGTCGTTCCTGATCGCAGCTGCTTGCGATGTGCAGCGTCCATCTGCAGAGATGAGGGAGCCGACTCCCACCGAAGCAGCTCCGGGGTCCGAAAGCGATTGGATTCGCTACTACCTGACACTGGCCGATAAGGTATTGGTCCAGTGAACCTTTCCTGGCACGGCGAACACGCATTCAATTGCGCCTAGCTCAAAAGGGGATTCCTTTTGACGTTATGTCTTTTGATGTCGGCGCCTGCGTTTAAGAGGAGTGAGTCGGCGTTCGCCTTTCCCAATCTGAGTCCCTCATTGCGGAGAGTCGCTCCCGAGTCGTATCTTGGATGCCAGGTGTCTATTCCGACAGAATGACTATCTTTCAGGCAAAGGAATATGACCCGTCGGTTGACAAGCGCCGGCGGCTCTATTGGATTGCAGGGCTGATTGCCGCAATCGTCGTTGCGCTTCTCGTTTATCACTTCTGGGACTGGCGCGAGGAGCATACCGTCAACAAATTCCTTACCGCCATCGAGCACAGAGATTTTGAAAAGGCCTACGCAATCTGGAACGCTGACCCGAACTGGAAACAGCATCCTCAGAAATATTCCGGCTACAACTTTGGTACGTTTGAACTTGATTGGGGTCCCACAGGAGAGTACGGCGAGATTCGTTCGCACCGCATCCGAGAGGCAATCACGCCGAAGAACTCGAGCGGCGTCGTTGTGGTTTCCATGATCAACGATCGCAGAGAACCGCTCGCGCTTTGGGTAGAGAAGAAGGACCAGAGCATCACGTTCTTGCCGCCTACGCTGAATATCAGAATCGAACCCTGACTTTTCTGTCATTCCGAAGGATGCTCACGGGCGCAGTTCGCGTGAGCAGGAGTGAGAAATTCCTATGAGCTCGAATGAATCTCCCGAAACGGGATGGAAGTCGGTAGGGATTCCTCACGCCAAAATCAGGCGTTCGGAATGAAAGCAAACTGCTACTTCCGCTGCATGGGGATTGGTCGTGCAATCGGCGTTGGATGCGGATGCGCGTGCTCGCCGCCTGAGCCGTTCGGGCCGGCAGCAGCCGCGGCAGCTTTATCGTTCGCACTGGTCAGGCCGACCGCTTTGCGAACTTCGGCTTCGATCTTCACTGCAATATCTTTGTTCTCTTTGAGGAAAGCTTTCGCGTTCTCGCGACCTTGGCCGATGCGCTCGTTCTTGTAGCTGAACCACGAGCCTGATTTCTCGACGATGTTGTGGTTCGCTGCCAAGTCGAGCATATCGCCTTCGCGCGAGATGCCCTCGCCGTACATGATGTCGAACTCGGCTTCGCGGAAGGGCGCGGCAACTTTGTTTTTTACCACTTTGACCTTCGTGCGCGAGCCCATGACTACGTCACCTTCCTTGATGGCGGCGATGCGGCGGATGTCAACGCGAACTGAGGAATAGAACTTCAAGGCGCGTCCGCCGGTGGTTGTCTCCGGATTGCCGAACATGACGCCGATCTTCTCGCGAATCTGGTTAATGAAGATGAGGCAGGTGCGCGACTTCGAGACCGTACCAGTCAGCTTGCGCAATGCCTGCGACATCAGGCGCGCCTGCAGGCCAACATGGCTGTCACCCATCTCGCCATCGAGTTCCGCCTTGGGAACGAGTGCGGCCACCGAGTCTACGACCAGAACGTCGATCGCACCGGAGCGAACCAGAGCTTCGGTAATTTCGAGCGCCTGCTCTCCGTAGTCTGGCTGCGAGACCAGCAGGTTATCGACATCGACTCCCAGCTTCTTCGCGTAAACAGGATCGAGGGCGTGCTCAGCGTCAACGAAGGCCGCCATGCCTCCAGCCTTCTGGGCTTCCGCGATTACCTGAAGCGTGATGGTCGTTTTGCCGGAAGACTCAGGACCGAAGACCTCAATCACACGTCCGCGAGGAAAGCCGCCGACGCCGAGAGCGGCGTCGAAGGAGATAGCGCCGGTCGAAATGACCGAGATCGGCACAATGGCTTCCTTCGATCCCAGCCGCATGATCGATCCCTTGCCGAACTGCTTCTCAATTTGCGATAGCGCCAGATCGATCGCGCGTGCCTTCTCGTCTGCCATGTGCCTTCTCCTGAGCTGTGTGGATTGATTACGAGAGCGTCATTATAAGCTGAGCTATTCTTTACCAATCAAATGTGTCGATTGTAGGGAATAAAAAGCGAATAGTCAATAAGAATGTGAGAAAGAAGAACGAACACGAAGCTCTCTTCGTTTCTCACCTTTTCAGCAAGTCCACCGGCTCCCGCACGTCATGCACGCGGAAGTACTTCGTCAATGATGGATGTTTACGCGCGACGGCCTCATACATCGCATACGCAACTTCCCGATAAGAACGATGTCCGGCAGGCGTGGTGCGCAATTCTGCAATGTATAGAACCTCAGCAAAGTCCATTTTGAACAGCGTGCGTTTTTTGTAGGCAAGAGGCAGAACATATTGTGCGTTCTGCTCGGCATTGGGATCATGCGAGGCACGGAACTGATCGTACCGGTCCGAAGCCAGCTGCATGGCATCGGCATAGCGGCCGCCGAGCCCGGCCGCGCCAAGCTCTTCTGGAGTATCCCAACGGTGCAGGTTCGTAAACTCCTGCTCGATCTGGATACAGCGGCGATGACGATGCATGTCGCGGAAACCGCCAATGTCCATCAGGATGTCGAAACGGAACGCCTGCCCGGCAGCAAAGGGACGCAGCAGCTCGTCGTGCTTGCCGCGATGACGCAGACCGAGGTCGATGATCTCCTCGCGCCGCGCCGCTGAAAGCGACTCCACTCGATCGCGAATTTGGCGATAGCTGAAATGGCCCGCGCCGTATAGGAGCGTTGTTGCCAGTTCGATTTCCAGAGGCTCGTCTTCGAGCAGATCGACAACGAAATGATCTTCG
>CAYZHX010000197.1:0-2480 GCA_964476905.1 uncultured Terriglobales bacterium
GCTCTGAGCTGCTAGATGCCGAGCTGCTCGCAAAGCTCGGTTCGGACAAGGCACAGCAGGTGATCGATCCCGACCCGCATACTACGCTGGATCCCGAATCAGGAATCGACTATACGGGATTAAGTCCAGAGTTGCTGAACGGACTCGTCGGCGGGGACGTTCGCATCGAATTTCCCTCGCGTGATAACCCGGTCGGCAGCAATAACTGGACGATCTCCGGCAAGCTCACCACAACGGGTAAGCCCATTCTGGCAAACGATCCGCATCGCGTGATTGCCGTGCCTTCGCTGCGCTACATCGTGCATCTGGTCGCGCCCGGCTGGGACGTGATCGGCTCAGGTGAACCGGCATTGCCGGGAGTTGCCATAGGACATAACCAGCGCATCGCCTGGGGGTTGACCATCTTTCCTGTCGATCAGCAGGATCTCTATGTCGAAGAGCTCAACCCGGCAAATCCACGGGAGTACAAACAGAACGGCAACTGGCGGGAGATGCGAGAAGAGACCGCAACGATCAACGTAAAGGGTGCTTCGCCGCAGACGGTGAAACTCCGGTTCACTGGGCACGGGCCAGTTCTTTGGGAGGACACTGCACATCACCGCGCATTGGCCCTGCGGTGGGTTGGAAGCGAGGCGGGAACGGCAGGATATCTGGCTTCGCTCTCCGTCGATCGCGCGCAGAACTGGAAGGAATTTCTGGTGGCGTTAGAGCGTTGGAGGTTGCCGCCGGAAAATATGGTGTATGCCGATCTGGACGGCAACATCGGAGAGCAGTCGGCCGGGCTCACTCCGATCCGAGCTTGGACTGGGCTCCTTCCCGTCTCAGGAAGCGACGGCAAACACGAGTGGAGCGGATTTCTTCCACTCGAGCAGCTTCCACGTACGTTCAATCCTGAACAAGGGTGGTTTGCGACCGCGAACAATCGCACCATCGCCGAAGACTACAAATACAAAGTCGGTTACGAGTGGACGACCTATCGCGTCGAGCGAATTCGAAGAGTGCTGACTGGATTTGCCGACAAGCAGCAGAAGATCAGACTGGAAGACAGCGAGAACCTGCAGAATGACGTGTACTCACTTCCAGCGGACGAGCTCATTCGCATGCTGCCCCGCCACAGCGATGGTCCGGAAGCCCGCTTTGTCGACATGCTCAAGGATTGGGACCGTCTTCTTCGCTCACCTTCCGTTCCCGGTGCCTTATACGAGGTTTGGGAGCGCAATATTCGCAACGCGCTTCTCAAGAAATTGGTGGGAGACTCAGCAGGCGAGTTCGCAAATCATTTCCGACTGCAGCAGGCGACGGACTACCTGAAATCGCTTCCTGCAGCGGACCAGCAACAAATTCTGGTCTCTACCTTGGCAGATGCCGGGCATGAGATGGAACAGAAGCAGGGAGACGATCCTGCTCTGTGGTCATGGGGCGGACTGCATACGATTACTTTCCGGCACTCGCTAGATCAATTACCCGGAGCGAGACACTTGTTCGACTTAGGACCGGTTGCGCGTCCTGGTGACGGGAACACCGTGGACGCAACCGGAACCTCCGGCAGCGGATTGGCGCAGGTATCAGGCGCGAGTTACCGCGAGATCTTTGACCTAAGCAACTGGGACAATTCTCTCGCCATCAACACTCCTGGGCAGAGCGGACAGCCTGGAAGCTGGCATTATGCGGACCTCCTCCCATTTTGGGAGGCAGGCCAATACTTCCCCTTGGTGTACTCGAAAACGGCCGTAGAGGAGAATGCGAGTAAGGTGCTGATGTTATTGCCAGATGGGGGCGCTTCAGCTCCTGCTCATAAATAGCGCGGATATGCTGCAGAACGAGTCCCGAGCGAATTCTAAAGTTGTCCGCTTCGCTGAGTTTGAGGCTGACTTGCGCACTGGGGAGCTGCGCCGCGATGGCCGTCTGCTCAAGGTCCAAGGCAAGCCGTTCCAGGTTCTGAGTGCTCTCCTGGTTCGTCCAGGAGACCTCGTCACCCGCGAAGAACTGCGGCAGAGTCTCTGGCCGGCAGATACCTTCGTAGATTTTGAACATGGTCTCAATACTGCGATCAACAAAGTTCGCGAGGCCCTCCGCGATTCTGCCAGTGATCCTCGTTTCATTGAAACGCTGCCACGACGAGGATATCGTTTCATCGGAACCGTCGCTAGCAACGCCTTTCCGCCTGTCTCACCGGGTATCCACAGTGCGGCACGCGATCCTGAGCTTCCAGAGACATCGGACGAACTGCCCAAAGCTCCACGGGCTGCTGCTCGCGGCTTGCTGTTGCTGATCGAATTCGCATATCTCGTCTCTTACATCGCAGCGCTGCATTACCTGCTATGGGTGCGGATGCTGGCGAAGTTCAGTTTTGGTCCCGTCCAAGCGTTGACAGTGACTTCCGGAATCATCCTGTGGTGTGCGATGGGACTGCCAGTGCGCTTCTATCTGCTCTTCGCGCTTGCTTTCGATTACCACCTGCTCGGACAGAAATTTCGGCG
>CAYZHX010000197.1:2580-3688 GCA_964476905.1 uncultured Terriglobales bacterium
CTTCCCATTTGGCAATTACGACGCTGGCGAGGCAGTTCCCGATTACGTTTACCGATGTCCTCGCCATATCCATGAGGGCATCGATTCCCAAAATGATATAGACCGGCCAGATTGGCAGATTGAAGCTGCCGAGGGTTGCCATGAGGATTACGAGACTCGCTCTCGGCACGCCGGCAACTCCCTTGCTGGTGAGCATGAGAGTGAGCACAAGCAGAATCTGCTCACCAATTCCGAGGGATCTCCCTGCAGCTTGAGCTACGAATACTGCAGCAAGGGTCAGATACAGTGTGCTGCCATCGAGATTGAAGCTATAGCCAGTGGGTATGACAAAGGCGACGATCTGTCGGGGAACTCCGAGCGCTTCCATCGATTCCATGGCGCGGGGCAGCGCTGCTTCAGATGTGCTGGTGGCAAATGCGATCGCCGCCGGCTCCGCGACAGCGCGCACGAATCGTCGTAAAGGAACACGAAACAGGAGAGCGACGGGTACAAGGACACCGAACAGAAAAACAATCAGCGCAGCGTATAGGGTGCCAAGCAGCTTCGCGAGATTTGAAAGGACATTTACTCCTAGTTGGCCGATTGTGTAGGCGATTGCCCCTCCCACCGCGGGAGGAGCCAGGTACATGACGATGTTCGTGAATTTGAACATAGTTTCCGAGAGGCTCTCGAAGAAGCTAAGCAATGGACGGCGCTTCGGCGGGGGCAGCATGCCCAGAGCGAGCGCAAAAATTACTGCGAACACTACAACCTGCAGCACCTGTCCTTCGGCCACAGACTTGGCGATGTTCTCCGGAAAAATGTGCAGAATCAAATCGCCCGCACTTTGCTTCTGAGGGACCGCAGGCACAACTACCTGATCGGCGGGAGCGCGTACACCAACACCGGCCTTGCTGATGTTGATTGCAGCCAGTCCAATCACCAGTGCGAGAGTCGTGATTACCTCGAAGTAGATCAGGCACTTTATGCCCATGCGCCCCACTTGTTTTAAGTCGGAGTGTCCGGCGATGCCGATTACCAGAGTGCTGAAGATCAACGGAGCAACAATGGCCTTGATGAGACGCAGGAATATCTGCGTGATTACCTGAAATGCGACTGCCTGGCGCGG
>CAYZHX010000197.1:3788-6768 GCA_964476905.1 uncultured Terriglobales bacterium
TTGGCATTGTTCAGAAGAGCTGACACATGGATATCTTGCTGCGCGTTGTTTACGCAACGGAAATCTGAAGATTGGGAGCAATTTGACGGTACCGCTTGCATGCGGATGCTGTTCCGTCGAGCGACCACAATCGACATCCCCAAGAGCTTGCGCGCTTAGAGGGTAGCAGCTCAGAAGCTGGGTCTGCCGCATGTACCTTCGTAATGCCGTTTTCGGTTCCCAGCGTCACTACCGGCCGGCAACTCTGGCATAAGTAGCGTGTCAGTATCCGGTGAACAGAGACACTCGGGTACCACCGAGAGGAGAGGACGATACCAAGA
The DNA here is from genome assembly GCA_964476905.1 of uncultured Terriglobales bacterium. Lineage (GTDB taxonomy): Bacteria > Acidobacteriota > Terriglobia > Terriglobales > Acidobacteriaceae > Gp1-AA112. The sequence continues at coordinate 4,109 of CAYZHX010000197.1, forward strand.
CATCTATGAACAAGAAACTTGTTTCATTCGCACTTGCGGCGATGCTCACAGCAACATGCTTCGCCAGAACCGATAGCGATGACAAAAAGCCAACCATCCGTCAGCGCAAAGAAAATCAGCAGGATCGGATTCATCAGGGCGTGAAGAGCGGCCAACTTACGAAGCATGAAACCCGCAACCTGGAAAAGAAAGAACACGCGCTGAATCAGGAAGAGCGAGACATGCGCAAGATGGACCACGGCAAGCTGACCAAGCAAGACCGCAAGACCCTCAACCAACAGCAGAACCAGCTTTCCAAGCAGATCTACAAAGACAAGCACAACAAGCGTAAACGTGGATAATTCACTGCCGACGCACAAAAGCCTCCGCGTAAGCGGAGGCTTTGTTTATTTCGCGATTATGTGATTTACAAGTGACTGATGGCTCGCAAACCATGGCATTAAGACATCTCCAGGCATTCGGAGCAGCACATCGAAGCCAGTCACTAAATGGCTGCAAGCGCCTGGTCTAAATCGGCAATGATGTCGTCAACGTCTTCGATGCCGACGGAGATGCGAACCATGCCGTCGGTGAGTCCGATCGCGGCGCGGCCTTGTTCCCCCAGGGCAGCATGGGTCATCGTCGCGGGATGAGAGATCAGCGTTTCTACTCCACCCAGAGATTCGCCTAAGGAGCACACGCGCACTTTACGCAGCATCTTTTGCGCGTTCTCAAACGAGCCGGTCTCGAACGTGATCATCGAGCCGAAACCTGACATTTGTTTTTTTGCAAGTTCATGCTGCTGGTGATCCGGCAGGCCTGGATAGAACACCTTCTTTACTTTCTTGTTCCGACTCAGAAAATCAGCTACTTGCCTTCCATTGCGATCGTGCTGCTCCATTCGGACGGCAAGCGTCTTCACGCCGCGTAAAACCAGCCAGCACTCGAACGGAGAAAGAATTCCACCAGTGCACTTCTGAACAAATGCGAATGTTTCTTTGTGCTTCGGTTTCGTGCAGACGAGCACCCCGCCAAGACCGTCGCTGTGCCCATTCAGGAACTTGGTCGTTGAGTGCATTACAATGTCGGCGCCCAGCGCGATTGGCTTCTGGAAGTACGGCGACATGAAAGTGTTGTCCACTGAGAGCTCCGCTCCGTGTGCGTGCGCGATCTTCGCGACGGCCGCGATGTCTGTGACAGTCATCAACGGATTGGTTGGCGTTTCGATGTGCACGAGTTTCGTATTGGGACGGAGTGCTTGCTCGACCGCTTTGGCTTCCGACGTATCAACGTAAGTAAATTCCAGTCCGTAATTGACTAGCACCTGGTTAAACAGACGCGGCACGCCTCCGTAAACATTTGAACCACAAACGATGTGATCGCCGGACTTCATCATCGTGAGCATTGCTGTGATTGCGGCCATGCCGCTGGCGAAAACGTGGGATGATGTTCCTCCTTCAAGCGCCGCCAGGTTCTCTTCAAGACGTGTACGCGTCGGATTCGACACGCGGGCGTACTCGTATCCTTTGTTCTTTCCAATCTCTTCCTGAACGTAGGTAGAGGTCGCGAAGATCGGAACTGTGACGGCACCGGTCGAAGGGTCTGGCTCTTGTCCAATGTGAATGGCGCGAGTGGCGAAACCAGAATTTGATTTGATCATTACATCGAGGATAGCAGTTTGGAATCGAGTGATTGGGTGAAGTGAAAAGCAAACAGCAACTTCAAAACGCGACGCGGACTTCGCCGATCCGACGCGGATCCCTGGAATGGCGCGATCGCCCGATCTCTTAGCTTCCGCCTTCGAAGATATTCTTGGACAGATACCGCTCCGCAGCATCCGGAATCACGGTCACCACGCGCTTGCCTGGTCCCAGGCGCTTCGCAATTTGAATCGCTGCCCAGACGTTTGCTCCGGCGCTGGAGCCGCCTAGCACGCCTTCCTTTCGCGCGAGGTCGCGGACGGTGTTGAATGCATCCTCGTCGGAGACCATGATGATCTCGTCGCAGTACTCTCGTTTGAACGTCTTCGGGATGAAACTGACGCCGATGCCTTCGACTTTGTGCTGTCCAGGTGCGCCGCCTTGCAGGACTGAGCCTTGCGTTTCTACCGCGACAGCGTGAATCTTCGGATTCTTCTGTTTCAAGAACCGCGCTACGCCTGAGAACGTTCCGCCGGTTCCAACGCCAATCGCAATAGCATCCAGACGGCCTTGCATTTGCTCGTAAATCTCTTGCGCGGTAGTTTCATAGTGGAACTCAGGATTCGCTGGATTCTCGAATTGCAGGGCAATGAACGAATTGGGAATTCCTGCGGCGATCTCGCGAGCTTTGGCGATGGCTCCTTGCATGCCTTCGGCGTCGGGAGTGCGAATGACCTCGGCTCCCAGCGCGCCCATAACTTTGACCTTCTCTTCTGAGAACCGTTCCGGGACTACGACTATCACACGATAGCCTTTGTTCACTCCGATCAGCGATAACCCAATGCCGGTGTTTCCGGCGGTCGCTTCAATGATGGTGCTGCCTTTTTGGAGTTTGCCTTCGCGTTCGGCGCGGCTGATCATCCCAATCGCCGCACGATCCTTCACGCTACCGCCCGGATTCAGGTATTCGAGCTTGGCGTAGATATCGGCGCTGCCCGCGGGAGCGATGCGCCGAAGATGCAGCATGGGAGTTTCGCCAAC
>CAYZHX010000198.1:0-6743 GCA_964476905.1 uncultured Terriglobales bacterium
CGACCGCGGTTTGGAGTTGCTGTCCCATTAAGCAAGCATCTCCCGTATGCGGCCGACGACGCGCTCGGCATCGCGGCTGTTCTCGCAAATAATGAGGATGGTGTCGTCGCCCGCGATGGTCCCCAGCATCTCTTCCCAGCCTTCGGCGTCGAGCGCGGCGGCTACGGGTTGCGCGCTGCCAACGCTGGTCTTGATCACAAGCTGGTTCTGCGCCTCGCGCACGCTGAGCACGAATTCGCGCACCAGCCGCTCTGCTGCGGGAAGAGCCACTTCTGCGTTCACGTCGTTCGCGCGAGCATAGCCGTTCGCGGTCTTCACGATTCCAAGCTCATGAATGTCGCGGGAGAGCGTTGCCTGGGTGACCTTTTGCCCATGACGCACCAACCCTCGCCGGAGGTCCTCCTGGCTCGCTACGTTCCCGTTTTCAATAAGCTGCAATATCAATTGCTGCCTCGTGAGCTTGGACATGATGCATGAATATGCATCTATATGTATAAATATACAACCCGCGCCTGTCAAATAGTTTCTGGGGCGGAAATTGCGCAGCTAAGTACGTGCCTATAGGCGCAAGAAAGCAGGCGTAAGCGTCAGATTCGAGGGTAGATGCGCTTACGGCATCAGGAGCCGGAAAGCGTTAGGAACGATCGACAGGCGCACCGGTAATTGCCACAGACATTCGCCGTCGGCTTCACAATAAATGCTGCGATCCTCACGCCCCGGCAGTGCCCTACAGATGACTTGGTTGGCATCGATCAGCTCTACGCCTGGAACGCGAACCTGCAATCCAAAGAGGGCGGACAGCAGATATGCGGGATAGGAAAACCGCACTCGCCCGCGAAATACAATGACGCGCAGATCGTTTCGGCTCAAGTCTGCGCCTCGGGCGAATCTCTTGAGCGGACCGCCGAAGTTGTGGATGCGAACAGCCATGATCTGCGCCGACTCAAGCACCTCGGTTCCTCCGGCTGAATCCGTGATGCTCACTGAGAATGGCGCATGGCGATAGCGCAAATACTCCCAGAAAGCGTTGCCAACATAAGCGGCCACCCCCCACCGAGCCTTTGCTTCGGCTGAGAGTGTGTAGACGAGCAGCGCATCGGGCCCGACTCCCGCCATGACGGTGAAGTAACGCTTCAATTTCGGGTTCGAGTCGCAGTGTTCGATCATTCCAGCAGCGATCGTGCGCGGCGAGTACCGGAGCTGCTGCCGAATGGCAAGCACGGGATCGCGCGGAATCTTCAGATCTGCCGCGAGCGCATTTGCCGTACCTAATGGAAGCAGGCCGAGAGTTGCATTTTGCCCTACCATTCCCTGCAAGACTTCATGAACGGTCCCATCGCCACCGCACGCAACGATTGTGTCGTAACCGGCGGCAATGGCTTCTTGCGCCTGGGCGCCGGCCTGCGCCGGACCTTGAGATGCGACGCTCTCGGCGTCGACTCCAGCGCGACGAAGCTCCTGCACTGCAGCGTCGATTTCTTGTTGCCGTCGATGCCTGTGGAATCCGGAGAAGAGGTTGTAGATGAGCAGCGCTCGGCGCATTGTTCTGTCGGATCGTTGGTCGAGAATTCATCCTCAGTATTCAGGAAAATCTGGCGATGGTCGAGGGTGAGTGTGAACTTTTACGCGTGGTAGCATCGAATTTGCTACGTCTTTTTTGAGGAGAAGTGTTCATGGAAGGAATGCCAGCGGTCATTGGTTCACGCCGCAACGAAGACATCGCGCTCGACATGATGAAGTTCATCGCCTCCGCTACCCAATACGGTCGTCCAGCCAGCACACCGGGATTTACTGGAGCAAACCCGGCCAAGCCCGAAGACCAAGCCACACAATTGCTTGAACTGTACGCAAAGTGTCTGAATGCGGTGCAGGGAGGCAAGCGGTAGGATCCTGCAGCTCTGATCTGCTACAGCAGCGCAGAAGATTTCGCCTGCTTCGCTGTGAAGATTCCGGCGATGCGGCGGCGGTATTTGCGCATCGCCCAGAACGCAGCCGCCGCTACTAACCACAATGCTCCGGCTACCGCGATCATCCAACCCAACTTGGCGGGAAGCAGTAGCCAGACAAATACCGCGAAGATCATCAAAGCTAGACTCCCCATTGCGGCGCCTCGGGCATCGAGAGCTGCTGCATCGCATCCGCGATTGCCGGGATTCACACCCTTTTGCTCCTTTTCAATGCGTTCGTGGCGTTCCAGCATGGTGGCGCTTGCGGGGAAGATCGCAGGGAAAGCCAGAAACAGCCCGCCAAAAGCGGGACCATACTTTTTTGCGAGTAAGCCGGCGATTACGGTGATGGCTCCGCCGAAGACGAAGCGAATCGCGTGCTCCCACCATGAAGTGGTCTTGAGCGAGCCGAAATGGAATTTGATTCCGAGCTTATTCAACTCAGAAATCCCCACCAGAGAGCAATTGCAACTCCCAGCCACACAATTAAGGCAGAGCTAGCGGCGGCCAGGGTACGCATCCGCGTGCGTTTCAGCAGATGCAATACGACAATGCAGTAGATAAGCAGAGCAGCAGCTCCGGCCACCATGGAACGCGCTTCAATGGCTGCATATGCCTTTCCGTTTTTGGAAATCGTGAGTGCCAAAGTTGCGAGCGCAACCGAAGGAGCAGCTCCGAATAATCCAGCAAAACTCTTCGGCTTCAGCATTGATCCAATTAAGGCAAACGCCGAAACGAAAAGCCCACCAACGATGAATCGGATGATGAGCTGGGTCACGGAACTCTCCCCGGCATTGCAAGCGTCACCATCGGTAAGATGCCACCATTTTGGCCTGTGTATCGAGGTTGCATCTCACGTCCTCCCCGTGACCACGTACCGCCGCCGCCTCGCATCTCACCCATCAGGAGGGGCTTCATGGCAAAGACGGCGGCAGCGATTCTGATCGATCGGCTGATCGAGTGGGGCGTGGACACAATCTTTGGAATTCCCGGCGATGGAATCAACGGCATCATGGAAGCGCTGCGCCAGCGCCAGGAGCACATCCGCTTCATTCAGGCGCGTCACGAAGAGTCGGCCGCTTTCATGGCGTGCGGCTATGCGAAGTTCACCGGCAGAATCGGAGCGTGTCTTGCCACGTCGGGACCAGGCGGAATCCATCTGCTGAATGGGCTATACGACGCCAAGCTGGATTCACAACCAGTGCTCGCCATCACCGGATTGGCGTATCACGACCTGATCAACACGCACACGCAGCAGGATGTCGAGCTCGACAAGCTGTTCATGGATGTGACGGTTTACAACAATCGCATCATGGGACCCTCGCATGTGGTTGGAACGGTCGATCTCGCGGTGCGGACGGCACTTGCGTATCGCGGCGTCTCGCATATAACGATTCCCAGCGACATTCAGGACATCTCCCACGAAGAGCGCTCGAAGCGCAATATCAAGCATCACTCGATGGACATCTACTCGCGCAGCGCACGCCTGCCAATGGAAGCCGATCTGAGAGCGGCTGCACAGATTCTCAACAAGGGTAAGCGCGTGGCCATCATGGCCGGCCAGGGTGCGCTGCACGCGACCGACGAACTCGAGGAAGCTGCCGAGCTGCTCGCGGCGCCGATCATCAAGCCGCTGCTCGGAAAGGCCTGCGTTCCGGATGACAGTCCTTATACAACGGGCGGCATCGGCCTGCTTGGTACGAAGCCGTCACAGGAAGCGCTGGAAAACTGCGACACGCTGCTCATCGTCGGCACGTCTTTCCCGTATCTAGAGTTCTATCCCAAACCGGGAGAGGTGAAGGCGATTCAAATCGATCTCGATCCCAAGCGCATTGGATTGCGCTATCCAGTAGAAGTTGGGATGGTCGGAGATAGCGCTAATTCTCTGGCTGAATTGAATAAGCTGCTCAAGCGCAAGTCCGATCGCAGTTTCCTGCAGAAGGCTCAAAAAGGGATGAAGGAATGGAACAAGCTGATGCACGAGCGCGCCACGATTAAGGACAAGCCGATGCGTCCGCAAGTGATCGCTCACGAGTTGGGCAAACGCCTGCCTTCAAATGCGATCGTCACCTCGGACAGCGGCACTATTACCACCTGGTGGGCGCGTCACATTCCCGCTAAACGCGGTCAGATGCATTCCTGTTCTGGGAATCTGGCGACAATGGCTTGCGGATTGCCCTATGCCATTGCTGCAGCAGCAGCACATCCGGATCGGCCAGTCTTCGCCTTCGTCGGCGACGGCGGATTCTCCATGCTGATGGCGGATTTCGTGACCGCCGTTAAGTACCAGCTTCCGATTCGTGTCGTCGTGATCAAGAACAACGTATTGGGGCAGATCAAGTGGGAGCAGATGGTATTTCTCGGTAATCCGGAATACGGCGTTGATTTGCATCCAATTGATTTCGCTGCCTTCGCTCGAGCTTGCGGCGGAACCGGTTACACCATCGAAGATCCAAAGCGCTGCGGATCGATCCTCGACGAGGCGCTCAAAGTCGATGGTCCCGTGTTAATCGAAGCCGTCGTCGATCCATTCACCGCCCCGATGCCCGGAAAGATCAAAGCCGAGCAGGCCGCGAAGTTTGCTGAATCACTGCTGCGCGGCGAACCCAACCGTGGCAAGATCGCCTGGGAAAATATGGTTGAAGATCGGGTTAGAGAGTTGGTGTAGGAAAGTGGAAATAGGTTGGTAGTAATCCTTTCTTCTCACTTGGTTCGTATCGGGGCACGGCTTGAGCGAAGCGGAGCCGTGCCGTTGGAGTTTCGTGATTCGGCTTCAGCCGCTGGCAGGAGTTTTCACTCCTGTTCGAATCGAGCAATTCCCAAGGTGGTTTGTCATGGCCAAACCGAAGTGCTGTCCGCAGCGGCTAAAGCCGAGGATCTTGCTAATTTGATGGCACGGCTCCGCTTCGCTCAAGCCGTCCCCAATACGAACCTCACTTCATCTCGCGCGGAATGGCCTCGTAAAATGGCTTAGTGCGTTCTTTCCTGTTCGATTCTCTACTCGCAAACTAACCCGTGCTAGTCTCCGACTTCGATTTTCATCTTCCGCCAGAACTCATCGCTCAAGAGCCTCTCGCCGATCGCTCGGCGTCGCGGATGCTCGTACTCAGTCGGAAGAGCGACACCGTCAAAGACGATCTTTTCAAGAATTTTCCTGCTCATCTGCATCACGGCGATGTTCTCGTTCTGAACAACAGCCGCGTCTTCCCCGCGCGGCTGTTTGGGCATCGTTCCGGCGCACGTGCTCAGCCCTTGAGCCCACGCAATCCTGCTTCGCGCGAATTCCTACAAGGTGAGGTCGAAGTCTTGCTAACGCGCGCGCTGGGAAAAGATGAATGGGAGGCACTGGTGCGACCAGGCCGCAAACTCGGCATTGGAGAAGTGCTGCGCTTCGGCGATGAAAAAGGTGAGCCGTTGCTTGAGGCGGAAATTATCGGGCGAGGTGAGTATGGCGAGAGGCGTTTGCGATTTGAGTCTGTGCCGAATTTTTTCGAGCGCGTTGATCGCATCGGCCACGTTCCTCTTCCCCCATATATAAGCCGCGACGATGAAGCCACTGATCATGAACGCTATCAGACCGTCTTTGCGCGAAATCGCGGATCGGCCGCAGCGCCTACTGCCGGACTTCATTTCACCCCGCAGATACTCGAGGAAATCCGTGCCCGCGGAGTTGAGATCGTGGAAGTCACGCTGCATGTGGGGCTCGGAACTTTTCAGCCATTGCGCGAAGAGCGTGTTGAAGCGAATAAGCTGCATGTCGAGAGCTTTAGCGTCCGCTCAGAGACAGCCGCTGCCATCAATCGCGCTTTGGAGGAGAAACGCAGAGTCGTCGCAGCGGGGACAACGGTCGTTCGAACTCTGGAGCATGCTGCATTCGAATCGGGAAAGGTCCGCCTTGGTGAGGGCGAGACCAGCATCTTTATATATCCGGGCTTTCGATTCCAAGTAGTTGGCGCGCTGCTCACGAATTTTCACCTGCCGCGCTCTTCCCTGCTTATGCTGGTATCGGCATTTGCGGGACGGGAGCGAGTGCTCGAAGGGTATCGCCACGCCGTCGATGAGAAGTATCGGTTCTTCTCATATGGCGATTGCATGTTCTTAGAGTGACGGAACCGCGCCGGTTGTGTTGCTAACAGCATCATTCAATCATCGTCTAACCCCTCTGAGATCTCACATGTCGAACCTTCTTCAGGACCTTCGCTTCGCAGCCCGTTTGATCCGCAAGAGCCCCGGATTCGCTTTCGCCGCCATCATGGTTTTAGCGCTTGGTATTGGCGCAAACACGGCGATTTTCAGTGTCGTTAATACCGTGCTGCTCAAGCCGCTCGCGTTCCCGCAACCAGAGCAGCTCGTACATATCTGGCACACGCCTCCGCAATCGAGCTTTCCCGGCTTGACGCGCTTCTCGGTCTCGCCGGCGAACTTTCTCGATTGGCAGGCGCAGAACGACGTGTTCGAAGGCATTTCGCTAGTTGGAGGGGGGAACTTCAACTTGACTGGAGCTGGGGAACCACGCTCGGTGGTTGCGCGCCGCGTCTCATATAACTTCTTCTCGGTTCTGCAGGCGCAGCCGATACTCGGCAGAACATTTAATCCAGACGACGATCAGCCCGGACATAACTACGTCGTAATTCTCAGTGAGAACTTCTGGCGCAGTCAATTCAATTCCGATCCGGGAATTGTGGGCAAAGACATCACCCTTAACGGCGCGGCTTACAAAGTGATTGGGGTGATGCCGACAAGGTACCAATATCCAATCGAGGACACCGAGAACGCTCCTCGCTTCTGGACTCCGCT
>CAYZHX010000199.1:0-3536 GCA_964476905.1 uncultured Terriglobales bacterium
TTAGAAGGATGGTGGGCAGTGCAGGACTCGAACCTGCGACCTCCTGCTTGTAAGGCAGGCGCTCTAACCAGCTGAGCTAACCGCCCGAAGGCGCGACATTCTTGACGGTAGCACAGCCTTGAATTAGCGGCAACGCGAAGAGTTTTCGACCTGAATCATTCGACGTAAACTATTGAGTAATAAAAGCTTACGACAATGTTGGGCACGCCGGCACGGGTCTTTCGGGAGCGGAATCACGAACCTCAGGCATCCTTCTGCCCAACATTAGCAACTAACTCCGCAAGTTTGACGTGTCTTCTTTTCCCGTCATAGGTGTTGTCGCTTCATAACGCGCAGTCATAGACGTCAGCTATCAAGTAAAGTAGGAATCGTGGAAGAGGTGCAATGGTGAAAGCCATCCTGTTTGTGGACGACCACGAAGTGCTGGCTCGGTTAAGCTGCGAGATCCTCGAAATGCAGGGCTACAAGGCAGTGAGCGCGTACAGCGCCAAAGAAGCACTGGAGAAATTCGACCAGCAGGATTTCGATATCCTCGTCACCGATTTCCGCATGGAAGGCATGAATGGCATCGAACTCGCGCATAAGGTTCGCGAGAAGAGTCCAAATACTCCGGTCATTATCGTGACTGGTTATGGTCCTGTGGACGGCGGAAAAGATGTCGCCGCCTGTCTGCAAAAAGAAGATCTCTTCCCTGCGCTAATTGAAAAAATTAAGTTCTTCCTGGGCGAGCGTCCTGGCGTCGTCGAGGAGCGGCAGCCGATCGCAGCAAATTCCTGACTTAGTAGCCCTCCCCCGAGTGAAGGCCTCCGCATTGCGGTGGCCTTCGCTTTTTGCGGCTAATCACGAAGTGCACAGTCCCGACTCCATTATTTCCCTCGCAGTCCCCACTGCACTCACGAGAGGTAATCAGAACCGTGTAACTGTCGAATTACGATTTCGTCGAAGAAGGTTTAGAGTTCATTCCATCCGGGACCACGCGGACCCGACGAATGAATGACAACACGAAGTGAACCTCGCCGCAGTACGCGCGTACCCATTCGCATCCACATTGAGGTGCATAGTACGGGAATGTCGTGCGATGGAGAGACCATCGTCGTCAACATGCACGGTGCTTTAGTGAGAACTTCTACCCCGCTACAACTCGGAGCACATATCACGATCCATGTAGAGCTGACGGGTAAGTCCGCTGAAGGCAGGGTCGTGCTTGCGGCTCGTGACCAACCATTGGAGTTCGGGATCGGACTTGACCATCCCCAGAACATTTGGGGAGTCTCCCTGCCTCCGGCTGATTGGCAAGAGGAGTCAGCTTGAGCCGGCGAGTTAAGTACCAGCATTGGGTTGAAATCAACTGCCTTCAAAACGCTGCCAGAACTCAGGACTACTCCGGTTTTGAACCCTATCTTGGAAGAAGTAGTCTTTCTTCGAGGATAAATAGCGTATGACAGAGTGGTTCGCGCGCCCCGTCTTGCACGTCAAGGATGTTGAAGCTTCGCTCCGCTTTTACGTTGACCGACTCGGCTTCACAAGCCCGTGGCGTTACGACGAGGACGGTCGTGCGCATGTCGCACAGGTCGATCGGCAAGGATGTGCGCTCATTCTTTCGAGCCAGTGGCCCGAGAAAGTCGGCAAAGGGCTCATGTTCATCTCCCTGAACGTCGAGCCGGCGACCCACGAGGCCGCGGTCGGGGCACTCGATGCGCTGCGGACAGAACTCGAAACCAAGGGCGCTCCGGTCAAAGACGGCCGCTGGGGCTATCGGCTCCTGGTGGTCGATGATCCCGACGGCAATCAGCTCTTCTTCAACTATCCGAACGAGACCGCATCGAACAAAGAACCCTAAAGAGAACGTAGTGCCCCCTCGCGTGCATAACCAGAAAGAAGACGGTTAATTTCACCCGGTCTGTTCGCCTGGTCGGCGAGCAACGGCCATCTTCTTTTTCCAATTGCGCCATTCTTCAGCCGTGATCTCCCATATCTCGGCTGGAAGCCGGCCGGAGACGTAGTCACGTTCGAGAGTCGCAATCAGACGCATGCCCGTCTTCTCCGAGATTCTCCTGGAAGCGATGTTGGCGACTGCCTTGGGAGCGCGCAAGACTTTGAAGCCAAGAACATCGAACCAATAGTCGTTCACTGCGGCGACGGCCTCGGTCATGAGTCCCCGGCCCTGCCACAGCAGCCCCAACCAGTAGCCACGATTATCTGACTCATTTTTGTGAAGGCTGATCTTGCCAATCATGCGCTCGGGCGATTGCTTCAGGCGCAGGCTCCAATGCCACTCTTCGCCACGCTCCATCGCCGGCAGGATGACGTCGCGATACTGCGCAAACGCCAGACCTTTGGGCCACGGCCATGGAACCCCGGCGTTAAGAAATTTGACAATCTCCCAATCCGGGAAGAGCTCTTCCGCGTCCGCTGCATCGGCAAGCTGAAGCGGGCGCAAGAAAAGGCGCTTCGTTTCGAGTGCGACGATCATTCCCCACTACAATAGCAAGGCCTGTATGCGCGCAGCGGAGGAAGCCGGCGTTCTGAGTGCACGTCTGTTACCGCCTAACGACCTCTGTGGTGAGAAAACAGAATGTCTAAGCTCGATTACAGCAAAATGCACTTGCTTGATTCGGAGGACCTCGCTGAGGGCGGAATTCTGCAGGCTTATGATGCCGTTCGAGAGACTCTTTCTCAATACGTGGCGCAGCCTGCTGACATTCAAGAGGTCGTAGATGATGACGAACCGAGTTATACAGTCAAATGTCGTGGACAAGAATATCCGATTTACTCACCCGAGCTGCCGAACGATGAAGGTGAAAGCTGGGGAAGAGCAACGCACGCCTTTTTTAAGATCGTCAATGACCAACTTGAGAAATCCGAGTACCGTCTGTATGCGATTAATGGCGGCAACGACCTTGGGGGAATGTTTCTTACGGAGGCTGAGTGCCAAGCAGCGCGAAAGTCTTTGCCCCGCAAAGAGGACTGGCCCTACCTGCCAACCCTTCAACACCCATGGTATGGGCAGTTCCACAGTTAGAATCCTAGGCATTCCGCAAAACTATCGCCCGAGTTCAACAACTACGGTGCGCAACAAAAATTAATTGATAAAAGCCGCTCTCGGATGGTGACAGCCATTGAACGTTAGTGAATCCTGCCTGCACAAGAATGTCTTGAAGCTCACTTCGAAGCACTGCACGATACACGGAGGTGAAATGGAGCGTGTGCCACGCTGATCCAGTGTTGCGCGTGATGTACAGGTGAAAGCGATAGCGGCGCTCATCGAGCCAGTCCCAGATCTGAAAAACAATGCGCCTGCTACCGTTGTCCGAATAAAAGCTCGGCGGCTGCGCTGTCGGTCTTTCTACAATCAATCGATCGTAGTCGCGAATGCTGCCAATGAAACAGCCGCCTGGCCGAAGTTTCCCTTGTGCTTGCTGAGCGGCCTGCAACAACTCCTGATTGGTTTCCAGATGCGGAAGCGAGTTGTCAATACAAATCACCGCGTCGAAACTCGATTGAGGAATTGAGCTCAGTTCCATCATGTTCGCGAT
>CAYZHX010000199.1:3636-6673 GCA_964476905.1 uncultured Terriglobales bacterium
GCACTCCGGCGAGTCGTTCCACGGATCATTCACAAATGTGCCAACCAGGATGCGCCTCATCAAAGCCGCGTCGAAGGGACGAAGCAGCTCCGCGTGACGGTGAACTTCCGGGAATGGAGCGGTTAACCAGGCATCGTAATGTTCTGGCCTCAAAATCGCCGGCATGCGGTCGTGTACATCGTTGAGCAACTCATTTGGAGTGGTTGTCAGAATCGCGCACGATTCGATTTCCAGACCACGCGGCTGCTTCCACCTGTCCCATATGCCGGCGAAGGCAAACAGAGAATCATCCTTCATCCCAAAATGAAACGGCTGCTTAGCGCTGCCGGTGCGCTTCCATTCGTAAAAACCATCTGCAGGAATAAGACAGCGACGCCGCTCAAAACTCTCGCGGAAAGCCGGCTTCTCGAGGAGCGTTTCGCTTCTGGCATTGATCTGCGCCGCAGAAGCGTCCTTCGCCCAGGACGGAATCAGGCCCCAACGCATCGAGGAGATCTCTCGCCGACCATTGTTCGCCCGCACGACCAGCACCGGCTGAGTCGGCGCGATGTTGTAGCGCGGCGTCAGATCGAGATCATCGCTACCGTAAACCGCCTCAAACTTCTCAGCCAGTCTGTCTGCCCGCGTTAGCCGGTACCGTCCGCACATGAGGCTTCGATATTAGCGCAGTGTGGGATAGCGCTGAACCAAGTTGCGGAAATCTTGCCGAGGTGGTCAAGAGTGTTCGTACGATCTCGCTTCCCGACCTTGACGAGTTCTCGGTGGAACACTCTCGAGCAAGTAGATGTCGATCGGAACCGCGAAGTGATAGGGCCGTAGGCCCGGCTGGCTAAATGTCAGCCCACACCGGAAGTGTGGGGATAGGGAGTAAACATCGAGTGCCGTAGGCGCGGTACTCACCCGAAGACGTATTTTGGATCACAAGGAGCCCGGGCTTGCCGCGCAGGTTCTGCGTTTCCGTGCAATAGTCAGGAATGGGCGAGAGCGACGCTCTGAACTTCCAGGCTAATTTTCGGGGCATGCAGCAGGGTGTTATGAATCAGGCAACGGTGGGCGGCATCTTCAATGCCTCTTTTCTGATCCTCGTTGAACTCAGCAGGAACCTCCACTCTGATGCGGAAATTCTCCATGCGTGGCGGAGCCTTAGCTTTTTCGGCACTGACGTGAACGCGGGTGCCTTCAGTTGAGAGCTTGTGTTTCTTGAGGTACATCGCTACATAAAAACCGACGCAGGAACCAAGCGATGCCAGCAGAAGCTCCGGCGGTGTCATACCTTCGTCGTAACCGCCATCTTCCAACGGCTGATCGCATGTGATGGAGTGCTGACGCGCCGTGATTTCGAATTGAACGCCACCCAGATGTTCTACCGAGACTTCCATAACTACCTCTCATGATTGCGAATGCGACCCTTCAGGATTTGCAGGCAGTACGTCTTTCTACGCTCATGCAAAAGTTCCAAGCGACACCGCCGCTTACTAACCAACCGTAGTTCCGAATAGCTTCCCGACTCCCGCTGTGGCTGCCATCGCGAGTGCACCCCAGAATGCGACTCGCCCACTCCCAATCCATGGCGAGGCGCCGCCAGTGCGAGCAGCGAGAGCGCCCAGCGCGGCCAGGCACACCAGGGAAGCTGCGGAAACTGCGATTACAAGACCACCGAGCGGGGCGAGGACGACGACCAGCAGCGGTAAGCCTGCTCCGACAGCGAAGGTCGCCGCCGAAGCACCCGCTGCTTGCAGCGGACGAGCGGTCATTTGCTCCGTTATACCCAGTTCATCGCGCGCGTGAGCGGCAAGTGCATCGTGCGCCATCAATTGCAGAGCAACGGTGCGCGCAAGTTCCCGATCCAGGCCGCGCTCAACGTAAATATCAGCGAGCTCCTCTTCTTCCGCTGGCCGATTCTTCTTCAATTCCATTTTTTCAACGGCCAAATCAGCTCTTTCAGTATCAGCCTGCGAACTCACCGAAACGTACTCGCCTGCCGCCATGGAGAAAGAACCGGCGACAAGGCCCGCGATGCCGGCAAGCAAAATTTCGTGACGTGGAGAGCCTGCTGCGGCAACGCCAATTACGAGGCTCGCGGTAGACACAATGCCGTCATCCGCGCCTAAGACGGCGGCGCGCAGCCATCCGATCCTTTCGCTGCGGTGCCGTTCCCGATGTGGCATCCGATTTCCTTTCAGTGGACGCACCCATGATAGTCAAGTGAGGTCTCATCCAGCGCTGCGCACGTTACCAGTAAAGGAGGATTGTTTGCATCTGAGGAAATTCGGCGTTAACGAAGATGGCCAGTTCGCGCAGCTGCGGAAATCAGAGGGCCATAGGCCCGGCTGGCCGGATGTGAGCCCACACCGGAAGGTGTGGGGACCTTGGAGTTCAGACCCGAGCGCCGGAGGCGCGACACTCATCCCACGCGACCGTGTCGGCCAGAGAAGTCTGGAATTGCGTTGAAGTGATATCCAACATTCGAGCTTGTAGGTTAAATTGTGGCGGGAGGTTTGTCGTGTCGCAACGCGAAGTGCTCTTTGAAGGACTTCGAGAAGAAGAGATTCTTAGGCTTCCCCAGGAGCATCTGGAACAGCTGGTTTTGCTGGGTGAACCGCTGGTTTGCCGAGTCGGATCGGCTCAGCTCCTGGGATCTTTCAAAGTTGCGAGCAACTATCTTGTCGTCGAACTAGCGCAAATTGAGGGCGGCGGCGAAGGCATTCTGATGTCGCTGGCTTCACTGGCCAAACGATATGCAACCCTGCGAAAACTCTCTGGCATTGAGTGGATCGTGCATGCCGTCTCCTGCGCTAAGCCCAATCTGAAACTCCGGCGCGTGCTCGAACGCAGAGGCTTCGAGGTGCGGCACCTGGAGGATTTCGGTGAAGTGTATTACTTGTTGGAAGAACTGGCAGATTGCAAATAGTATTTGGCGATCGTGACAAGATCGACGCAGTGGTGGACGAATGAAGCGCTTCGCAAGAGCGAAACGGGAAAGACTCTAGACGCCAAATAAACCGGGGACAATAAACCGGAACCGGAATAAACCGGG
>CAYZHX010000200.1:0-6647 GCA_964476905.1 uncultured Terriglobales bacterium
ATCGCAGCGAGCAGCCGGTTTATGAGCGTCTGTACAAGCTCTACAGCAGACTTTATTTCGACTTTGGACAGCGCAGCGGCGCGTTCGGCGATGTGCTGCCGGCGCTGATCGAAGTTGCAGCTTCGCAGTCGAAACCGGAACCGAAACGAAGTTCAGCCACTACGGAGAGCGCAAACTAATGCCACTCTTTTTCAAAACGACATTCGGGATGTTACTTTGCTTGACTATGTGCGCTACCACACTGGAAGCGAAGACCAGCGTCACAAAACAGCCCTTCGGCAAAATGCCGGATGGTACACAGATCGACGTGTACACCCTCACCGAAGGCAAAGTCGAAGCGCGAATCATGACGTATGGCGGGATCGTGGTCTCGCTCAAGACACCGGACAAGTCGGGCAACGTGGAAGACATCGTCCTCGGGTTCGACACACTCGATGAGTATGTGAAGGTTAGCAATGCGCCGGGGAATCCGTTTTTCGGTGCGCTGATCGGCCGTTATGGGAATCGAATCGCCAATGCTCAATTCAAACTCGAAGGCAAGGAGTATCACGTTCCAGCCAACGACGGTAAGAACTCACTCCATGGTGGCCCGCACGGTTTCAACAATCAGGTATGGAAGGGCAAAGAGATTCCCAACGGAGTGGAGCTTACTTACCTGAGCAAAGATGGTGAGGCTGGCTACCCTGGGAATCTGTCAGTGACAGTGCGCTACACACTTACCGGCTCGGCGCTGCACATCGACTATTCCGCGACTACCGACAAGCCAACCGTTCTGAATCTTACCAATCATTCTTATTTCAATCTCGCCGGCCAGGGCAACGGTGACATCCTCAATCACGAGCTCACCCTGAACGCTTCGAAGTTCACGCCAGTCGATTCCACGCTTATTCCTACGGGCGAGCTGCGTCCGGTTGCGGGAACTCCATTTGATTTCCTGAAGCCACATCGCATCGGTGAGCGCATCGATGCCGACGACGAGCAGCTCAAAATCGCAAAAGGATACGACCACAACTGGGTCATCGATTCACAAGGCGCAGGCAAGCTCACCGATACCGCCGAAGCTTATGAGCCGACGACAGGTCGCGTATTGCGCGTCTCGACCACGCAACCCGGAGTGCAGTTCTACACGGGGAATTTCCTCGATGGCACGTTGAAAGGCAAAGGTGGGAAAACCTACGTCCATCGCGGCGGCTTCTGCCTGGAGACGCAGCACTTTCCAGATTCGCCGAATCATCCGAAGTTCCCAACGACTGAACTCAAGCCGGGTCAGCGTTTCCACAGCACAACCGTATTCGCATTTTCGGCAAGATAATTTCGAAGGTTGCCCAGGAGATCTGGATGCGCTTGCCTCGTTTTGCGGTTCTCGCCTGCACCATCATGGTCTTGATGGTGTCCGCGTGCAGCAGCAAGAAGCAAAACACTAGCGAGCAATTGCAGGCCAGCAGCCCTGCGCAATCCGTAGCCCCATCTCAGAATGCCGATGAGGGGCAGGCAAACCTGGTGGATGCCTGCAAGTACTTGAGCGCGGTCGACAGCCAGAGTATCGAAGGCGCACCAATGCAGCGTTCATCGATTCCGAAGAACCGGAACGTGTGCCGCTATGATGAAGTCACCGCAAAGCCAGGTGCCCTCGGCCCCGCAATTCTTAGCCTGACCATCAACCAGGGAAAGTCGCTCGAGGACGAAAACCTCCATTGGGCGAACCTCAAAGAGGTTCGTCATCTGCAGCAAGGGCAGAAGAACGTCGCAGTACTCAGCGAATTGGGCGACGAAGCGTATTTCACCGGGAACACTCAGAAAGGGAAGGTGGGAGTCGCGTCTGTGATTGTGCGCAAAGGGAAATACGACGCTGAACTCGATTCGATGGTGCTTGAATATCGCGCGTCACCGCAACAAATGAAGTCGATTGCAAAGCGAATCGCCAGTCAATTGGAATAGCTAGCTGGAGGGCTACCGCGTTTCGCTTTCAGTATTCCAACGTATCCTCCCAAACGACGAGCGCGCGTTTACACTAATCCTTCTACTCACCTCAGGAGAGCCGGTTACATTTGGCCACTATTCTTGACGGCAACAGCATCGCGTCCAAGATCAAGGACGAAGTCGCCGCCGATATCAAAGAACTTGCAAAGCAGGGTATTCGCCCCGGCTTAGCAGCAGTCCTCGTCGGCAACGATCCGGCTTCCGAAGTCTATGTTCGCAGTAAAGTGCGTGCCTGTGAGGAGCTGGGCATCTACAGCGAGAAGATCACGCCGCCTGATTGCATCAGTACCGACGAAATGCTCGCCCTTATTTCCACCCTCAACGTACGCGAGGACATTGACGGCATCCTCGTGCAGCTTCCTCTACCACCCCAGGTTGACGCCAAGCGCGTGTTGCTAGGCGTGCTGCCAGAAAAAGACGTGGATGGCTTTCATCCGATAAACGTAGGGAATCTTTCTACACAGCGTCCCGGACTTACACCTTGTACGCCTGCAGGCATCATAGAAATTCTGAAGCGGAGTGAAATCGAGATTGCCGGACGCTCCGCTGTGGTATTGGGCCGGAGCGACGTTGTCGGAAAACCGATAGCGATGATGCTGCTCAATCAGAATGCGACGGTCACGACGTGCCATAGCCGAACGGTTGATTTACCGTCCTATACGCGAACCGCAGACATATTGGTGGCCGCGATTGGCAAGGCAGCGATGGTCACTCCCGAAATGGTAAAACCAGGCGCTACAGTCATCGACGTGGGCATCAACCGCCTTATGGACAAAAAGAAAATCGAGCAATTTTTCTCTAACGATCCGGTGCGCCTGGAACGGTTTGCCGCGAAAGGTTCAACGCTCGTCGGTGACGTGCATCCCCGGGTTGCGGAAGTAGCAGGCGCAATTACTCCTGTTCCTGGAGGCGTAGGTCCGCTGACGATCGCCATGTTGATGTCGAATACCGTGAAAGCGGCAAAGATGCGCCGAGGGCTTGCGTGAGCCTGCGCATTGGACTCACGGGCGGACTGGCCAGCGGAAAAACATCCGTCGCTGAGATGTTCGCTTCGCGCGGAGCCTACCTCATGTATGCCGATAATGTAGCGCACGAACTGATGGAGCCCGGTCAGGCTGTGTATGAAGAAGTGGTGCGACATTTTGGCGATTCCATCGTCAATAGCAATGGAACCATCAATCGTTCGAGCCTTGCCGCGTTAGCCTTTGAAGGCAACCGGATCCAGGAATTAAATGCAATCGTTCATCCCGCAGTTACGGTGCGCATGCACGAATGGTTCGCGGAAATGACGCAGTTCGATCCGAAGGGCATTTTGATGTTCGAAGCTGCACTGATCCTTGAGGCAGGAATGGGAAAATATTTCGATAAGCTGGTGGTGGTTACGAGCAATCGCCAGCAGAAGCTCGAGCGATTTGCTCAACGCGTGTTGGGTGGTTCCACGCCGAATGAAGAAGAGGTAGAAAAGGCATTACGTGCTGCGGAACTCAGGCTTGGAGCACAGTTGTCGGAATCGGAAAAAGTGGCTGCGGCCGACTATGTGATCGATAATTCCGGTTCTCTTGCCGAAACCGAGCGTCAGGTCAATAAAATATTTAAAGAACTCCAGATGGTGGCAGTAGCTCGCCCCACTGCCTCGTAATCGTGAGCTTCCTTATGAAGACATTGCGGCCTCTTATTTTTTCCCTCGCTCTTGTGCTTGGCTTCTATTTCGTCACCACCCATGGACGTGGCGCCGGATTCCATCTGCCGTTCACCAATGACGGCGTCATACGGCCAACAAAGATTGAAATTACCCAGGCGGCTGCACCGCCTCCGCTCGATCCTGAAGAGCAGAACAATATCAGTGTCTATCGAAAAGTGATTCCCACAGTCGTGAACATCACGTCGACAGCGGTCGCCTTCGATTTCTTTTACGGTCCCGTTCCACAGCAAGGGCAGGGCTCGGGATTCATCATCGACAGTGAAGGTCACATTCTCACGAACTATCACGTGATCTCTGGAGCGCGACAAGTAGAAGTCACGCTGTCGAACAAGAAAAAGTATCGTGCAGACGTGATTGGCTCAGATCGTCAAAAAGACTTGGCTGTGCTTCAGATTCCGGCGCAAAATCTCACGCCCGCGGTCCTAGGCGATTCAAAGACGCTTGAAGTCGGGCAAAAAGTTTACGCGATCGGAAATCCCTTTGGCCTGAGCGGCACGATGACGCGCGGCATCATCAGCTCAATTCGCTCTGTACGTGGACCCGAAGGAAATGCGATCGATAAAGCGATTCAAACGGATGCCGCCATAAATCCAGGCAACTCCGGCGGGCCGCTACTGAACTCTCGCGGGGAGGTGATCGGAATCAACAGCATGATTCTGACCGGCGGTGCCGAGCAGAGCGCAGGCGTAGGATTCGCGATTCCCATTAATTCGGCAAAGGCCGTGCTGAATGATCTGGTGCAATTCGGTCAGGTGCGTCGTCCCAGTTTGGGAATTGCCGGTCTGCTGCCCATTGGCCCTGAACTCGCGGATGAAATGGGCCTCGCGGCGGATGCGGGAGTTCTTATTCAGCAGGTCGTTCCCGGAGGCGCTGCCGATCGCGCCGGCTTGCATGGCGGACGTGAGCGCGCTTATCTGGGCAACACTCCTATTTATACCGGTGGCGACCTTATCGTTGAGATTGACGATCAGGACATCCAGACACCGCAGGATATTCAGAACGTCCTCGATAGCCACCACGCGGGCGACACAGTGAAGGTTGTTGTTTATCGTGGCAAGCAGCGCCTGACGGTTAACGTGATTCTGGATCAATCGCGAGGGGGACAGCAGCGCGCTGCGTAGTTAGCGAGAGCTCGTTGACTTTGCGTTGACAACAGCATTTTTGTGCCCTACCTTCGCCTCTTGCATTACAAACGATCTATGAAACGACTCCTCGGTTTTGTCTTCTGCGTGTGTCCAATTGTTTGCGCCCAGAACTCATCGAATCCACTCAATGTGAGCGGAACACCTCAGGCGCGGGTCGAATCACGAGCCACCCCGGAAAGCGTTACTGCTCCAGTTGCACTTGGTGCGGTTCGAGCTGTTCATCCGATCGGAAAGGGCCTTGAGATCGATACCGAAAACGGGCGAATGCAGATCACCGCTTTGCAGGACGACGTGATCCGCGTTCGCGCCACTCGCGCCAATGAGTTTGTCCCGAAGTATTCCTATGCCGTGCTACCAGCTCCTGCTGGCGCGCAGCAAACTTCCAATGCAAAGACGCAGGAGACTGCAGATGCCGTGGAACTTGATACGGCAGCGCTGCACGTGCGCGTGGATCGTCGCAACTCCACCGTCATTTTTCTCGCAACCAATGGCAGCCTCATCGCTGGCGACTCAGCATCAGTCACCTGGCGCGGCGAGGACTTCACCGTCCATCGCATCATGCCCGAAGACGAGCATTACTTCGGCCTGGGCGACAAAGCTGGCCCGCTCGATCATCGTAATCGGGCCTTCACGATGTGGAATACCGATGCTTACGCCTGGCAGGAATCGACTGATCCTCTTTATAAGACGCTCGGGTTTCTGCTCACTCTGCGCAAAGGTATGAGCTACGGGATCTTTCTCGATAGCACCTTTCGCCAGCACTGGGATTTGGGGAAAGCATCGCCTGATGAATACTCATTCGGAGCCGCTGGCGGTGACGTGGATTACTACTTTATCTATGGTCCTCGTCCAAAGCAGGTGGTCAGTACATTCACGGCGCTCGTTGGCCGCGCACCGCTGCCTCCGCTCTGGAGTCTTGGATTTCAACAGTGCCGCTATAGTTATTTTCCCGAATCGAGAGTGCGGGAGGTCGTGCAGACGTTCAAGCAGAAGAAAATCCCGCTCGACGTGATCTATACCGATATCGACTATCAGCGCGACAACCGCGTGTTCACCGTCGACCCGGAGAAATTCCCGAACTTCACCGGCATGGTGCAGGACTTCCTGAAAGAGGGTGTACACACCATTGCCATTACGGATCTCCACATCAAGCAGGAGCCGGGATACGCGCCTTATGATTCCGGAAAAGCTATCGATGCATTTATTAAGAATCCTGACGGCACAGATTACGTAGGCAAGGTCTGGCCCGGCGAAAGCGTGTTTCCCGATTTCGCCCGCAAAGCAGTTCGCGATTGGTGGGGAAATCTCTATTCCGACTTCGTGAAAGCCGGCGTTTCCGGATTTTGGAATGACATGAACGAACCGGCTGTTTTCGAAGTGCTGAGTAAAACCATTCCCGTTGACGCGGTTGATCGCATCGAAGAACCTGGCCAGCCATCTCGCACGTCAACTCAGCGTGAGATTCACAACGTGCTTGGCATGCTCAACTCCCGAGCTACCCACGACGGTTTGCTGAAGCTGCGGCCGAACCAGCGTCCGTTTGTTCTTACGCGCGCAACCTATGTCGGTGGCCAGCGCTATGCCGCCACTTGGACAGGCGACAACTCAAGTACATGGAATCACATGCGCATCTCAGTTCCCATGCTGCAGAACATGGGAATCAGTGGATTTCCCATGGTGGGAGCCGATATAGGCGGCTACAAAGGCAGTCCGCAGCCCGATCTGCTGACGAAGTGGCTCGAACTTGGCGCGTTCAATCCCATCGATCGTGACCACACGGAGAAGGGATCTGCGGACCAGGAGCCCTGGGTCCATGGTCC
>CAYZHX010000201.1:0-6567 GCA_964476905.1 uncultured Terriglobales bacterium
ATAACTTGGGAGCGTACAGCATCCCGTCTGGAGACCGGTCTTCTCATCTCATCTGATTTCAGAAACTGACTTCCAAGATTCCCTTTCAGCGGGACATCAGGACAGAAGTTCTCCCCACCTAAACGGCTAAACTAACGGTTCAAATGCTACGTAAGCCTAAGAGTGGATTTACTTCACTGGCTGTGCGCGCCGGAAGATAACAAGCCAGCCCACCTATCAAAAGCAATACGAACGACGCTCCCAGGAAACTAGCTGCGTCGGCTGAGCTTACTCCATAGAGGGCGCTGGAGAGAGCGTGTGCAGATAAGAGCGCCAGCACAATCCCGATGATGACACCAATGGAGACTAGCCCAAGACCTTGATGCAAGATCAGTCGCAGCACCTGCATTCGATCTGCCCCGAGCGCCATACGGATGCTGATTTCCCGCCGCCGCTGATTGACTGAATAAGACAGCAAACCATAGAGACCGATGCTCGCCAGCCCTAGTGCCATCACTCCGAAAAGGGCGAGCATTCCGACGCCCATGGAGGCCGCCCAAAGTGCCTGCTCGACGATCTTACGTCCCGTCCTCGCGTCAGGAATCGGCATTTGCGGATCGATGTTATGAATCACATGCTCTGCCGGCACCAGCATCTGGGCAGAGTTCCCGGCAGTTCGAATGTACAGAACCATCGAATCGGAGAAGTTTTGTCGCAGCGGTATATAGATGCAGGAACGCGGGGTCTCTCCTAGTGTCTGATAATTCGCGTTTTTCGCTACGCCGACGATTTGCCGATAGCCATTCTCGCCCGCCAGACGAAATCTCTTGCCGATGGCGTTCTGCTTCGGCCAGTAACGCTCCGCCATCGCCTGGTTGATGATGGCAACGGCTAAGGAGCCTTCACGATCGTCATCGGTGAACTCGCGTCCGCTCACAATCGGAATTCCGGTGGTAGAGAAGTAACCAGTATCAATCGTGTTAAGGACGGATGTTACTGCCTCGGATTTTCGCTGCTGCTCCCGGCCCTCGATTACGATTCCGTTCACCGCACGTCCCCACAAGGGCAAGTTTGATGCCCATGATGCGGAGACGATTCCCGATTGGGCGGCCAGGCGATTGCGAACGTCACGATAGAAGTTCTCGCTGCGGGCCTTGTCGTAGCCGACTTGTCCGGGATTGAGCATGAACAGCGCGAGATGATCTGTCTGGAAGCCTGGATCAATTGTGGTCGCGCGCGCAATGCTGTGCAAAAAAAGTGAGGCAATTACAAGTGAGACCAGCGAGAGCGCCACTTGGCCGACGACCAGCACATTCCCTAAATGAAACGCCCGCCGACCTCGTCCGGAGCCTTGCGTATCTTCTTTCAAGTCCTCCATCACTCCCGGACGCGAGCTCTCCAAAGCCGGAGCGATTCCGAAGATGAGTCCGCTCAACATGGAGACGACAATGGCGAAGAGGAGCACGGTCGCGTTCACCTTGAGATCGACGAAATTCTGAGCGTACTCAGCGGGGCGAAATGACCACAGAAAACGCACTCCTGCAATTGCTAGGACAAAACCCGCGACGCCACTGACCCCGGCAATCAGCAGGCTCTCGGTGAGTAGCTGCCGAATTAGGCGTCCTCGCCGTGCCCCCAGCGCGAGCCGAACTGCAATCTCCTGGCGCCTGGCAGCCGCCCGCGCGAGCAGAAGACTGGCGACGTTGGAACACGCAATCAGCAGCACAAGAGCAACCACTGCTGCTAAAACGAAGCTGCCAAAAAGCATTTGCTGACGAAAATAAATACCGAGCGCTGCATCGGACATTGTCATCAGTGAAACCGTGCGACCGGTATCGGAGTCCGGATACTCTGAACTCAGAGCAGCCGCGATGGTCTTCAGATCTGCTCCGGCTTGAGCCATCGAGATTCCCGGCCGTAACCTCCCGATACCCGTGAACAGCGGCTTACTGCGTTGATGGAGCGCATCATGCGAAGGAGCGGGGAGCACATCCGCTGCCATCATGCTCGGGATCCATAGATCCGGGCCGAAGATCGCGTTAACGCCCTTGAAAGCAGGCGGAGCGACGCCCACGATCGTGAACGGTCTTTCGTTCACGTATACCGCGCGACCAAGGACGGAACGATCCCCTCCGAACCGGCGCTGCCACATTCCGTAACCGATCACAAGAATGGGATCGCCACCCGGGACGCGGTCTTCCTGCGCACTTGGGAATCGTCCCAAAGCGGGACTAATTCCCAACGTTTCGAAATAATTTCCGGTTACTAGTTCGGCGAACAAACGATCGGCGTTCTTGCCTTCGGAAAAGCTGAGGGGTGTTGGAGAGCTGTAGCCCGCCAGGCTCGTAAATACTTTGTTCTTGTCCTGATAATCCTCGAGATCAAGAAACGACAGCGGTTGCGGGTTGTTTGCATGAGGATCTGTGCCTTGCGGCACTGCATACAGTGCAACTAAAGTCGATGGGTTCGGAATCGGCACAGAGTTCAGAAAAAAGGTGTTGATTACGGTAAACACCGCAGTGCTCGCGCCTATCCCCAAGGCAATCGTCATAACCGCAACAAAGGCAAAGCCGGGACTCCGGCGCAACGTCCTCAACCCATAGCGCAGATCCTGTTCGCAGTCGTGCACCCACGAACCGCGAATAGCGCTTGTGCTTGGGAAGGTTTCATTCGTGTACTTCGCCTGTAATTTGCTTTTCATGTCCCGGCCTCATTTTGTGTCGTTGGTGGCTATTGGCTTTCATCAGTCATGGGATTGATCGAGATGATCAAGAAATTGCTCGATGTGCCCATGCATGCGTGCACGCAACTGATCTGCTTTCACGCGCTGCTCGGGCGTTAACACGTCGTTGTAGATCGTGGAAATGAGGCGCTCCCTTTCGACGAACAGTTGCGAAACGGTCATCGCCTCTCTGTCTGCAATCGCGCGAGTCCTGGTCTCATCAAAATCGCCATTGGCATTCGCAGATGACATCTGATCGCATCCATTCACAAGCTCGTGCAGAAGCGGGGTGATCCTCGGCCGCTCTGCATTCCAAATGCCTTTGATCTGTGTTTTCTGAGCATCGGTGAGATTGAGTTCATGCGCGATGAACGCGGCAGGAAATCGTCCCGGCCCGTGAAAGCCCCAGCCATGCTGGCCGATTCCAAATTCCGCGCCAGCTAATCCAACGACTCCTGCGACGATCAGCAGGACCCCTCCAACCAAATACAGATTTCTTTTCATGTGAGACTCCTTGCAAAAAACTTCACAGCTATCTCACTACTGCGATCGAAGGAGCGCGATAAAGATTGATTCAGGCAGATAAAGTTTTATAAAGATCGCCAGTACGAGCGGATCATCCGTTACCATCAGCGCAAGCGAGTATCAGAATGGAACGAATTCTCATTGTGGACGACGACGTTGGCCTTTGCGAAGTGCTTGCCGAGCGCCTCGCCAGCGAAGGGTTTTCGCTCGAAGCCGTACACGATGGCATTCGCGGGCTGGAACGAGCACGCTCAGGCGAACACGCGCTGGTAATCCTGGATCTCATGCTTCCCGGACTGACTGGTCTCGACGTGCTTAGAAATCTGCGCCCACAGTCCGGGGTTCCGGTGCTGATACTCACGGCGCGGGGTGAAGATGTGGACCGAATTCTCGGACTCGAGATCGGTGCAGACGACTACCTGCCCAAGCCCTTTAACCCGCGCGAGCTGATTGCGCGCATTCGTGCTGTCCTGCGTCGCACGATGCCGCTCGAGGCGGCAACTCAACGACTCAATGCAGGCGACATCTTGCTCGACCTGCCGGCCCGTGAGGCCTGGATCGACCAGCACAAGCTGCACCTCACGAGCGTCGAATTTTCTTTGCTGGAAGCGTTCTTAAGGAAAGCGGGGCACGTAGTGTCGCGCGAGCAGCTGACCGAGGCCGTTTTGGGGCGGAAGGTTGTCGGACCCTTCGATCGGGTAATTGACGTCCATGTCAGCAACCTGCGCAAGAAATTGGGCGAGTCACCGGCGGGAGAACGAATCAAGGCCGTGCGCGGCGCCGGTTATCAGTTCGTGCCGCGAACCGAATCGGGAAAGAAGTGAAGCATGCGCAGTCTATTTTTAAAAATCTTTCTCTGGTTTTGGGCCACG
Source organism: uncultured Terriglobales bacterium (assembly GCA_964476905.1). Lineage (GTDB taxonomy): Bacteria > Acidobacteriota > Terriglobia > Terriglobales > Acidobacteriaceae > Gp1-AA112. The sequence continues at coordinate 4,099 of CAYZHX010000201.1, forward strand.
GCCATCGTAACCGGTTTGGCTCTCATCCTGAGCTTCGTGCTGCAACGGGGGGGCATACCCGATCGCTGGCACGCAGCGCTGAGTGAGGCAGCCGGTATTTACGGCAAGGCTGCGGTCGGGGAGATGGAGCGCGGCGGCCAGCCTGCGATTGCTGCATATCTTGATGATCTGGCTCGCAGCGCTCACACCCAGGCTTGTCTTTTTGACCAAAATGGAACCGTGATTGCCGGAGCGAAATGCGCGTCATTTCGGTCATTAATCAGGCGCACAGCCGACGCACCGAGACATTCCGCTTTCGATATTCGCTACGGACTTGTGCGGGTCGCGCTCCACGTTTCAGGTAGAAATGGCGATATCTATACATTCGCCACCGAGCTCCCCGCGGGACCTCGGGCGGCTTTCGGGCCCGATCCGCTGGGTCTCGCTCTCCACTGGATCGTCGCGTTCGCTGTTTCCGGTTTGATCTGCTATTTGCTGGCGCGGTATCTCACGAAACCAATTGTGCAGTTGCAGGCGGCGTCGCGACAGCTTGCCACGGGAAAGTTAGGAACGCGCGCGACAACCGCGGCGCAGCGGCGTAGCGACGAACTAGGAGAGTTGGTTCGCGATTTCAACAGCATGGCAGAGCGGATCGAAGGTCTGGTGTCGAGCCAGCGGCAGTTGATCTCGGATGTCTCCCACGAACTGCGCTCGCCTCTTGCCCGCTTGATCGTCGCCATGGATCTGGCGCGAGAACGTAAAGGAGACGATCCTGCATTCGATCGAATGGAAAGAGACTTCGAGCGTTTGAGCGAAATGGTCGGCCGTCTTCTTACCGTCGCCAGACTCGATGCTGCCGGGGCTTCGGTGGAGATGAAATCACTAAATCTCACTGTGTTGATAGCCGATGTCGTGTCGGACGCGGAGTTTGCTGCGCGCGAGCGACAGCGCTGCGTTCGATTTTCGGGCGACAAAGACGTCTACGTCAGCGGCAATGCCGAGCTGCTGCGCAGTGCTGTAGAAAACGTCGTTCTGAACGCGGTCCGGTACACTGCGCCAGAGACGACGGTGGACGTCAACCTTCAAAGGGATACGGCATCGGCCAAGCTTATAGTCCGGGATCATGGCCCCGGGGTTCCCGAAAAGGAACTACAAAACATTTTCCGCCCCTTTTATCGCATTGCTAATGCACGCGATGATCAATCTGGAGGAGCGGGCCTTGGTCTGGCGATCACGGATAAGGTCATACGGCTGCACCGAGGTACCGTCAATGCTGTGAACCTTGCAGATGGGGGCCTCGAGGTACGAATCGAGGTTCCGATTGCTTAATCAAGGAATCTGCAGCCCGTTTCTGTTCATTTCACCAGTGTATTTGCGAGAGTTGCTGGCTCAAAGTCTCAACGGAAATGGGTTACGTGTGTCCTTCACATCAATTCACAAGCCGATTAGTGAGCAATCGGAATCCTTATCGCAGCCAGCAGACCCGCAGGTTGCAGGCTGAGCGCCAGGACCGCCGTAACCGAAGTCAGCACCCAACTGAAGCCGAAATTTAGCGCCGTGAGTGACAGATTTGCCCGGGCTCGCCCCCTGGCCGATTCTCCTCAGCTGAACAATGGCAGAAATGCCTCAATCCCTGCCGCAATCGCGTAGACAGGATGTCCTCGGAGTGTGTCGAACTCGCCCGTTCTCAAAGCAGGCGCGTCATGGTTCGTCTCCAATCACATCTTTCGGATGGCGAGTATCGACACTCTCCGGTCTGATCCTGATCCTCGATGTGCTCGCATCCTGGATCATTCCTGCTGGCGCAAGCGGGTTCATGTTCTTTGCAGCTTGGCCTTCTACACCCAGTCTCGTCGGTTTCCCATGGCGAAAAGCCTTGGGGAATAAACTACGCATCGCCATTTCACGTGTGTGAACGAAATGAAGCAAACGAATGAAATCAGTTGGTGGCAGTGGGGAACAGTTTGCCTTGTAGGAGTCGCTGCAATTGCAAGCAGTGAACTGATGCGATTTTCCCCTAAGTGGGAGGATGGCGCAGTCTTGACCACAACTGTGTTTACTACGGTGATCGTTTTGTCGAAGCGACTGTGGTCACATTTGTCGTTCTGGGCCGTGCTTGTCGGATTACCAGTTATTCATCTGATTGTTGCAAACGTCATTCTCTCCAATATCTCGAATGGACGGATCGGTATTCCAGCTATCCCGTTCATCACAATTGCCTACGCAGAAGCCCCAATTCTCATGGTGATCCTCTTTAAAATTGTTAGCCGCGAGGGAGCGAAGTAGCAGGTGGAGCAGGTCCCCTGCCCGTGTCCAGTGCAGGAGTGCCAGAATAGCGGCTGAAATCCCTAAGACGAAAATGAAAACCAACCATGCTCCGTTCATATCGGTTCAGAGTGGATTTTTCTAGAGTCGGGATTGAAACGCTTCAGCACTTGTGAAACTTTGAAATTACTCGTTACCAGGCCCGCTACCAAGGGTGGATGGTCG
>CAYZHX010000202.1:0-6546 GCA_964476905.1 uncultured Terriglobales bacterium
CGCCGTTTGTTCCTGTCCCACCTGCATGCTCCTATCGACGTTCTGTAGGAGCGTAGGTTAGCCACATATAGAACGTCAATAGGAGAATCCTCGGATGCTGCACTCTTGGGACAGTCGGGACGGAAAGAAGCGGTTTATTTGCGAGTTCACCTGTTCGCTTTCGGACACTCGCGTCTGATTGCGAACATAGCCGCGTGGTTTCAAGGTGAGAGATTTCAGAAAGGGTTCGTGAAATGAGGGGACGATTTGAAATCGAATTGTGTGTAACCGACGCAAAAAGTTCGCTCGACTTTCGCCCTTCTTCGCAGTAGCACAGAACTATGGAGTTGTTTCCCAATTCGGAATACACCGGCCGCTTTCGCCTGCTGGTCCGGAGCTACAGCTTGGGGTACGCGCAGAAAATCATGACGTAACACCGTGCAAATTTCAGGGTTACCCCGTGGAAAACTCGGCGTTGCCCCATGGAAATTCCGGCCTTACCCCAGGGTTGAAAATCAGGAGTTCTGCGCGGCGGATCTCAATACCAACCTGTCTTTTGCTTAGTTTTGATCCCCTCCCTCGATCGAAAGGTGGTCTAGTTTGATTTGCGTTCCTGCAAGAAATCGCGCACTTAGTTAAGCAAAGGGATGGTTCGGATTCGGGAGTTTCAGTTGGCACTGAAAGTGCCGCTTACATAGAACGCTTGAGACCACAATGACGAACATTTTCCAAGACATACGCTACGCATTCCGGCAGTTGCTCAAATCACCTATGTTTGCGATCACTGCATTACTGACCTTGGCGGTCGGTATCGGAGCCAACGTTGTCGTCTTTGGTGTACTGAATTCGCTGCTCTTGAACCCGTTGCCAGTGCCACGTGCGGGGCATGTGTTCACGGTAGAGCATGTTTCGCGAAACAATCCTCTTAATAGCTCGTTTCCGCAGTATCGCGATATGCGTGATCGCAACAACGTCTTTTCAGATCTCGCCGCAGCCCGCGTAATGCGCGTAGGACTGGATGTAAACGGCGCGGCGCAGCCGGTGTGGGGATACGAGGTAACTGGCAACTACTTTCGGACGATGGCCGTTCGTCCCATTCTGGGGAGGCTCCTCGAGGTCTCGGACGAAAAAGGAGACCATGCCAACGAAGTGGCCGTGCTGAGCTATAGCTGCTGGAAATCGCGATTCGACGGTAACCCGAACATTGTCGGAGAGACGGTTCGAATCAATAAGCATCCGTACACTGTAATTGGAGTTGCTCCCGCCAGCTTTCAGGGCACCGAGAAGATGTTCTGGCCGGAAGTGTGGATGCCGATCCTGAACGAAGCACAAATCGAAGGCTACGATTGGCTCACAGGGCGCAACAACCAAAACTCCTGGGTCATAGGGAGATTAAAAGATGGAGTTTCCCCCGCGCAGGCAGAAGCCGATTTGGACCGGATCGGGCTGCAGTTAGCCAAAGAATATCCAAACACCGACGAGCACTTGAGTTTTCATCTCAGCCGTCCTGGATTTCTCGGCGACATGCTCGGTGGGCCGGTGCGCGGATTCATGTATGGAGTGATGCTGCTGGCGGCTCTCGTCCTCCTTGCAGCGTGTACGAATTTGGGCGGACTCCTCGCAGCACGGATGTCCGACCGAGCGCGCGAACTCGCAATTCGCGTGGCCATTGGATCGAGCCGCGCACGCATTCTGCGCCAACTTGTAGTCGAATCCATTGTGGTCGCTGTTTGCGGTGGCGTGCTGGCCATGTTGATGGCGGCGGCTCTCTTGACTGCGATCAGCAACTGGAGGCCTATCGCTGATTTTCCTGTGCAGTTTCTCGTCCAGCCAGACACCCGGCTATACGTATTCGCATTGTTGATTTCCGTGGGCACCGGCCTGCTTTTCGGATGCATGCCAGTTCGACAAATCTGGAAAACGGATCCCAATCACGTCCTGCGCAGCGGGAGCACGCAAATCGGTGCGGCAAGATTTGCTTTCCGCGACATTTTGCTCGGCGTGCAGATCGCCGTCTGCTGTTTACTGGTCACTGCCTGCTTCGTCGCTCTGCGCGGGCTGCAGGCTGCACTGAGAACACCGCTCGGATTTGAGTCGCAGGGTGTTACGCTTGCCGTTTTCGATCTTCATCTGGCGGGCTACAGCAACGCTGAGGTTCCCGCGATCCAGAAGCAGCTCCTGGATACGGTGTCGCATTTGCCGGGAGTCACCGCCGCAGGATTGAGCAACAGCACTCCGCTTGCTCTCGATCAATCGAGCACCGGCGTCTTCAACGCGGATGAAACCGAGTTTCGCGCCTCCACCTGGAAATTCAATGCGAGCTACTATCAGGTTTTGCCGGGCTATTTCCCGGCCGCAGGCACTCGAATGCTCGCCGGTCGCGACTTCACCTGGCATGACGATAAGAATTCGCCGAACGTCGCGATCGTGAACGCTGTGTTTGCGCGCAAGCTGTTTGGGACAGAAAACGCAATTGGCAAATTGTTCCACTCACATGGTTCGAAGCCGTGGGAGATCGTCGGCGTAGTCGAAGATGGAAAATACGAGACTCTGGTGGAAGATCAGAGACCGGCAATCTTCTACCCAATTCTGCAGTTACCGAATACCGCCACGACGCTGGTAGTTCGCTCGAGCACACCAGCAGCACAGATGGTTCCAGCCATTCATGCAGCCATCAGTCAGGTCGATCGCAGCATTCCCATCTTTGCACTCAATGCATGGCAGGATTCGCTCGGGTTTATGATGCTCCCGACGGTTGCGGCCACAGTAGCTCTCAGTGTCTTCGGATCGCTGGCGATTATTCTCGCGCTTACCGGTCTGTTTGGGATGGCCTCTTATAGCGTGAGCAAGCGGCTGAGAGAACTCGGCATACGAGTTGCTCTGGGCGCGCAACAAATGCAGGTGTTGAAAGCTGCGCTCTCACGCACAGTCGTACTTCTGATAATTGGTTCCACTGCGGGACTGGCTCTCGGGGTAGCTGCTAGCAGGCTTTTGGCCAGCATTGTGTATCACGCGTCGGCCAGCGATCCGCTTGTGCTGCTCGCGGTGGCGCTAACCATGGCGCTGGTTGGCATCATTTCCGCCTCAATCCCCGCCCGGCGGGCACTCGCGATTCATCCGATGGACTTATTGCGGCAAGAGTAGCTGCTTTCGAGTTGCTCGACCTGGACGGCCTACAAATATTGCAAGCCTCGCCGAACCTTTTCGTTCAGGTTCCAAGGGTAATATTGGAACGATGCGCAGAACCGCAGCTGCCGCCTGCTTCCTCGCCATGTTGTGCGCTGCACCGATCGCGTCTGCTCAGGCGTCTAGGCGGCAAGCACTTCAGATCATCACGCCCGCTCTGCCTGCACCAGTGGCTGGTGAAAAGTACGATGTCCAGTTGCGTGCGATCGGTGGACGTCCACCATATCGGTGGACGATTCAGGGCGGAACAGCGCTGCCTGCCGGGTTGAGCTTGGATGCCAATTCGGGACGCATTACCGGCACGCCGACATCAAGCGACGAGTTCTCCGTATTGGTGCAGGTTGCCGATTCGGCCGAGCCGCCCTTAACGCATACCAAATTGCTCGTTGCCCAGAGCGGCGCTCCATTAACCGTGCGTTGGACCGTGCGTCCGCACATTGTTGCGAGCAGTATTGCCGGAGCAGTGCGAGTGGCGAACGGCACTCATGACACTGTAGATATGACCGTCATCGTGGTGGCTGTGAATGAAAACGGCAGGGCGACTGCGCTCCGCTACGAGCACCTGAATCTTCCTCCGGGTAAAGAGACTCCCGATTTGACCTTCGATGTGTCCTTGCCTGTCGGCCAGTACGTCGCGCATGTCGACGCCACCGGAGAGGTTCCGGAGAAGAAAGCTATCTATCGCGATCGTCGGGAAATTGAGGGCCTGATCGTTCAGTCACAGTGATAGTGAGTCATTTGCGTTCGCGACAGCCGCCGACCATCATCGAAAGGCCACCAACAATGAGGATGGAGCCGATTGCACCAGGCATCGGACGTCTCTGGGCCAACTGCGAAGAACCTATTCCGATCCCGCCGGTCTGAAATCTTTGCGGGCTGGAGTGCGGCACGAGGATCAAGAACGAAACTAGCCCGAGTACAACACACACAAGTCCGTACCAGAAGAGAGTCTTCATAGGCTCCTCAATCGAGTGGCGCGCGCTCAATTTGGGTTGGCGACGCTTAATTTAGATGCGGTGCTGGCGTCGCTCGGCAAGCCGCTGGCGCTATGAGATTTAGGAATCTCTCGCGCGTTCTGACGAGTGCTGATGAACGAGCTCTGGTTGGCGCTCGTGAGTAGAATTGCTCTATGTCTGTCGCCCGCACTACACGTCCTGAAGTCGCCTCAATGCCCGAAGTACCGCTCACGATCGAGGGCTACAGCGTTCTCCATCAGATGATGAAGGTTCGCTGGAGCGAGTGGCGCAAGCTGAGCGGGACACAGAAACGTGAGATCGTTGACGAAGCCGCCGCGGTTTTTTCTGCCATGGAGCAGAATGCCAAAGGTCAATCGGCTCTCTATTCTCTACTAGGACATAAAGGTGATCTGCTGTTCGTTCATTTTCGGGAGTCCTTCGACGAGCTGAACCGGGCGCAATTGCAGGTCGCGCGCTCGCGATTGAATGATTTCCTCGAGCCTGCATCTTCTTACTTGTCAGTAATAGAACTTGGACTCTATGAATCTACCGTGAAGACCTACCGTGCTCTCTTGGAGCGCGGGATCGAGCCGCATTCTCCCGAGTGGAAACGCGAGATCGAAGAGACGCTTGTGAGACAACGCGAGGCAATGCATTCGCGGCTATATCCGTCCATGCCGCCGAACCGCTACATCTGCTTCTATCCCATGGATCGTCGTCGTGGCGAAGACAAGAACTGGTACACGCTTCCAATTGAGGAACGCCAACGGCAGATGAACGAGCACGGACTCGTCGGGCGCCGCTACGCTGGCGAGGTAAAGCAAATCATTACGGGCTCGATTGGCTTCGACGATTGGGAATGGGGTGTGACGTTGTTCGCCGATGATCCGCTGGTATTCAAAAGACTCATTTATGAAATGCGGTTTGACGAGGTCAGCGCTGTGTACGCTCAGTTTGGCGCGTTCTTCGTTGGCATTCGGTATGCGTCGGCAGAGTTAGGAAAGGTGCTCGAAGGCGAGGATGATCGATCTTGATTAGATCGGCCCTCCTGCCCGCCGGCGGTTCTGTTGCGCTTGGAAGTAGAGAAACACCGGTACTCCCGCCAAGATAACCGCGCTCCCAATCAACGATCGGCTTAGGTTCTCTCCAAAAGTTTTGTAGAGCAAGAAGGCAGCCGCCGCCACGAAGACCGCCGGCACCACTGGATATCCCCAAGCACGATACGGACGCGGAGCATCAGGCATGCGTCGGCGAAAGATGAAAATTGTGCTCGCCGCGACCATATAGAACAGCCACTCGGCGAAGATCGCAATTGAAAACAATTGCTGGAACCGCGAAACGATCAACAGCAGCCCGCAGGAGAGAATCGCCTGCACAATGAGCGAATTTCCCGGCGTGAGAAAGCGCGGCTGAACTTCAGCTAACTTGCGAAAGAAATACCCATCGCGGGCGACGGCAAAAGGTACGCGGCCTCCACTCATCACGGTGCCGTTCAGGCCGACAAGCATCGAGAGCGCCATGCCCGCAGAAACGATCATCGCCCCCACCGCTCCGATCGCAAGCCGCGTAGCGTCTGATGCAGGACGCTCCGATGCGGCAACTTGCGAAGCAGGAAGAACGTACTGCACCGCGGCGTTCGTTGCCATGTAGAGCACCGCGACCGCGAGCACTCCAACGATGAGGCCCAGCGGAATATTGCGTTCCGGACGCTCAATCTCCTCGCTGACCATATTCAAATCGTTCCATCCGTCATAAGCCCAGAGCGCCGCGACCAAAGCGATCATGAAACCGTTCATGCCACCGGTTGCTCCAGCGAAGGTGGTTGAAAAATTGTGGAACGTGCCTCCCCGAAAGCTGAATGCCACGCCGACGATGGCCCCGATCATCAGCACCTTGAGCCAGGTGAAGACGTACTGAAAATCCCCGGCTTTGCGGACACCGATATAGTTGAGTCCCGAAATGAGAATGGTCGCGAGAATGGCGCCGACTTGAGCCCACGTGATCGCGAATGGAGCGGCTATCGCGACATTGCCGAGAAAACTGAACATGTTGAAGGTGCCCAGGATGCGCATCACTCCAGTAGTGATGGTCGCGATAGACGCTGGTTTGGCGATTACGAACCATGTCCACGCATACAGGAATCCAGCGAGAGGGCCGTAGCCGTCGCGCACATAGACATATTCGCCGCCTGCTTGCGGCTTCAACGCTCCTAATTCCGCATACGTGAGCGCACCGAATATGGAAAGGATTCCGCCGACGATCCATGCCAGATAGACCAGTTTGGCGGAGCCCACTGCTTGCATCATTTCTTTGGGAACAAGAAAGATTCCGCTGCCGATAATGGTGCCAACAACGATCGCGATTGCGTGCCGCAGACCGAGAGCGCGTGGGAGTTGGGCAGCTTCTGTTCTCGCCGCTACGCTCA
>CAYZHX010000203.1:0-6466 GCA_964476905.1 uncultured Terriglobales bacterium
TATTACGGCGACCGTCGCCGGCTGGAGTTCGACTTTGTAGTCGCGCCCGGCGCTGACCCGAAGGCCATCGCTTTGAAGGTGGACGGGGCGGATGAACTCTCCATTTCCGACCAAGGCAATCTTGTCGCCGGGATCAACGGGAAGGAGTTTCGTTTCCAGAAACCGTATGCGTATCAGTTAGTCGGCGATAAGCAAGCTCCTGTCGCGGTGAAGTATGTGCTCAACGGAACGACCGCCACCCTGTACCTTGGCAACTACGATAAGAGCAAGCGACTAATCATCGATCCAATGCTTACCTATTCCACATTCCTTGGCGGCAGCTCGGCCGACACAGGAAATGGAATCGCCATTGACGGTACCGGCAATGCATATATTGCGGGACAGTCCTGCTCGAATGACTTTATTGGTGGAACGAACTTCAAGGGCACCCAAACTTCGTGCGATGCATATGTAACGAAACTTGATCCGACCGGACAAACAGTGCTGTGGACCACCTTCATTGCGGGTGCAACACCGGTTCCAAACCCAGCGACAGCTTCGGCTAATGGCGTGGCAGTCGACGGTGCGGGAAATGTTTACCTCGTTGGTACCACCAACTTCTTCGATCTCCCGCTACTTACAACTCCCGGTGCAACCGATCACAGTTCGACATACAACGGAGGTGATAGCGATGCGTTCATCTCTATCTTGAATTCGACTGGAGCTTTGGTTCGTGAGACCTATCTTGGAGGTACTAACATCGACCAAGGGTTCGGAATTACAGTCGATCAGGAACAAAACGTCTCCGCGGTAGGACAGACATGTTCGTGGGATTTTCCGGCCTATAACTCAATTCAGCCCAAAGTCGAAGCCTGCGTAGCCTTCATTACAAAGCTTGACTTTGGATTGCATATAGCAGGACCAAGCGTTCCGGGCGCTTCCCCTCTCTCGTTCAGACCTGCATCTCTTACGGACACAAATTGCAATACCGCCGCACTTTGTCCGCCCGCACCCAACGCGGCGCAAACGTATTATTTCTTCTCCGAACTGTTTGGCGGTCAACCAGTACCGCCTGGTCCGAGCTGGCCAGTTGACGCCTCGAACCGCCTGATTGGAAGTTATGCTTCTGGTGTTCCAGTACCAGCGGGCGCCATTACAATTGGCACACCCGACACCTGCCCGACCAATTCGACCAAACCCCAGATTCTTGTGGCGTTGGGTTCGGGAACATCGGGAGGTCTGACGTGGCCCTGTTCGTCAATCGGCGTCAAAGCCGCAGTCTTCGATGGCGGTGGGTTCAATTGGCTAGATTTGGGTCCGGTTCCGGACGCAATCACTTTCGCAACCACCGAAGCCTATGGCGTTGCGCTCGACCCAGTAGGTGACGTCTTCGCTGTGGGTGGAACCAGTACCTCTGATCTAACACCATTTCTCTTTTATGCAGGCTACCACGGAATCAATTTTGGAAAGTCGGGCGCATGGGCGCTGAAACTGAGTGGCCTTGACGGCCATCAGATTTACGCTACCGCGCTTTCAACCAGTCCTGACAGCGATGCTGCTCCTGATTCTGCCAGAGCCATTGCAGTTGATACGTCCGGACAGGCGTACGTTACCGGTATATCGGCTGGTAGTCTGATTACAACTCCCGGAGCAGCTAGTTCGGGCACGATAGGCGGAAGAGATGCGTTTGTAATCAAGCTCGATATTCCAGCGTCTCATTTCCTCTATGGCACTTACTTAGGTGGCAAGGGGGATGACCAGGGACTTGCGATTGCTATCGACGGCGGCGGCGCTGCATATATTACCGGCAGCACTACTTCATCCGATTTGAAGGTCATCAATCCGTTGCTCGACTCCGCCGGCAACGCTGAGACTGCACTCTTGGGCCCGCAAGACGCCTTTGTTGCAAGAGTGAATCCCAGCGGTTCTGCAACGACGATGATGGCTTACCTCGGCGGAGCTTCTTCCGAGCAGGGGCAGGGAATCGCGCTAGATCAGAAAGGCGACATCTACGTTGCCGGAACTACGCAGTCGGTGGACTTTCCAATCGTCCCCACTGCTGCCGCTCTAACTGGCAAAACCGTTTACGGCGGTGGCACGAGTGATGCCTTTGTGGCCTTGATAAATGGAGCAACCTTCCCTGTGGCTGCTGTGAGTCCCGCATCTCTCAACTTCGGTAGCCAGAATGTTGGATCCACATCAGCAAGCCAGACGGTGACACTGCGCAACACGGGCAGCGGTTTGTTGAATATCTCTTCGATCTCGTTTGCGAGTGCGAACGGTGACTACTCTCAAACCAATAACTGTGGCTCCCAACTTACCCCAGCGGGAGGCGCAAAGGACAATTGCACGCTTACAGTTACATTTACTCCGACAACCTCGGGATCTCGTCCTGAAATGATACAGATTGTTGACGATTCGGCCAACAGTCCTCAGACAATTGCATTGTCTGGAACGGGCGTTGCCGTCCAGGGGACGATCCAGCTTTCGCCCTCGACGGTGGCCTTCGGCAACCAACAGACCGGCACGACCAGCGCGGCAAAGACGATTACGCTGACGAACACTTCTTCGTCGTTCTCGTTAACGATCTCCAGCATTGCAACGGGCAATGCCGCGTTCAAGCAGACAAACAACTGCCCGGTCAGCCCGGCAACTTTGGCGGCCAACGCCAGCTGCACGATTCAAGTGACCTTTGCACCTACAACGGCAGCTAACGCCACCGCCAACTTAACGATCACCGGCGTGGCGGCAAACTCGCCACAATCCGTCGCACTGAGTGGCACTGGAACCTCAGCCGGCGCTTCAGGTGCTCCCGACTTTACTCTGACCAGTTCGCAGCAGTCGATTAACATAGCTTCCACAGGGGGGACAGCTACAGCCCAGGTTAATGCAGCTCCGCTGAATGGTTTCAATCAGACCTTGGCGATTACGTGCGCGGCTCCCTCCGGAGTAAGCTGCTCGGCATCTCCTGCTTCCTTACCTATGGACGGCACTTCGAGCCCATCATCTACAGTGACCGTAACTATAGCGGGATCAGGGAGCAGCGGTGGCGGCGTAAGCATGACCGGGGAGCTAAGACACGGACCACGGGCGATCTTTGCTTCGGTGTTTCCATTCGGTGTGTTCGGTATGGTACTGGCGGGAAAAACGCGACGAGCAAAGTTAGTGATGCTGCTGGTCATTGTTGGCGCAGTCTTGTTCTCCGTCAATTGCGGCACCAACGGCGCGAAGACTACGGTTGCGCCCGGCACATATCAGGTGACGGTGACCGGTGCATCGAGCGGCACCAATGCAGTCAGTCACTCGACGACAATTACCCTGACGGTGAAATAACAACACACCAAGAACCTTTTCAGGCCACCCTCGGGTGGCCTGAAGTTTTTGTGCGGCAAATGGAGACGTGGAAGTGTGCAAGTTTCCTTAGAACGCGATAGATCCATGGTAACGACACAGATCGACCTATTCCGGTTGTAGGTTGTTGCCACACAATTTGGTGCGATCAGCATAGGCCGATCCCTTTTGGCTGCAAAGTACTTGACAGTCCTTTCTCGATCGATCATTCTGCTTTTATGCAGCAATGCAGGCAGCCGCGTAACGTGAGGCGTGTGCGTGCAGGCTCGCCTATCGTGAACCCGGCTCAGGACGCCCCCCCGAACGAAGTCCTTGATCGCCTTGAGTACATCCGCCAAACCATGGAAGGCGCAACATCTTTTACCGCCGTTCCTGGATGGGGAATGGTCCTGCTCGGCACCACCGCTTTGGCGACTGCGTTGCTAGCCAGGAGCATCGAGTCTCAGACGAATTGGGTTTTGCTGTGGCTTGGCGAAGCATTTGCCGCCGCGGTGATCTCACTCATTGCAATGGTCAAAAAGACCGGCAGCATTGAAAAGCTGGCAAGCAACATCCCTGCGCGAAGGTGTGCGCTGAGCCTTGTACCGCCGTTAGCCGCCGGCGGCGTGCTCACCGTCGTGATGATGAACGAGCACTTCTACCAGGCCCTTCCCGGCATGTGGCTGATGCTTTACGGCGTCGCCGTGATTACCGGTGGAGCTTTTTCCGTACGCGTGATTCCTGTCATGGGAATTTGTTTTGCGGTGTTCGGTACTGCCGCGCTCGGATTTCCCGCAGGATGGGCAACTGCCGCGATGGCCATTGGATTTGGTGGTTTGCACATCTTTTTTGGGCTGTGGATCGCCCGCAGACATGGAGGCTAAAGAAGTTTGACGCAGCCGAAGTTCAAGTCAAAGTCATTGGCGCAGGAGAACTCACGTCCGAGTGCGCGTTCACTTGCCGTGCGAAAAGAAGCGTCGGCCGCCGAACTGGATCCCGTAATTCACGAGCGCATGCGCCTTGGCATCATCAGCGCTCTTGCCGTCCGTGACGCTCTTACCTTCTCTGAACTAAAACGATTGCTCGAGGCGACAGACGGCAACCTGAGCGTTCACGCGCGCAAGCTCGAAGAAGCCGAATACATCGTATGCACGAAGAGCTTCAACGGACGGGTCCCCCGAACCGAGTACCGAATCACGCCTGCCGGCCGTAAGGCGCTCGAGGGCTACCTCGACCAAATGGAGCAGATCATTCGTCAGACGCGCGGAGACTGACGACACTATCGCAGTCATATCCTCCTTCGAACCAGATCGTCACTTCCTCATTCCCCTTCCACAGAGGTTCGCCTTGCGTTGCGCTTGTTTCACGCGCATCTTCTTGGAAAATGCTGTCTTCATCGGCGAGAATAGCTGCAGAAGCACTATTTCAGGGCTGAACTAAAGGACCACGCATGAAGACGGTGTTCGTCGTAGGCGCGGGGCCGGCGGGGATGTTCGCCGCGCAGAAGATCGCGCTTGCCGGCCACCAGGTAGTCATCCTCAATCGCGACATCAAACCCGGCGGCTTGGCCGAGTACGGAATTTATCCCACCAAAGACAAAATGAAGGTGGGACTGCGAAAGCAGTTCGCGAAGGTTCTGGCGCTACCGAACGTTCATTATTTGGGACACGTCTGTGTTGCCGAAAACGGTTGTCTCTCAATTAAGGATCTCGGCGATTTCAATCCGTCTGCCATTGTTTTTGCAGTAGGAGCGCAAGGGACCAAGAAGCTTGGACTGGAAGGCAGTTCGGCTCGCGGCGTCTACTCCGCGAAAGACTTCGTCTACTTCTACAATCAGCTCCCGCCGTATACCTCACAGGATTTCTCCACGGGCAAGCGGGTCGCCGTGATCGGAATGGGGAACGTTGCGGTTGATATCGCGCATTGGTTGTTGGTCGACGCTCCTGACAAGGCTGACGAAGTGATTGTCATCGCGCGCCGTGGTCCGTTCGAAGCCAAGTTCGACAAGAAGGAATTCGCCTACATCGAGCAATATCTTGATCGCCAAGCTTTTCAGGCCGAGCTGGAGCGCATTCGTCCGCAACTCGAAGCCGTAGGACAGGATCTGAGCAAAGTTGCCGAAACGACATTCCCAATTCTGAACAAGCCTGCGACGAGCGCGCCCGGAGACGGGAAGCTCTTGTTCCGCTTTTTGAGTTCGCCTTGCTCGATCCACGTCGATGGAAATGGACGCATCAATCGTCTGCGAGTCACGGAAAATGTTCTAGTGCACCGCGACACCGCCATCGCGTGCAAAGCTACTGATCACACGGCTGACATCGAGGTCGATACGATGATCTTTGCAATTGGCGATGTCGCTGACCCTGCGGTGGGCCTGCCGTATGGGACCGACAGCTATCTCATCAATCCTGATACCACCGATTCGCAGAGAGCAGCATACGAGGTTTACGACAACATAGGCTGCTGCGCCATGGAAGGCATTTACGTCGTGGGCTGGGCGCGAAAAGCAAGCGAGGGATTAGTCGGAATCGCGCGGCATGACGCCGAGGTCGGCGCGGCGCACATCCTCAAATACCTGGAATCGGCTCCAGAGAAGCCAAGCGTCACGCCCGAACAGATCAAGAAGACCATCGAGGCGCGAGGCGTTCGCGTCGTCGATAAAGCTGATCTGGAGTATCTGGCCAAAGCCGAAGAAGAACAGGCCAAGGCGAAAGGGATGCTCTGGTTCAAGTTCTCAGAAGACGAAGCCATGCTGGCCGCGATTGACGAGAAGAAGCTTGAACCCCAGCCGACCGCAGGCGGCGTATCGGCATAAGACAAATTGCGACTCACGTGCAAAAAGTCCAGAAAATGCGCGAGCGGCCATCATTGACGTTGTTGAGGCTCTTTCCCCGGAAGCCAGTGAGGAACGAAGTCGGAATTCGCCAGCCAGCGTAGAGGCTCGATGAGCGACTGGATGGCCTCCGTCATGAAGTTCAAATCAAGATGCGCCAGATCGTCGTCTGGCTTGTGGTAGGTCGGAGGAGTCCCCCATCCGCCAGCAGTGTGCGCGACCACACCTTTCAGTGCCAGCGGATAGTTATCTGAGCGCTCGAAGAAGTGCTGCTCCGGATACGGATCATTTCCCAGCAACGCCCCATGCTCCACCAGCGTGGGA
>CAYZHX010000204.1:0-6465 GCA_964476905.1 uncultured Terriglobales bacterium
GGGTGGGGACCAACCGTCATCCCGGTGCCGTGATAGTCGGCCACAAGCCGTTCTTCAGCAGTCATCTGCGCCAGAGGAGAAGGTGAGTCTAGTTCGACGAGATCGGCCAGAAGTGGGCCTTCGCTCCATGCTGCTCGCCCGACTTGCCATAGAGCATCCCGACGGTGAAGAGGGGTTTTCTTTCCAGCCACTCCGCTTGCCGTTTCTTCGACAAGTGCTTGAGATAGCGCAGAGTTAGGCAGCGGGTTCAGCCGTGCTGGCAATTTGACACCGTCAAGTCTGTCATCCTGAAGCGCGTTTTTTGTGCGAAGGATCTCCCGAGATATTTCGGACTGAAATGCTGCGGGTAAGGCTCCTCCACCATGAACCTCGACTTCATGGGCCGAAGAGCCCGGCAAGTGCATTTCAGGCCGAGGCATTCCGGGAGATCCTTCGCCCAAAAGAAGGGCTTCAGGATGACAGGTTGAAGAATTCAATTTCTCAAGATCAAATTCATCCATTTGATGACATGTCGCAAAGTCCCCGAGACGATTCAACGCCCCAATCTGCGCGAGCATATTCAGCTCATTTCGTCTCAATTCGGGAACTCGATGGGCCAGATCGTCGACTGAGGCAAAAGGTCGCTGATTGCGTTCATTCACCAGTGCGCGCACAGCTTCTTCCCGCAGACCACGAACATATCGCAGGCCCATGCGCATTGAGATCTTGCAGCCTGCACGATTATGCGGAACCGCTCCGCCGCATTCGCACTCCAGCGTGCACTGCCAGTCTGAGCGCGTTACGTCCACAGGCCGTACGCGCAAGCCATGCCTCTGTGCGTCTTTCACAATCGTTGCCGGATGATAGAAGCCCATCGGTTGATTGTTCAGCAGCGCTGCCGTGAATGCGGCAAGGTAATGACATTTGAAATACGCGCTGGCATACGCCAATAGAGCAAAGCTGGCGGCGTGCGATTCAGGAAAACCATAGAGCGCAAACGAAACGATTGATTGCACAATCTCGTCCTGAGCCTCACGTGAAATCCCGTTTTGGGTCATGCCACTGCGCAGTCGACTTTCGATCGCCGCCATCTTTGCCTGTGATCGCTTGTTGCCCATAGCACGCCGTAGTTCCTCGGCTTCTCCGCCGGTAAAATCCGCGACTACCATAGCCATGCGTAGAAGCTGCTCCTGGAAAAGTGGCACACCGAGGGTTCGCTTCAATACGGGTTCAAGCGATGGGTGGGCATAACGCACTTCTTCGAGGTTCTGTCTGCGCTTCAAAAAAGGATTCATCATCTTGCCGACGATAGGTCCAGGCCGGATGATCGCCACCTGGATGACAATGTCGTAAAACACTTTTGGACGATTGCGTGGCAGCGCTGCCATTTGCGCTCGGCTCTCGACCTGGAACAGTCCCACGGTATCGGCGTGCTGCAGGGCTTCATACACCGGAGTGTCATCCTGCGGAAGCTGCGCCAGCTCGACCTTATCGCCGTAATGCTGCGGGATCAGCTCGATGCAGTCTTCGATCACCGCCATCATGCCCAGACCGAGCAGATCGATTTTGATGAGTTTCAAATCGGCGCAGTCGTCTTTGTCCCACTGCACCACGACACGTCCGGCCATGCTCGCAGGTTCAAGCGGAACGACGGAGCTAAGCTGTCCCTGGCAAACGACCATGCCGCCGGAGTGTTGACCGAGATGGCGCGGTAGATCCTGAACGCGCAATGCGAGATCAAGAAATTTGGCGATGCGTGGATGCCGCAGATCGAATCCAGCGTGGCGGAACTGATGCTCCATGGTGTCGGTTGGACCCCGCCACTCCCATGAGCCGACAAGCGCGGAGAGACGGTCCAATGTTTCAGCATCAAATCCCAGTGATTTGCCGACTTCGCGCGCGGCGGAGCGGCCGCGGTAAGTAATCACGTTGGCGGTCATCGCAGCGCCATGCGCTCCATATTTTGCGTAAACGTGCTGGATCACGCGCTCGCGCTGATCGCCGCTGGGTAGATCGAGATCGATGTCGGGCATCTCGCCTCGTTGTTCGGAAAGGAAGCGCTCGAAGAGCAGTTCCATTCCGACAGGATCGACCGCCGTAATGCCTAGCGCATAACAAACTGCGCTGTTTGCCGCCGAACCGCGTCCCTGCACGAGAATGCGCTGTTCGCGGCAGAAGCGCACGATGTCCCACACGATGAGGAAATAACCAGGCAGTTCGAGCTTCTCAATCAGCGCCAATTCGCGCTCGATCTGCTGGCGAGCGCGCTCACGCAGCTCCGGAGATTTCTGTCCATAGCGCTCCTGCATGCCTTCGCGCGCGCGGTCACGGAGGAAGGACATCATGCTTTCCCCAGGACCTACGGGATATTTTGGAAATTCATAGCCGAGGTGTTCGAGCGTGAACTGCAGTCGCTTGGAAAGAACTTCAGTATTTGCGATCGCCTCCGGCAGATCAGCGAAGAGTTGTTCCATTTCTGCAGGCGTGCGGATGAATCGCTCGGAGTTGATCGAGAGCAACCGTCCAGCGTTTTCGAGTTGCCGATGATGACGAATGCAGGTGAAGATATCGAGAATCTCGCGCTCTGCGGCGTTTGCATACGAGACACCATTTGTCGCCAGCAGCGGAAGTCGCAGCTTGTGCGCAATCGCAATCGCCGCCTGATTGCGTGCTTCTTCGCGGCGGTCGAAGTGGCGCTGCAATTCGACGAAAACATTTTGCGGACCGAAGATGCGCATCATGCGCTCAACAGCTCGCAGTGCTTCTTCGTATCCGCCGCGCGCCAGCGCCTCGGCCAGCGGCCCTTCATCGCCACCAGTGAGACACACAAGTCCACCGGCATGTTCTTCGAGTTCCTCGAAGCGCGCAGCGCTTTCTTCTTTCTTGGCGCGCATCTTGGTGCGCGTGATCAGGCGGCAAAGGTTCTGATAACCAGCACGTGATTCGGCGAGCACCGGATAGCGCGCAGGTCCAGCTTCGCCGAAGAGCGTGTCGTCGATTGTGACTTCCGCACCGATGTGTGCTTTGATCCCACATTTCTGCGCTGCGAGATAGAAGCGGGGGGCGCCGTAAACGCCATTACGGTCCATCAACGCCATCGCAGGCATTCCATAATCGGCACACACACCGATCAGAGCCTCAGGCAGAGAAGCGCCTTCGAGAAAACTGAAGGCTGAGCGGGAATGGAGTTCTATGTACATTTATTCACATGCAGTCACGGAGAACACGGACAAACAGAAATTTAAGGGTTCTTTTTTGCATCGAGACTTCGCCTTAGCGTGGGTTTGTTCGGGGCACGGCTTTAGCGAAGTGGAGCCGTGCCGTTATGGAACTCAGATAAGTTGGCTTTAGCCACTGCGATTTCTTTGATAAGCATTGCATACTCGGCAAGAAGAAGCTGTATCAGGGGCTGAAGCCCAAATCTTTCATCGCCTTAACGGCACGGCTCCGCTTCGCTCAAGCCGTGCCCCGATATGAACCTAAACCCATTCGGAGATGCTTTCTGAATTCAAACTTTTCTCCGTGTCTCCATGGCTCCGCAGTTAATCGAGAGTCGATTCCACATACCATTTCGCCGAGCTCAGATCGCGATATACATGCACGAGCCATGGACGAAGTTCTTCCGAGCTCAGTTCGAGGTCCCACTCGTCGCGTGTCCATGCCTGCTCGGTCCACCATCCGCCGTTGTTTCGCCAGGGACCTGCGACGGCTGTGACCTGATGCGGCTGTCCTTTTACAAAGACACTAACCGGCACTCCATGCTTGCTCTGAACCTTGGCTTCAAGTGGCGGACGAAAGATGCGCAATGCGGTCTTCTGTTTTTGAGCATTGTCATTCTTTGTGACTAACGCTTGCGGATGAAATGGATGCATGCGAAACGCGTCGGGAGCATGTGTGTCCAGCAATTCAGGCGAGCCTACGCGATCATCGCCCACGACGCCGCGAAGACGAGCCAACGTCAGTTCAAGACGCTCGGGAGCAAGTCCGCGCGGCAGAAACAATCCTGATTGAGCAAAGCGCGGCGGCGCAGATTCTGCGCTAAGAAACAGCTTCTTCACTGGGCCTTGCGGCGGATGAGCGGCAAGTTCAAGCCGCAGCAGCTTGAGAAATGTCCGGCTGTCCTGCATTGGAACCGGAAATTGCAAGGTGCGCTGATGGACTGACCGACTTGTCTCTTGCTCTTCGGCCGATTGCTCTTCGTGCCCGGTGGTTTCCAGCGCAACACGCAATTCAGTCGCGGCGAGAGCTCGCGACTCCAACCGCGCACAAATTCGTTCGAGCATGCGGTTCAGAATGAACATCAATGGATCGAGCAATTCAATTGCATCTTCGAGTTCGATAGCCTCTTCAAACTTCGTTATTGCTTCAACAGGAACCAGTGTTCGCTGCCCGCAACCCCGCGCAAGCTTCTGTAGGCGCAAACCTTCCTGACCGAGTCGTTGACTCAGTGCAGCCGTGGGCAAGGCAGCGAGTGATCCGAAGTCGCGAATGCCCCAGCGCTCCAGCGTTTCCAACATTTCTTCCGAAGAGTCAAGCAGAGCGACAGGTAATGATCCAAGCCGTTCGGCTTCTTTTCCAGGAGGAATCACCGTTATGCCGGAGAAGCCGCGCGCTGCATGCATAGCCGCATCCGGATTTGCCGCTATCGCGAGATTCGCAAATAGTCCCATTTTGGAAACTCGCTCAGAAAGTTCATGCACGATGATGCTAGGCGGGCCGAAGAGGCGATCGAGTCCGGCGATGTCGACAATGATGGTGTCTCCCGGCTTGGCTTTGCCATCGCTGCTTGGGAGTTGTTGATTCGTGTCTTCCACGCGTGGAGAAAAAGCATGGGCGCAATCCAGCAACGCATCACGCGCAGCAGCTTCTTGCGCAAGCGATCTGCGCCGCAGATGCGCGCTCGGACAAGCTTCCGTCTGAAGCTTGGTCATCCCGACTTCGATTCCTGCGGCGCGCGCTCGAGCGTTAGCGGCAATCACCGTGAGCATGGGCGGCGTGCCGTCGAGAACGGCAACGACCTGCTCGCGCAATTCAGGCGCGGTGCGCAGAAGAGCCTCAACGGGAAAATGAGGAACGTAAATGCAGGCAAAAGACATAGTAAAAAGCTGTGGTGAACACGAAGCTCACAAAGGGTTACATCAAAAACGGAATGTCCTTCGTGTCATTCGTGCTCACCCGGTTTTCGCAAACAGACGAGGGCTCCGACTGCGGAAGGAATTTTTGCGGATGTCCCAAGTTTCTCGAACGCGTGACTTGCAGATGCACATGAACCGTGTTCAGCAGACGCGCATGCGGTGTACTCCACCGCTGCTCCATGTTGAATGATGATGTTGCCGGTTCAAACGGCAGTGCGATTCCTTCTGCAGTCACACGAAATAAAGGAGCAGGATTGCCGGCATGCGTTCCCATCACAGTTCCATTTTGGTCTGAAGCCTCGCTCCAGCTCGCCTGCTGCGCTCTTAAGTCCATCACCAGAGTGGCGCAGCTCTTCGCATGCGGATGCTGCTCGATCACGATGAAGGCCCTCGAAGTGTTCTCCACCGCTCGCCGGAAACGAAACCAGGTGGTAAGTGGAATGCGCCGTGCGGCCGCGATCGGAATATCGCCGAGATCAAGAACGATCAGCCCGAAACCGCCCGCTTGGAGCAGGAGATCGGTGGCCTTAAGAGCCTGCGAAAGCGGATCTGGTGAGCGGGTAATCGGGTCATCGTGTGAAGTGGAAACCTTTGTCTTTTCCTCTGCGGTTTTTGACTGCCCGTTTTTTGCCGAATGCCGAATTCCGGATGCGTACTTCTTTACTTGACCCGATGACCCGATGATCCGATGACCCGATTGCCTGCACCTGACCCACAGCAGTCGTCCAAGCTCAATCCCAGCGCTTGCTGTCGATTGCGGATCGAAGGCGTCGCTGGAATCGATCAGCGCGCACATTTCATCGTGACGAATGAATTCGGCAAGGATCTGGATCAGGACGCTGCTGCGCCCAGACGAGGGAGGCCCGCAAATTTCTGTCAGACAGCCAAGAGGAATACCACCGCTAAGCGCGTCTACCGCAGCAATGCCAGTGAGCATCCGCTCTGGCACAGGTCGATGGACAGGGGTAAAAGCGCGAGGAATACGATGTTCCAGCGCTTGTTCGAGTCGTGTTCGCAGCTCTGTTGCAGCGGTCATAATCCAGCTATTTTCGGTTTTTATTCGCCTAACGTATGAATTCTGCGCCTTGGATTTTGAGTTGTCAAGCTGTGGAAATTCAGTCGAGGTATGTCGCTCTGCGGCAGCTGTCAATGGCAATCTTTTGCTCGGAGAGCACCGCCAAATTGCGCCAAACTCAGCAACTCTCGATTCCCAATTGACTTGCTTCGTATGTAGCAGTACTGTTTTCGCCAGTTACCCGCAAATCACTTATGCACGGCACGCGAATTCTCGCTTATGGCGAGGACACTCTCGTCATCTCTACTCGCGCGATGATCCTAAGCCGCGCCGGGT
>CAYZHX010000205.1:0-6452 GCA_964476905.1 uncultured Terriglobales bacterium
TTGAGATCGCCACGATATTCGGGAAATTTCAGCATCAGCTGTGAGCTCGCGTGTATTTAGCTTCTCCTGTCGCTTGACGAATGAGTGTTTCCCGCAGCGGTGCGCACGAAGGCGATTCTGAGTGAATTGTCGGCAAACCGGAACTTAAGGCGAGGTGACAAAATCGGCTGCAGACGATTTATGTTCTAAGCCAGAGTGAAACTCCGTTTACGGCCGGGTAACGACGGAGTCCCGCGATTTTTGCGGGAATACTGAGACTAGAACCTAACAACCTAACTCATAAATCCCTGAGGGGACCGGTTGTTCCGTTTCGGGTCATAACTTCCGAATTGCTCGTCATCCGGCCGGAGACGGGTCCGACTTTCTAGAGTCGTTTTCGGGGAACCCGACGCCCGGGACGGATTAAGACGCCTGGAAGTAAAAGAAAACCGCCGAGGGGCATAGCCTCAGCGGTCTCGGACAAGATACGAGTGAGAGCGCGGCTTCAGTGTTTACTTGTTGTCGCCCTTTCCCTTGCCTTTGTCTTTATCGTTGTGGTGAAAGCCAAATTTGTGGCTTTTTTTGCCTTTCTTTTCCTTCTTTTTGGCGGCATTTAAATCGTGGACTTTATCCGACCGAGCATCGCCGTGAAGCTGAGCACCACGGTTAGAGCGCGTCCCAGAGTGCCTTTGCCCGTATGCCTGTAAACTCATCAGACCGACGAGAACTGTGGTCGTGAAAATAAGAGAGATTTTCCTCATTGCTAACTCCTTTGCTTCGGCTTCCGCTCAATAGCATCTTCAACACAAGTGTGTGTTGGGTGTGCGTAGGATCAAAGTTACCGAAGTACTTGCTGCGTATCTCTTTCGCGGCAAACAAACGAATTTGCGCAAACGTACACATCACTCCGGTACCCTCGACGCCCCGACCTTCCGTCCTCAATACTCCTTGGCGTTACTTTGCAATAAATCAGTCGCCTGGAGTGTGTCCCCATGGTTCGCAGATTCGCAGCTCTTTTGGTCGCATTTTTAGCCACGGCACTATTTGCGCAGAATCCGCCGTCCAATAAGAAAGATGCGGACGAGACCGGATGGACTTCCACTGCCAGCTTCGAAGGCAGCGCCAACTCGCAGGAGCGAGTGCTCGATCTGGGCTCAACCGTCGGCTACAACTTCAACGAACACTGGGGCCTGGACATGGGCGTGCCGCTGTCGTTCGTCTCGTCGTCGATGCCAACGACCACTACAGGCACAACCACAACCAAGGGTACTTCCAGTTCGTTAAATAGCTTGGGCAACGTCTATATGGACGCGAAGTTCAAGACTACCGGCGAGGTCGCGAATTACGACTCCGCGCTCACGATGGCCGCTCCCACTGGCAGCACGACGAAAGGCGTAAGCACCGGCCGTCCAAACTACGGATGGAACAATCACGTCGAGCACGACTTCAATCGTCTAACTCCGTTCCTCGAACTCGGCCTGTCGAACGGCCTCACCGACACAAAGTTTTTCCATCGTCCATTCACGACCTTGGGATTTGTGAGCCAGTTCACGGGCGGCAGCAAGATCGACCTAGGCGGCAACGTCAGCGTAGGCGGCAGCCTCTACGACGTGCTTCCCTCCGGACAGCAGAAGATGTTCAGCAAACTGGTAGCAAAGAAGTCAACGACTACGGCCGGTACAGGTAAGCATGGGCGAGCATTCGAACTTGCTGCCGAAACCACAGGCGACTCCTCCCTCACACGCGACAACGGCGGCTCCGCCTGGCTGGAGTTCTCTCCCGGCAAAATCTTCGACTTCCAAATCGGATACACGCATAGCGTACACTTCGCCCTCGACTCCTTAGCCTTCAGCCTGGAAGTCAATCTGGGCAAGCTGATGAAGAGAGCTAACAGGTACTAGGAACACAGCCGTTCCTTGGAACTCCACAAGGAAAGCGAAACACAGGGCTACTCCCGAGTGGTCGGCTACTCGGAAATTACAACCAGTCGCAAGTCTTGATCGCGATTACTGAGCGACGCCCTGCGTTCCGGACCATGTGTGCCACAACACCAACCGAGTGATGAACCTCATTCTCTGCATCTCGCAGGGTCATTTGCCCGGACAATCGCTGTGCAAGCAAAGCCAATCGCCGCAACGCCCCTTCAGCGCTGCTCGCGTGAATCGTCGTTAGTGTTCCATCGTGTCCGGTGTTCATCGCGTCTAGCAGCGTTCTAGCCTCGGCGCCGCGTACTTCACCAAGGATGATCCTGTCAGGCCGATGCCGAAGGGCTGCTTTCA
Source organism: uncultured Terriglobales bacterium (assembly GCA_964476905.1). Taxonomy (GTDB): domain Bacteria; phylum Acidobacteriota; class Terriglobia; order Terriglobales; family Acidobacteriaceae; genus Gp1-AA112. The sequence goes on from CAYZHX010000205.1 coordinate 2,259, forward strand.
ACAAGGTCTCGAATGAAACATCCTCTTTGTGGGTGTTCGACTGGGACTCAGATGAAATCACGTGCGGCTTTGTCAGTCTGATTTCGGCAGTATCCTCAATAATGAAGATCCGTTCTTGCTCAGGTATTTCATTGGCGAGTGCATTGAGCAGCGTCGTTTTACCCGTTCCGGTTGCTCCGCTGATCAAAATGTTTTTTCTGTCAGCCACTGCATCGCGTAATGGCTTACTCATCTCTTTTGGAACCGTGCCACATTGCTCCAAGTCATTGAGCGTGAAGTTTCTGTGGCCGAACTTGCGTATGTTGAGCAGAGGCTCCGGACCAACAACCGGAGGTATGATCGCAGACAGCCGGCTGCCATCGGGTAGGCGTACGTTCAGGATCGGATGACTCGCATCCAGTTGTTTCCCGAATTTGTTCGCGATCACCTCCAATCCAGCATGAAGCTCTCCGCTTCCGAATCCATTCTTCTGACAACGCAAAATCCTCCCATCGCGCTCAATCCAACATGTTGAGTCGGGATTGCACATGATCTCGGTGATGTCATCGTCGGCCAGAAGTGGCTCGATCGGCCGAAGAAACGGAATGATGATTTCGAAACTCATGCAATTCGTGTTGTATCGAAGCCGACCGCTTGCTGCTCAAACCAGGTCATCTCACGTGGCATGAAGTCGGGTTTGAGATAGCAATATGTGGGTGGCAAGGGGTTGACACCGTCATACGCAACAGCAATGGACTGAGCATTTCTTAGTTCATAAAAAGCTCGGTCTTCAAAGAGCACGTCCTTTTGCTTTTGGTATGTTTTCGAAGCTGAGACTGATGCTTTATTCGCCGATGTCTTGCCACTCAGAATGCCGATCTTTGCGTCATTACTGCTTTCGGAAAAACTGTAGTTGATCCGGGTCTTTTCGCTCTTGCCGCAAAGCTCAGATGCATAACGAGCTGTGTCGGGATCGGACGTTGCCAGAAACAGCTTCGTCCGGAATGACTGAAGCAATGTTTTGTAGCCACTACTAGGCAGTGCTTCTTTGATTGAATTGACGCTCTGGGTTGCAATGATGGGGATGCACTTGGGCTGCCGAGACAAGCTGAGGAAGCGCTCATCACCATTCGGATCATTTGCTCCCACGGTCGCAAAGTTCTGATATTCATCGCACATGAAGACCGTTGGTCTGAAGTAATGCTGCGCTTCGTGATCCTCCATCTTGGGAATCCGTAACAGAACCGCACGTTGAAAGTCCTGCTTCATCATTGTTCCTATGGCTTTCGCAAGCCCAGGGTTCAATGCAACGGGAAAGTTGAGACCGCATATCTTGCCTGCTTCTATTAGCTCACTGAACGGGGGCATCACTGCGCCGTCGGGATCAGTTGCACACGTCTTACGTTCATACATTTCCTTAGCTGGGCAAAACACACGCTTGACATCTGGATCTGTGTCGAACAGCGACAGGAATACTGCAATGCCCTGCACCACAGATGTCTTAATGTCAGGACGAAGGTGCTTCCAGTGATCCCAATACCAGCGGTCCACAGCTTCGAACAATTCGCGCGATCGTGGGCTAACTGCACGAGGTTCATACACGGTAGCTTCAACCGCAGTCTGTTCAATCAGCAGCTTCTCCAACTCAGGTGTCAGCCTGGCACGGAATTCGTCTGACTTGGGATCGAGTTGGAATTTAAACCGTGCAAGATCAATCGGTATTTTCTTAAATTGATCTTTCGGTATGGCGACCCACGACACAGCGGCGATCTGCGCGCCAGTTTCAATCAACAGCTCTTCAAAACGGAATGGACTGATCGCAGTCGCGTAGACATCGAAGAGCGTTACATACTCGAAGCGAACCTTGTGAAGAATGATGATGTATTTCACCAAGTCGGTATACGACTGCTGCCAGAATGGCTCTTTCCCTCGTCCCCAGATGTTCGTCAGCAATGATGCGATGTTGTACGCAAGAGCGTAGGCGTCGAGATCATTGTGCAAAGGGTTGTAACGCCACTTGCTCGTGAGGCTGACCTCAACATAGTCATCTTCGCGATTTGTACCTCGCAGCACGCCGCGCAGTTGCCGGCAAAGGTCCCCTTTTACCTCCAGCACGATTCCAGAGAGCTTCTCAGCATTGCTGTCCGCTTTGTAACCGAACAGCTGGCGCATCAACGGCAGGATGGCTGATTGCGTTTTGCCCGATCCAATGGAACCAAACACAGCTATGCCTGTGTACAGACCCTTTTCAGGAATCGTCAGCCAGTCCGGTGATGGAGATGGTTTTCTATCCAGTTGATTGTGAACTTCGCCCAGGACAACAAAAAGGTGCTCGCGCTTCTGAACGTCAGGATAGGGCGGCAGTTGACCGCAGAAAGAGGTCTCGGCCTTTGCTAAGCCATGCACGTAAGCAATCGAGAGTATTGCTGAAAGCATGACAAGAGGAGTGGTGTAGAGAAACAGATGGTATGTCCAGAATAGGACGGCATATACGGCCGGACGCTGAAGCTCGACGTAACGCAGAAAAACATTCTCGATGGGGAAGGGCAATGTGATGTTCAACGCGGTGCCGATCGCGAGACTGAGGACGAGGCACGCGAACACGCGTTGTTCGCCTACCGCAGGCCAGAGCGCAGGTTGTCGCAGACGTGAGCTCATCTTCAATCGTGCGTAGCTGTCACTTCGCCATTGCCAGAACTTGGGTCGTGCGTTTCTCAGAAGCAATATTTCGACTATTTCCGTTGCTATTCGAGCTCGCGGCCTGCTTGGAAATGGACTGCTTGTATTCCTGAAAATCGTTTTCTTGGTTCAACGCAAAACGGAGAAGTTCCGCAACGACATAGCTCTTTTCATTACCAGACCATTGGCACAGCAGATTGACATCGTCAATCAGTGAGTTTTCAAGTTTGGTCTGGAGCAACTGCTTTTCCTCTTTGTTGATGTTGCGATTGATTTTGAAGCGTGCCATTTGCTTGCCTCCTGATTGGATTTACAGCCGGTATGCTGAAGCCATGCCGGCAATATGTGTGCGAAAGGGCGGGAACGACCAGCACGAACATACTTCGTGCGGGCGGTTGAGCATCGCGAAACCGGGGTCGTTCCCGCCCTTTCGCGGTTTTCTGTCTGACCCCGAGGTGATCATGAAATACATAGTGCGGAATGACTTAGCTAAACGTTTCATGGAACCACGGGTGGAACGACGGATGGAACGGGCCATACGCTGTTCTGCTCAAGGTGACACCCAAAAACCGGATAGGTTCGGGCAAGTAGATGCGTTTGAAAACTCGCTTTAAGTTCTTTCTGCAAACCGAGCAACTTCAGTTGTCGTTCAAATGCGAATCCTCCCTTCGTCCAAGCGAAATGCAAACTATCGTGCTCTGGGCGTCGATATGACTTCTCTCCTTCCTTCAAATACCTCAGATCCTCTGGGCTGAATTCAGGACTGCTGTTGTCCCATCGCTGGCGCGATTGGAAGAAGCGCAGCAGATGCTCTGCACCGAATGGCAGTAGGTCGCTCCGGCATCCGTCTTCACCCTGGGCAAACATTCGTTCGAAGAATTCGCCGGCGATACTGAAGTTGCGCTTTGAGCCTGCGATGTAGACCAGGTGGAAGGTTCCTAATGCAATGAGTAACGACTTGTACTCGGTGAGAAATCGGCGAAAGGGTTTGATCGTGCTATAGCCATTATCGAAATACGTGAACTCGACTTTCTCTATGCGACCTTCGCTAGAAGTCACAGAAATGGGAAACCGGTCAGCGAAATAACGTTCCGCTGGTCCCCCTGGAGCGCGAGTATTCACATACACAGTCGACGGCAAATCAGCCGTGGAAATTCCGAGCCGATCGCGAAAAAACTCGATCTTTTCTTGCGCAGAGCTGAGGAGCATGCGGGTATCGTTTTGGAGCGCATAGTCGAGAATCATCAGCCGAGTCTTGATCTCGTCGTCGCCTTTAAGTCTGCGGTTTTGGGAATCCTCATATCCCAGAACTCGATAGATGAACTTCGACTTCAGGTGGTACACATGCCCCCGAGGTCCGTATCGGAGCACTTCGAGATGTTCGCGCTTCTGTGCATCAGAGATGAATCGTCTGAGGATTCCTCCACGTTCACGCATTGCAAACTCAGAGAACTGGCGACCAAGGAAAAACCCAGAGAATTGGCCTACGAGAGACAAGAAAACGGCTTCTCGTGGCGTGTATCCAAGCTCGATTAC
>CAYZHX010000206.1:0-6300 GCA_964476905.1 uncultured Terriglobales bacterium
CGCTGCAGAGTACGCACTCCCCGGCCTGTGTAGGAAGAAATTTCTTTCCAGGAGTGCAATATCTGAACATCCGGTAGATTTGTACTCACGATCAAAATCCCTCCGTCCTGGCAATGCCCGAAAATTCAGCTGCCAGGATCCTGCATCTACTTAGATTCAATTTTGGCCAGAGGCGTCAGCTTACGACGTACTAAACTTCGTTGCAAGCAAAGTGCCGGATTCCGATCCTCATCGAACTCTACAGCGACAAAGAAGATGCACAACCCACAGTGACGGCCAGAACTCGCTGCTGAACTCCCTGCTCGGCCCTGCGCCTCACGAAATTGAGGTCGTGACGGGCTCTAAGTTGCCGGTAAGACCACGATTATGTGGAATTCCCTGCTAATTCTCTGCAGATTCCCTGGTCGATTGCGAATCGCGAGTGTTCATGCGGGTCGGGCTACGGAAAATTTTTCTGCGGGAATTTTTTCCCTGCACAATTCCGTGCGCAGGGAATTCTGCTTGACCGGCCTTAGACACAGGCTGGAATCTGACCTTGTCTCAAAATGAGATTTCCTGAATTTTGTGGAAAACCTTGTGGGAAAAGCAGGAACTCTGACCACAGGTAGCCTGATTTCAGCGATTTATACGCTTTGCCTAAATCCTGATGCATATGTAAGCGTCATATTTTCAGCATCTTACAAGACAAATGCTGAACGAAATCAACGCTCGTTACTTCAGTTTCAGGAAAATGAATTTCAGGGTTTTTGCACACAGCGAAACGCCAGAGGTGGGCATCGCGTAAGGCTTGATTAAGGTGGTACTTACCTTGCGAGCCAAGGAATGCGTCCCCAGTAGCGCACGAGCAAGAGGACAAGAAGGATTAAAGCGACCAGCAAGAGACCTTGCGCTTGCTGCCGTTGGACGTCCACTTACTTCAATTCGCCGCGGTTGGGATTGTAGTAAAAGCGGAAACGGAGAGCGAGATAAGGCCCGTTGAACTCCTTTGGGAGTGGCGGAAAAGGATTTGAGGCTGTAATTCCGCCCAACGCCGCACGATCCAGGGCCACGTCGCCGGAGGGAGTGATGAGGTGCATCCCTTCTACCGCGCCGTTCTTGTCGATGATGAACTGAATCGTCAGTTTCCCCTGTTTAAAGATCGGCGAGCGAGCCTCTTCGGGAATCAAGTTGTACCAATTGCGGCGAACATCCTCGAGCACGCGCGACAGATATGGCCCGAAATCAACGCCGAGCGTGTCGCTGAGGACGTCCACCTGGCCTTGTGCGTCGGTATTCGGCGACAGGGGACCTATGCCGTATTCTCCACCGGCTCCGTGACCCTGAGCAGCCGCGCGCGCAGCCTGCTGGATTACCGATCCAGCAGAACCTGCTGTGCTGAACACATTTCGATTGGGAGGACGTTCCTGTTCGGGCGGCTCGAGCTTAGCCACGGTGTTGGAGTTCTCAGCCGGCTTCTGCTGAGGCGGCGCCTGTGCTTGCTGCTGTCCCTGCGCCGCAGGAGCAGCGGCCTGCTGTGGACGAGGAGGCGGGGCCTGCACTCCGCGGTTTCCCGGGGCTCCCTGGCGGCGCGCGTTCTGGAGTTCCTCCAGTGTGTGCCGATCAGGCGAAGGCGTACGCGCCTGCGCAATGCGATTCTTGTCGGAGATGATGTTGGACTTTGGGGGCGGTGTGGGCTTCTGTGCGTCTTTGGGCAGAGCCAGGAACTGAACGTCCTTGTCCTGCATGTTCGGGGTGACGAGAACGAGCTTGTCCTTCGACGAGAACAGATTCGGGAAGAGCTTCGGCTGCAGCACGATTGTCAGAATCAGCAGCAAGTGCAGGATGACCGATACCCAAACCGCCTCGCGACGGCGCCCTTGGTCCCGCTCGTCTTCCAGTTCTTCAATGAGGAGATGAAGTTCGGCGGGATCCTGCGGCAAGTCCCGGCGGCGCGACGCGCGTTCATCTGACGGCGACTTAGGTGGGGCCTCGGTGACTGGCATTCGTACTCGACTTCGCGGACTAGCGCTTCTGGGCCGCAGACTTACGGTTCCTACGATTGTCGCATTACTGCAATCTGTGTGCACTCAGGCCGGTGCCCTAATCCCAATCCTGAGTACGTAATTAGACGTGTACGGCAGGCCTAAAGTCGCGCATTAGGATGGGTTTAGCAGGCGGGGAGGAACTGAGGCGTAAAGAAATGTTATATCGTGCAGGGCTGTGTCAGTTCTGAGCGCTTCTGTCATTCCGAACATAGGCTCTCGCGCTTCTGGGTGAGCCGGACGATACCTCCGTTCTACGGGGGGCCGAACGAGAGCAAGTCGACAGGGACTTCCTCCGCCAAAAGCCAGCTCGGAATGACAGTGGAACGAAGAGTTTAGAAACCCGGAACGCCTTCGAGCACACGCACCTTCCATGTGTCCTCGACGACGGTGACAACCGCGACATACTTCCGAGTAACGTTTTGCGAGCTTACTACTTTGCCGCCATCGAGCAGTTGAATCTCAAACTGCGCCGTGTCGCGGAGCTGAACCGCTGAGCCCTCAGGCGAATAGAACGTCGCTTCGACCTGATGGCCGTGATCGACGTAGCGTGTGCTCAATCCGTTCTTCTGCTGTTCTTTGATCTGCGCCACGAGTTTATCGTGCGCGTATCCGACGAAGCTTTCGTCGAGCGCTCCAGGACGATTCTCCGCCAGCGCAGTCTCCATATCTTTCCAGGCCTGCGAGTACTTCTTCACAATCGCTTGCCCGGTTAACTGCTCCAGCGGACGAGGCTGAATGTTAGAGGCGTCGAGCCGAACCTGTACGACGTCGGGCGTGTCTGCGAAGGCGCGAGAGAGCAGCGGCAACCCTCCGCTGACGATCAGCGCCAGCGCGATGGTCAGGATTACCCAGCGAAGAACGGTGTCGCTTCCCGAATTGGAATGATGTTCCACTTGGCGCCGCATCACAGCCCTCCTCCCCAGCGCACTTCGTTGCCGAGAACCACGCCCGATGCGACAGAGATCGTGCTCCCCGGAACTGCAGGCAGCACAGCGCGCGCGATGCCCTTCTTGATGCGGGCGTCAACAGTCGAGCGTCCCTGGCCAGGCTCATTCGAAATGAAAGTCACGATGGTGCCGTCCGGAACTGCGTTACCGGAACAATCGCGGACAGGATCGGTCTCGGCGATCAGTCCTTCTTTTTCTTTGTGTACTTTGAAGCGCAGATTGCAGGGATCAGAGGCGGTCTCTTCCACAACGCGGCGAACTGAGTTGTCGCCGACAGTGACGACGAACTGTCCCGGTCCGGCTTTTGTTCCTGATCCGGTCTGCAAGTAGGCGACTCCGTCCTTAGTCATCATGCGTTGCGTTTTTGCCGCAGCGCCTGGAACTGCGAGATTGAACGTGACCGGCGTCGGCGCGAGAACGAGATTCTCGAACTGATCGAAGACAAATGCCGTGCCCGCGATCACCTTCGGCTGTCCGACAGGCACGCGTGAAGGACGAGCGAGAAAGTTGACCTTCTCGGGAGCAGCAGGAGCGACATAGAGTTGCTTCGTGCTGTCGCCGTCGCTGCTTTTCACGACGACTTCGTAGAAGCCTGACTTGCGCAGTTGCTCGCCTTTGATCTCGACATCGCTGCCCAGCTTGATATCCCGCTTGAGCGCCATGCCCGGCCCGACCACGTACAGAGTGGCGTCGCCGCTGCCGGTCGTGGCAATCGTTGTGTTTTGCCCAGCCACTGCCTTATCAGGCAGGCGTACGTCTGCTGCCCATGCGCCAGTCGCGAGAATCGTCAGAGTTGCAAGAAATAATCGCTTCATCCTGATACTCACCTACACGCTCGGACGATCCATTGCGTAGTGATTCACGACCACGCGATAGCTGTGGACGTTAGGCGCGATGTCGTCATTGATGCTGACTGCGAATGGAACTGGAATCTGCGGCCGGAGTGCCTGATCGACATATCCGTCGGAGATCCAGATCACGTGACCCTGCGAGTCGTAGTAAGTCGCGAGGACTTGCGGGATGTTCACCAGTTCGCCGCTCTGATTCACCAATTCGCCTTGCAGAACCGAATGCCCTGAATCGCTCTTCGCGAGCTGCTGATGCATCACCCCGATCACCGGGTCAGCCGACGCCGGTACGAGGATCGAAGTTGGATTGAGCGTGACTTTTTTCACCTGATTAAGGTGGACGCCATCGAAGTCGATGCGGAATGGCGTGACTTCCTTAGGCAGGAGCACGTGCGAGATCTTGTCGAAGCTGGTTTCTTCGCCAAGCTGTTCGCCGTCTTTGCCGATGAGAATGCCTTCAACATCTACGTAGCCGGGAACTGTATCCTCATTCACAAGTTCGCCGAGGATGATCACTTTGCCCTCGCGCTCGACGGCATTCATCGACGTGATACGCACATGCGGACTCTCGGCGTTCTGCGCTCCCCACTCGTTGCCTTCCGAGTCGCTGTGGATGATGTCCCAGCGGAGATAGTTCACTGGAATCACCTGCGGCGGCAGATTCGGTTCGTGACGCTTCGGCCACACGATCTGCCATGTGCCGTTGTCGTTGACTAGCTTAAGATCGCGATTCTCGTGCAGAGCTCCGACCGCCGTAGCCCAGTCGAGGCTCGCACGCACGATGGTTTGATTGTCATTGTGAGCGATCACGCGAGGCTCGACGTTTTGCAGATGCGAGAGCGTCTTGAGGCTGCCGTCGCGCCCGGCGATGTCGTGGTACATGGTGTTGAAATCCACATTGCTCGAAGGAGCGATAAACGCGTACGCGCCGCGATAGTCGTCACTCTTCACGCGATCGTAGAAAGCCTGCACAGCCCCGGTTGGAGAGCTGGCGCTTTCCTTCTCTTTTGCCGGAGCCGTGCCAATTGCTACGAGCGCTCCGGTAATGACGATCATTACGATGGCAAACAGGCGACCCATTACTGTGCCTCCCTCAGTACCACCGGCTCCGCCGCAGCGGTGGCCGGGAAGTCGATGGTTTCAGCGATGCGTTTCCGCTCTGGGAAGAGAATCAGCAGAGCCAGAGCGAACACCACGGTTGCCATAGGAAGCGTGCCCCAGAGAAGTGCCTGGAATTCCGTGGGCACGGCACCTGGAGGTGGCGTGATCTTGTGCGCCGGCGGAACGTCTTCCTTTGTCCATAGCGTTACGTTGCCGTTGTCATAGACTTCGGCTTCGCGCCATCCAGCGAAAGCAAGCAGAGGTTCGTAATAGCGATCACGAACGAAGATGTACTTTAGGCCGTAGTGGTCGGCATGCTTCAGCATCGCACGCAGCGCTTCCATGCCATGGCGGAAGTACTTGGAGTTGGTTAGCTGCGCGGCCCCACCTTCCATTAATTCCGGTAACAGACGGGCAGAGTTGTAGTCCCCATCAACCGAGCTGGCGTTGGCCAGCACACCTACGCGAGAGAGCTGGGTTCCGAATCCCAGGGTGATATAGCGATATTTGGCGTGGTCATCGCGGTTCAGGAAACTTACGACTTCCTCAATGCTGAACGAGTTTGAGTTGATTGGATTTGCGTGCAGCCAGGCGAGAGCGCCGGCACCTGACAAAACGGCCGCGAGCGCAAGTCCGGCAACGGCTTTGCCACGGAAGCGCTCAATCAGCCAATCGGCAATGATGCCCGCAAACGGCAAGGCCATCAGCGTCGCCCAATAGGTAAAGCGCTCGTAAGTCAGGACCTCCCAAATGCGAGTGCCGAAAACAATTTTGGGCAGAGGCGTTGTTCCACCGAGGCCGATCATCGCGGTGAACCACCAGCCCAGGAATAGTGGACGCAAGCGGCGGTCACTTGCTCCGCGCCAGAAGATGAACGGAATCGCTAGAAGCAGGGCGCCAGTAGGAATGATGAAGAAGTTCATTCCCTGGAGAGGCTCAAGAATGTAGTTGGCGCGGCTCTCGTGGTAAATCGGTGCCTGCTTGATGGGGTTGTGCCACAGCTCGACCCAGTATGGGAAAAGAACTACCAGCACGCCGACAATTGCGAGCCCGGCGAAGATCGCAGTCCGAACAGCGATTCCTTTCGCCGTAGCATCGGCCCGATCCTCGCGGTGGTCGATGAATGCCAGCCAAATAATCGGCAGCGCGAAGAACGGCGCACCGAAGATCATGCTCACGTGGTGGCCTGCACAGCCAACCATGAAGATCGCCAATCCCTTCCAGAAAGCCAGCCCGCTGCCTTCGCGAACCCACACGTAAAAGTATGGGAGCGAGTTCAGCAACATTACTGACGCGAAGGTCGTGTTGATCTGTCCGGACTGATACACCATCTGTGCCAGCGAACCCAGGAAGATGCTGCCGATCGCCGCGTAAAGCGCG
>CAYZHX010000207.1:0-6292 GCA_964476905.1 uncultured Terriglobales bacterium
TCTCCTCCAAATTCCATTCTGGGTCACTATAAGGTTGAAGGTTCGATTCCTTCCGGCATCACCACCATTTTTGACTTCGGATCATCAGAAATCGTCATAACCGTCGAACTACGGCGGCGGTCTACGGAACCGCCGCCATTGTCGATACTCGGCGGACTGGTTGCTTCAGGCTCGTCCATATCGTTCCGTTACACAGAAATCGGTTCTTTCTCTCTCGCAGTTTCTCGGCATCGCGGAGCTGTGCAGCTGACACAGAGTCTCTAATCCCTCGACACGATTTTCAAAGATTTCCTAGCCACCGCAACGCCCCGAGGCTAGGCAGGAAGCAGTATTCTCCACCGCGCGTGGTAACGAACCGCGGAAGACCTTGCAATCGTCTGCGCAGAGGCCGCGTTGGGATATCAAACGCGCTATCTCCGTTGTGTGCGCCCGCCACCGGATCCTTCCCGTTGCCTCCGAAAAACGAGCTGTCATTCATCCATTCGGATTGAACGAACTCAAACTGGCGGCCCAAATGGGCTCCAACAAATGCGAACATCAATCCTCGGTCTATGCCGTCATCTTCGAGAACGCCATCCGGTAACTCAGGACCATACGAGGTTCCGCGGCGAATCATTCGATGGATGCGAGTTACGCCCGCAATGTCTGCATCGCGAGGGTTCATGCGACGAATGTGACAGCCTAGCGGAGTGTGATAACCGATCGGATCATCATGCTTGAACAAAAAGTCGTTATTGCGGGTCCCGTCGGCTCCCAGTTCCGGATCGTCGTGTATCGGACATGTAGCGAGTGGGGCTCCGCTCCGCCAGCGCCCCATCATCTTGGCCGCAAGGAGTTCTTCCCCTTCTGGACTCAAGGAATTCTCCTTGAGATAGCGTCGAAAGGCGGCTACATCTTGATACAGCTTCCGAAAGGCCACGTAGCTACCGTTGCGCCCGAGGACATCTGGCTGCGGTATGGGAGGAACTTCTCCCGACTCATCGGCATAACCCAGAACGAATTCACCCGCCTTGAGTGGCGGGTCGTGAGGATTACTGCTCGGAATCCCGCTGCCCTCGACTGCCGGATGGCCTATGCCGTCTCTGAAGCCGAAAGCTTCCCGCTCACCCGGCCGAACGTGACAGTCCTGGCGCCAGATCGAGGTTATCCCTGACATGTCGCGGTACGCTGACCGCGCGCGCTCCATCGCGGCTTCAAGATGTTCGCTGTCGGGAGACACCACACCGAGGACAACATGGACCTCAGGTGACCCAAGTGGTTTCTCCCAGTGCTCAGGACTGCTTTCACCGGTGTCACCTAAGACCTTGGCTCGCGCAGCCATCCCTTGCTGGAACTGAGGAGCAAAGGTCTCGAGAGATGCTTGTGGTACCCCCAACGCTTTGAGTCCAGGGAATGTAAGGGCGACGCTTACCCAAGTGTCACGCGCCGGGCTTTCCGGGTGAGCGGCTGATGCCACGATCGAACTCACGCGCCGCATCAGTTCACGACCTGCCTCGCGCTGGTTGATCCGGAGCAAAACATAGGTAGCTTCGTATGGAGTCGGACGCGGACGCAACACTCCGCTCTGAATGTCGTCGAGTTCAAGCACTGGTGCGGCCATGATGAAAATTCCTCCTAGAAGCTGATCGAACCGGAGACCTGTGCGGAGTACCCCTGGAACGTCGATCGATTTGCGAGTTCCTTGAAGTACTTGAATCCCAAGCTCGCCTTGCGCTTCGGAAAGGCCGCGTTCACCGCGAAGCCGAGAGCGTTGACGGCGTAGCGCTCCTCGGAGGCGGCTACTGAGATCGTGGGTCCGGTCTTGGCGGTGGTTTGTCGCTGCTCGTATCCGACCAACCCGGCCTGGAGTTGAACGTTACTCGGTGCGGGAAGCGATGAGAGGAAGGAGTAATCGAGGTTGAATGTATCTCCTGGCCGAATGCCCGTGGCCTCCTGCCTGGTATGAAATTCGTACATCTCAAACGTGGACAGGACGAGGCGCTTACTGCTGTTCAGATAGAAGGTTTGTCCCGAAGATGGGCCGTGAGTCCAATAGCCAGATCCAACGTTATCGCTCCCACCTGCTGCAAATCGACCGGTCGGCGCTAGAAATCCATAAATGGCACGGATGGCGACTCGCTCCTTATTCCAACCCAGGATCAAGGGAAGATAGTACGAATCGGCAAATCCAGCGCCACCGCTGATCCTCCCCGCGACATCTGATGTGAGACTGTTCTTCGCGAAAGGGAGAGTCGCCGCCGCAGAGTATCTGGCTCCGCCAAGGAATGTTTTCTTGCTGACCCAGGCAAGTGTATTCATGTCCAAGACGACATAGTTCTCTCCCCTGACGGGCAGTGTGTGGCCCGCATCATCTTTGGCGTGATCGCGTGAATAGAAGAGCAACTGATTGACGTAGGTAAAACCCGGTCCCGGCGTTACTCCCGAATTGGTCGCACTCATTCCGAGCGGATAGACGCCTCGATTCTGTGCCTCTCCTCGCATGGTCAAGGTCGCCGCGCACAGCGCCAGTGAGATCCACGGCCGAAGTTTCGCGCAGGCGTGACACATCACTTCGTCGCGAGATTCTTCCAGAAGTTGTGCAAACTCTGGTCACCGCCGAACAACGTGGTGAAGATCGTGGAGTCTGCGAGCAAGATGTCTCCCGCGCGATCGCCTGTTGGCGGCATCCAGAGGAACATGTTGAATTCGCGATTTCCCGCTTCGGTGAACGGATGCGGCTTCGACATGTCTACCGGTTGTCGAGCCAAAACGCGGATCGCCGCCGGGTCACTTGTCGTCAGGGCGTAATGCGGAAGATGCATGTGAAACACGAACCTGTTCACGTCTGTCATCCATCCGCGGCTGTCCAGATCGCGCTCGACAGAAAGAGGAAGCGTCTGTCTGGTGCCTTGAACGGTGGCAGGACGCAGGCCATACCGGTTTTCCACGGGCACTCCGAGTCCCTTCATCACCGATCGTGTGTACTTCCCAAAGCGTTGCTGTCGCGGGACGAGCGGGTCGCCGTGATGCGCATACTCCATCTGGCGCTCCTTCAAGTTTTCTGAGACGCCGACGTCATGATGAGGACCGAGGATCAGACAAGTGCCTTCACGCTTTAGAAAGTTCCGCATGGCATCGATCTCGTCCGCAGAGGCCTCCTGCTCGGTGACCATGTGGTCCAGACCGAACACCATCAGCGTGTCGGTGTCGGCAAGGATCCGTTCGTCGATCGGCAATCTTTGCCCAGCCTGGTCGATCCGCTGATACACCGCCACCGGTTGTCCGCTGACTTCACCGACAAGCTCCTGAAAGTTGACCAGAGACAGGTGGAACAGCTCGAGTGTGCCGGCGATCCCTTGCAGGAACATCTGTTCCGAATATTCGACGGACTCATAGTTCGGCCACGCTACCCGCCTGACCTCGGTCATCGTCGAGAAGCGGTTGTCCAACTCACTGACATCGCGATTCGCTTCCCACGGATAACTCCATGTCCAATACACGCTGAAACGACGTTTGCCGACCCCATACTTTCGCGGCGTATGGAGCTGGTTGTAGGTTCGTCCCGTTCTGGGTGTGCGAACCACAAGCGCGGCGCTTGTGTCTTGCGCTGTCGTTCCCGGTGCTACTTGCTCAAGCGTTGCCATTTGAAATCTCCTATGCCTTCACGGCAGAACCATGTCATGCGTGGACGACTCCCATCTCTCTCTTCGAAGTGGCGCGTCGCAATCCGTCGAACGCCGCATATTTGTATGCGTAGCTGTAGGTCGGAGTGTTCAGCGACATGTTCGCGATCGTGTTGATCGTGCCGCCGCAGCGAATGACCATCTGGCCGATCCCTACGATCTCGGAAGCGATATCACCGATACAGTGAACACCGACGACTTTCCGGTCAGATTTCAGGAAGATCAGTTTGAGGAGACCGCCGCGGCCAGCAATCGCGCCGCGCGGAGTCAGGCTGAGGTCTGCGCGTCCTACTTCGTAATCCAATGCTTTGTCGCGGCACTGCTCCTCCGTCAATCCTGCTCCCGAGACTTCGGGCATGCCGTAGACGGCCGATACAGGACTGGGATCAACGGTTCCCTCGAACGGGATGCCGAATGCGTGACAGATTGCCGCTCTCCCTTGCTCCATCGCGATCGAAGCGAGAGTTGGCCCGAGCACATCGCCGGCTGCGTAAATGCCATCAACGGACGTACGAAAGTTAGGGTCGACAATAATGCGTCCACGCGAGTCGAGCCCAATGCCAACGGAGTCAAGGCCGAGATCCTCGGTGTTCGACACTCTCCCGGCGGCAAAGAGCACTGTATCCGGAAATAGCGTCTCGCCCGTGGAGAGTTTCACCTCCAGCCCCTCTCCGTTTTTGTCGATGCTGTCGACGCTCGCACCAAAGCCGACGGTGATACCCCAGTGCTTGAAGACCTGCTCCATTCGTTCCGAGATCTCGCCGTCCATCATGCTCACGAGGCGAGCCCCGCGATCGAGGAGAGTCACCTTGGCGCCCAGTGCGTGACAGATGGTCGCGAACTCTACGCCGACGGCGCCACCACCCACGATGACGATGTCCTTCGGCACGCGCCCGCGATTCAAGAGTGTGTCCGTGTCGCGCACTCCGGGCAGATCGAACGAAATGTTTGGCGGACGAAACGGCCGCGAGCCGGTCGCGATCAGGATCGCTTTGGCGCGCAGCTTGCGTTGTTGACCATCCGCCGTTGTGACGATGACGCCGCGATTTCGCTCGAGGCGGGCCACTCCTTGGATGTAGTCGACTTTGTTCTTCGCGATATTCTCCGCGGTCAGCTTTTGCAGCAGCTCGCAGACGATCCAGGTGCGCCTACGAATGATGTCCGTGGCGATCTCGGGAATCGTTGTGACCCGCAGTCCGTAGACGTCGCCTTCGCGAAGGCCAGAGAAGTACAGCGCTGCCTCGCGAAGCGTCTTTGTCGGTGCACCGCCAGTCGTCGTGACGGTTCCGCCGGGGCGGTACTTCTCGATCACTGCGCAACGATGCCCGAAGAACGACGCGAGTTCCGTCGCGCTTTCTCCCGCGGGACCGGCTCCGATCGCGACAAGATCATAGGTATCGGTCATAGCCGACTCACTGCATCAGATCGAGAGCTTCTGAAAAAGCTTTCTTCAGCCTCAGCGCCTTCTTGATCTCATCCGCAGAAACATAGGGATATTCGCCATATTCCATGAAACTTGGGTGGTGATGTTCGCGGACGAATTTGCTGAATGCCGGAACATTCGTTCTCCAGTCTTCGGGAAACCCCTCGAGATTCTCGAACGTAGTTGACAGCCCCGACTTGTTGAAGAGAGCTACGGCATCATCGGTGTACTTATCGAAGTCGGTGTCGAAGATGCCTTGATACATGAAGTACTTGTCTGGTCCGATGTCGAACAGCACCCACTTCAAGTAATGCAGTTTCAATGGGGCGAGAAAGGATGGATCATCCTGCAACGCCTTCTCGATCTTTTCTGCATAGGCCCGCATTGCCGGCTCTCGTCCGTGTTTCATCTTGGCGATGAAGGTGAAGCCATAACAAGCAGGCGTCCGAGGGAAGACCGGGCCGTAGTTGCCCTGCTCGTACTTGAAATAGCCCGCTTCAGGAATTGCCATGGCAGCTGGCTTGGTCCAATCAACCTGCTTCGGTGTCTCTACTGGCTGTTGTTTTGGTGGAGCGGCTTTGGGTGGCATTACATGTGTCGCCATGTTTTGTACTCCTCAGTAATGGCTCTTCGCTGTTAAAACGCTTTCATTTTTTTAGTGACTTGGCTCCGTATCGGTCTTCTTCGTACGACGCGATTGACAGGGCCACGGATCAGGACATACGGGACAATTGCCAACATGGTCGCAGTAATGAGCAGTTCAAGAACGTAAACTCCACGATGAACGATCAGCTGGTAGATCGTGTCGAGGACAACGGCGAGGATGAAAATCTTCCCCACGTCCTTCCAGCCTTCGTGCAACAACTCTGGCCGATACCCAGGATTCGAGAGAGCTGCCCAAAAGAATGCAGGTCGCCCTTCACGCGCGTCCGTCAGTCCTGCCCGGATCGCGATGATGCCGGCCACCGTCGGCTGAATGATCAGCCGGAAATTCATCGTTCCGGAAGTCCGCCCAACGAGGTTCTCCCATAAGCGCTTGAGTATCTCGTTCATGGAAAATTGGATCAGCCAGGGTGTCGCAGAGAAATCTCACCTGCTGCTGTCTGCTAACGACAGTCTCAACCGCGGTTTAAGTACAGGGCACTGTCAACATTGGCAGTCGGAAAGAGCCGTCTTTTGCCTTGGTTTACGGGCCTTCAGTTATGAC
>CAYZHX010000208.1:0-6290 GCA_964476905.1 uncultured Terriglobales bacterium
TGGCATCGCTTCACCTTCGACTTTGCCGGATGGCTGCAGTCGATGAAGTTCGCTCCGGCTCTAACGGCGGCTCTGCTAATGATTGGATTTGCTGCCGGAACGCTTACGACTTGGCAAGTCACATCGCAAAAGCACGACAACGTAGCTGTAGACGTCATCAAAACTCCTTCTCCTGTAACAGAAGCTTCCATCGCCAGCATTCGCGGCATCACGCAAGATCCAGGCACCGATCAAGTCAAGATTCAATACGACAAGGTTTACACCGACCAGGCGCAAGGCTCGATCAACGATCCCAAGATTCAGCAGCTCCTGCTTTTCGCTGCGCGCAATAACATCAATTCGGGCCTCAGACTCGATTCCGTCGATCTGCTGGCGAAGAACTCCGACGACAGTCGCGTGCGCGAGGCGCTGATTTACGCACTTCGCTATGACCGCAATCCTGGCGTCCGACTGAAAGCGCTCGATGGACTGCGCTCGTATGTGAAAGACGATCAGCAAGTTCGCGACGCGGTACTCGAGGCGCTGTTGAAGGACAATAATCCCGGCGTTCGCACGCAGGCGATCTCACTGCTCGAGACGGTGAAGAACGACAGCAGCGTCCGTCAGGCATTGACGGCCTTAGCCCAGCAGGATAAAGACAAGTACATCCAGGGAGAATCGAAGCGTGTGCTGGCGAACCTCCCGGACTTTGAGTGAGTCAGAACCGTCGGCGACAGCCGATGTGTATAGTGCAGTCCAAGCTCTGGAACAACGCGCATAGAAGAAGAGGAACTTAATACATTGGCAGTGATTCGCAACTTCGCGCTTCCCGCTCTACTACTGGCGCTCGCCGCTGCAGGCGTAGCCCAGACGGAAGGCGCAACGAGAATCTACCGTGACGGCAGTTGTTGGGTGCAGGAGACCACAGGCGCTCTTCCCGCCTCGCGCTACATCAAAATTCATACCAACGCTGGCGGCGTGAGCGTCACCGGCGCACAGCAATCCAACATCACCTACACCATTCGCAAGCGGGTGAGCGCTTCGTCGGAAGAGAACGCGCGCCGGATGTTTGAAAACCTGCGCGTAATCGCCAATCGTCAGGGAGACGCGGCTTACTTCGGTGGCGAAGGCGGTGACAACTGGCATCGCGGCTCGGTCGAGTTCAATATCACGACTCCGCGCGCAGTCGAAGTAATTAAAGCCAAAACAGATGGCGGCAATCTCCGCTTTACCCACTTGAATGGGCGAGTCGATGCCGAATCGGGTGGAGGCGCGGTCGATCTCGATGACATCAACGGCAACGTAACCACGAGCACGGGCGGCGGCGCAATCAACGTTGGCACGGTCAATGCCGATTTGGGAATCCGCACGGGCGGCGGCCGCGTGAATATCGGCACGGTTGCCGGAAAGCTCAACGCCTCCACCGGTGGCGAATCGGTTCACGTTGACAACGTCAGACGCGATGCCGTAATAGAGACCGGCGGCGGCAACATTTACGTGCAAAATGTAGGCGGCGATCTGCACGGCTCGACGGGCGGAGGAAATATTGAGATCGGCAATGTCAGCGGCCTGATGGACGTCGAAACCGGCGGCGGCAGCATTCGTTTGACCGGCGGCGGTGAAGGGCCGATTCGCGCACAGACCGGCAGCGGCAGCATCCATTGCTTCAAAGTCACGCGCAGCGTGCGCGCGGAGACTGGCGCCGGTGGGATTACAGCTGAGTTCATGACGATGAACGGCAAATTCAGCGATTCGGTGCTCGACACTGGAGTTGGTGACATCGTGGTCTATCTTCCGTCTGACTTGAAGGTCAGCGTTCATGCCAGCATCGACGTGGCCACGACGCGAGATGCAATCCGGAGTGAGTTACCCGGGATTCATGTCGAGTCGGAGGGCGGCGATTATGGTCCGCGTGAGATGTCGGCAGAAGGCGACCTGAACGGCGGTGGACCAACGTTGAAGCTGCATACATCGACTGGCAAGATTCAATTCATCGCGCTGAAGAAATGAAAGAAGTCGCACGAGGCATTCTTATGAAGCAGGCATACATAACCACAGTCGCGGTGCTCCTTTCGGCTAGTCTTCCGCTGGCAGCGCAACAAACACCGAAAGTTCGGCACTTCATTGGCACACCCGTTGTCGCAGATTCTGACTCCGGCGGACACTCCTATCTTGGAGTTGGAGTAGAGGACCTCAACAGCGATCGTGTCCAGGCACTCAAGCTGAAGGACGACCGAGGTGTCGAGATAACGCAAATCGACCAGGATGCTCCCGCTGGCAAAGCAGGGCTCAAGCAAAGTGATGTGATCATCGCTTTCAACGGAACTCCAGTCGAGAGCGCGGAGCAATTTAAGCGGCTCATGCGCGAAACTCCTCCGGGACGGACAGTGTCTCTCGACATCATGCGCGACGGCCAGCAGCAGAGTGTGAAAGTTCAGCTCGCAGATCGTAAGAAATTCGAGTCGTCGATGTGGCCACGCGAGCCGCACGATTTCGCGTTCGCGGTGCCTGCCGTTCCCCCAGTTCCACCTATGCCAGCGATGCCCGCTTTTCCGCGTACCTGGGAGCAAACCATCGTGCGTGCTCGTACCACGTCGGGAGTCACGCTTGAGAGCCTCAGCCCACAGCTTGGTGACTATTTTGGCGTGAAAGACGGAGAAGGCATGCTGGTGCGCTCGGTGCAGAAGGGCAGTGCGGCGGAGAGCGCGGGCTTGCGTGCTGGCGACGTGATCGTCCGCGCCGGCGACCAGAAGATCACGGACAGCTCCGATTGGAACGATGCTCTGCGAGGCGCCAAGGGGGAGAAGATCAATGTTGTGATCATGCGCGATAAACGAGAGCAGACTCTCTCGATGTCGATCCCGCTGCGTCGAGGTCCAGACAGCTCAGCGCTGCTCGACGATTCCCCCGAGGTGGAGGAGGTTCTCGAAGCTGCTGCCGGAAACTTCGAAAGTATCGGCCCGGCACTTGAAGAAAGCTGGGAGAATGCGGCGAAGGCCCTTGCCGATCATCAAGGTGAGATCAACGATGCAATCAACAAAGCGATGAAGGAACTACATCGCGACATGATTCGCAATCGCAAGGACATCAATCGTGACGTCCAGCACTCGATGAAGCTGGCATCAGCGGAGATGAAAGCGCACCGCGGCGACATCGATCGAGCCATGCGTGAAGCCCAGCGCGCGGTCAATCAGATCCACATCGAGTGGCCTTCGGATTTGCAGTAGCTTTCCTTTTGTCATTCCGAGCGGATGCTCACACGTGCCTTTCGCGTGAGCAGGAGAGAAGAATACCTACCTGCTCCTAGACGGTTACTAGGAAGCATTTACGAAGTTCGTAGGGATTCCTCCGCCAAACCAAATCGTTCGGAAGGACAAAAAGGCAGCGCTACGCTGCCTCGTGCTTTTCCGCGGAAGGCTTCTTGATCGTTCCCTCATTAGCCTGATTCTCACCGCGCGCAGGTTCGCCGCGTGAGACGTCCGGCTGAGTTCGTCCCGCTTCGGTACTCGCGAGATTCGTGCTTGGCCCTTCAGTCGCTTCGGTCGGCGCCGAGGGATTGAGTTCGCCGAAGCGGTTCTCAGGCGTGTGGCTCTGCAGACGAGTCTTTCCCGTACCGGAACTGCCTGATCCGGCTCCGTACTCGTCTGTGCCGTTACTCTCTTTACTGCGTTCCTGTGCTTCCCGCTGCTGATCTCCCATTTTGCCCCCAGTGTTGTTTTGTAATTGGATGGCATAGCAGGCAGGGCTGTGGCCTCGGAGTGCCGCGAACAAACATTTGCAGACTTCCCGTAAACTCTTGAAAGACCAATGGCGACCTCGACCGAAATCCTTTCTTCCCTTGCGACCGAACAGCAGAACCTTGCTTCCCAGGCGCTGGATACGAAGTCCGCTCTGGAGATAGCGACCATCGTCAACAACGAAGACGCCAAAGTCGCGGGAGCTGTGCGAAAGGCCCTGCCGCAGATTGCCCTTGCCATTGATGCGGTCGCGGATGCCCTCGCGGGTGGCGGCAGGCTGATCTACGTAGGCACCGGGACCAGCGGACGCGTCGCGGCGCTCGATGCCTCCGAGTGCCCTCCAACGTTTAGCACCGATCCGAAGCTGGTGCAGTTTGTAATTGCAGGAGGCGAGAGAGCTCTGGCGCATGCGACAGAAGCAAGCGAGGACTCTCTCAAACTCGGCGAGAAAGATATCGCCAAGCTCCGGCCGGGCAAGAAAGATGTGGTGATCGGGATAGCAGCCAGCGGACGCACTCCTTACACCATCGCCGCCGTCGAATATGCGAAGAAGAAAGGCGCGAAGACTTTTGCTGTTGTCTGCAACGCAAACACGCCGCTCGGTGATGCCGCCGAAACTGCCATCATCGCCGAAGTCGGACCGGAGGTTCTATCAGGATCGACCCGCATGAAGGCAGGGTCGGCACAGAAGATGATCCTGAACACGATTACCACTGGTGCCATGACGCGCCTCGGGTATGTGTACGGCAATCTCATGGTCAATGTATCTCTGAAGAACACGAAGCTCTACGAGCGGGCTGTCGGTATTCTCAGCAAGGCGGCCGGCGTCGATCGTGAGCACGCGACACGAGCCATCGAGCGTTCAGGAAAGAGCGTTCCCGTCGCGCTGATTATGTTGAAGACGGGAGCCAACCGCTCCGAAGCTGCCAGGCGATTAAAGGCGGCGAAGGGAAATGTGCGGCGTGCCATCGAATCCACCGGAAGTGCTAAGCCTTCCGTATGAAGGGACGCCTTCTCATGAGGTGAACATCGGATGTCAGTCCGGTGCCTAGCGGGTAGAATCTAATCATCCGCAGCAAGAAACTGCATCAGAGGCGAATCCCCCAATGGATAAGTTCGTAATTCGTGGCGGTAATCCGCTGGTAGGAACCGTGCGCGTCAGCGGCGCAAAGAATGCGGCCCTGCCGGCCATGGCAGCTGCAATCCTCACCGAACACCCTGTCATTCTCGAAGGTATTCCCGACGTTCGCGACATTCAAACCGAGCGCAAACTGCTCGAATCGATGGGCGCCGAGGTGGAGCTTGGATATGGCCGGGCGTCGCATCGTACCAGCATCTGCTGCCACAAGCTGAGCAGTCCGGAAGCCAAGTACGAACTGGTAAAGACGATGCGGGCGTCCACACTCGTGCTTGGCCCGCTGGTTGCGCGTATGGGGATCGCGCGCGTCTCGCTCCCTGGTGGTTGCGCGATCGGTGCCCGTCCCATTGACCTGCACATCAAGGGTCTCGAGAAAATGGGCGCGCTGATCACCCAGGAGCACGGCTACATTGAAGCGAAAGCCGATCGCCTGCAGGGTGCGCATATCGTTTTTGAAAAGATCACGGTCACCGGCACCGAGGACCTCCTCATGGCCGCTACGCTAGCTGAAGGCGAGACGGTGATGGAAAACTGCGCGCGCGAGCCGGAAGTCGCGGATCTTGCGGAACTCCTCAACAAGATGGGAGCAAGGATTGAAGGCGCGGGCACATCGACGATCCGAGTGAAGGGTGTAGAAAAGCTCAGAGGCGCAAAACATCGCATCATTCCGGACCGCATCGAAGCGGGAACCTTTGTCGTTGCAGGCGCAATTACCGGCGGCGATTTGATCGTCGCTGGCTGCGAGCCCAAGCACATGGGCGCGCTTCTCGCCAAACTGCAGGAGTGCGGAGTGAAGGTTCGCACCAGCGAGGATTCCGTCCGCGTGCAGAGCGATGGAAGTCTCACCGCAGCTGATGTGGTAACCGAAGAACATCCTGGATTTCCGACCGACATGCAGGCGCAGTACATGGCGCTCACCACGCAGGCGGAGGGAAGCTCAGTCATTACCGAGAACATCTTTGAGAACCGCTTCATGCATGCGCAGGAACTCGTGCGCATGGGAGCCAACATCAAGATCGAAGGACGCCGCGCCATCGTTCGCGGCAAGACTTCACTGAGCGCCGCTGCGGTGCTTGCCTCTGATCTGCGCGCATCTGCATCACTCGTGCTTGCCGCACTAGTAGCCGATGGAGAGACGATCATCGACCGCGTCTACCACATCGATCGCGGCTACGAACGCATCGAAGAAAAGCTGCGCGGGGTAGGCGCACAGATGAAGCGTATCGGCGAGATGCTACCTAAGAAGAGCGGACAATTGGCGGGCGCTCTGGCCTAGCGATCTACACCAAGCGTTGCATCATCCAATCACCTGATGGGCGCGGGCGTCAATCCGTGCCCTTTAATTCTTCCGCCGGGTCTTCCATTGCGCCTGCACTCCTCTGTGATTTACGATTTTTAATTCACCTTGCGCGTGCGGTCATCGCAGGAGCCTGATC
>CAYZHX010000209.1:0-2090 GCA_964476905.1 uncultured Terriglobales bacterium
GAACCTTCACAGGACTTGCAGGCGCTCAGTAGACTCTGGCGTATGAACGCCGGCGAAGTGTGCGGTACGGTTGCTATGCAACAGGATCAACCGTCTGCTGGCAGGGCCGAATTGGATTCTGGCTGTCATGCATACCCCTGACACTCGGCATTTCTTTCCTCACCGCTATGCCCACTTGCAATCAATCGTTCGCTCATCTGGTTTCCGGATTTAGCCTGGCGGTGTGGATTCTGGCGCTCTGAGTAGCGAGCATCCCCGGTTAGGAGCCTTTGTTTGAAATATCTAATGCGGGCGGAGGGGCCATTGTCCTCTGTCGCTTCGCAGATGAACCCGGCCGCGTTTCGTGAACAGCAGTTTCCGAAGCCACCAACCTACTATCCATCGTGCCCACTTTTTTGACTGCAATCTTTGAGTCGTCGTGCAAGAATCGTCGAAAACTTTATGAGTGCGGAGCGGTTCCGTTTCGGCATCTTCGAATTCGATCTCGACAGGCTTGAGCTGCGCCGAGATGGGACACTGGTTCGTCTGCAGGCACAGCCTGCTCAGGTGCTTGGCCGCCTCCTCGATCGAGCCGGCGACGTGGTCTCAAGGGAAGAATTGCGGACAGTGGTATGGCCTGAGGGAACGTTCGTTGATTTCGAGCGCGGTCTGAATTTCTGCGTCGCGCAAATCCGGGCGGCTCTCAATGACGATGCCATTGAGCCACGATTCATCCGCACGATTCCGAGACGCGGATATCAGTTCATCGCGCCGGTGCAGGGAATTGGCAACACCGGAATTCCCAAAAGCGGAGCTAGCAAGAGCGAGTTGCCGAACTCGAAAGTCACCAATCCTGGAACTGGATGGCTCAGCAGAACAACGACAACGACGCGCGTCATCGCAGCGTGTCTTCTGCTAGCGTCGTTGTTTGCCGTGAGCTACTGGGCCAGGAGCCGCTTCCTGGCAAGGAAGACTCCGATCGTCGCCGTCGTGCGTTTCGACAACGAAACCGGCGATCCCGCCATGACGCAGTTCGGTGACGCTGTCACCGACATGCTGGTTGTGGATCTGGTCGCCAAAGGCGACGGGCAGTATCGCGTGATCGGCAACGCTCGTGAGCTGCGAGTTGCGCGGGAGCAGCGCGATCTGAAGTCGCTTGCCTCTTCACTCGGCGCGTCTTACGTCATTCTGGGACAGGTCCAGCGCAAAGGAGACCAGACCCGCATCCTCGCTCATCTGATCCATCTGCCTGATCAGACGCACGTCTGGGTCACTCTGATCGATCACACTGTAGACGATCCATTGGCTCTCGAGTCGCAGGTAGCGCAGACAGTTGCCATAGAGTTCGCTCCAAAGATACGCACAACCTTCGAGCCTTTCGTCTCACATCGTCGCGCAAGTCTCTGAACGGAAAAGATTTCTGGCCTAACATTTTTCTTACCTTATTCCGGCGCAAACTGGCTTGCAATTCTTCGCTCCCAGGAGAATCTTCCTACCGAGAGATGACCGGAGGAGCCAATGTCCCACAGTCTTTCGCGCAGACATTTCCTTGCAGCTACTTCTTTAGCGATGCCGACGATGGCCATGGGTTTTGCATCTGAGCCGCCGCCCGCAAAATCCGGCTCAGTAGAAGTTCCGAAGAGTACAGCCGCGGTCGTCGCGCCAACCGATCTCTATCCCGCGCAAGCTCCCGACCTGGTGCGAGAGATGGTGACCGTCTCCCACTTCAACCTCGCGCGCGTCAAGGAACTCGTAGGCGCACATCCATCCCTGGCAAAGGCGACGTGGGATTGGGGATTTGGCGATTGGGAGAGCGCACTCGGAGCAGCGTCGCACATGGGCAACCGTCCAATTGCGGAGTTCTTGCTTAACAACGGAGCGCACCCTTCGATTTTCTCGGCGACCATGTTGGGACACCTGGATGTAGTGAAGGCCTTCATCGCCGCGCAGCCCGGCATTCAGCGCACCGCCGGCCCGCACAGCATCAGCCTGCTGGCACATGCCCGGGCAGGAGGAACGAACGCGCGACCAGTCTTTGAATTTCTGCAGACGCTCGGAGACGCCGACGCCACCGCCGAAGCGCCGCTACCCGACGAAGTTCGCAGTGCCAT
>CAYZHX010000209.1:2190-6194 GCA_964476905.1 uncultured Terriglobales bacterium
AATCGGCATTCTTAGTTCAGGCATTGGCGCGGCCATAAATAAACGCCGGCACGGTCGGGCAAGCCATCTGGCCATCATGGTCGCGCGGCTTCTACGAGCGCTGTCTGTCGCAATTCCAGTATTGGCATACATTTGCCGGTAAAGTTTAGAGACGAAGATAAGGATCAACCGCGCCTTGAACGATGAAGCGCAGCCAGACCGTCTCCAAATTGCCCGGAAACTGTAGAAACGATCCCAGACGCCTTGGGTTCTCTCTCGCATTTCGTCTGAACTCATGGTGGGATGCGGCATGAACATCTTCGGACGGATTTCCGGAGGAATCAGCCAATAGCGTGTGAGCGGGATTCCTTCCACTCTGTGCGCCTGCTCGCCTTGTGCTTTCTCCCAACGCTCAAAATCGACTGTGCCGGGAAATGGCGTAAGCATCAAAAATTGGGCGAACTGCAACCCTGCTCTTTGCGCGAGCTGAAGTGTGGCATCGAATGTCTGCTGGCGATCGCTGGGGAGGCCAAAGATAAACGAGCCCAGCACGTGCACGCCATGTTGACGAAACGTTTTTAGCTGGTTCACGAGGTCTTCTCCGGACCGATTGAAATCCTTGTAAACAGCCTTCAGGCCTTCCGCCGTAACCGCCTCGACTCCCACCAGCGCACCTTTAATGTTGGCCCTGCGCATCGCGATCAGGAACTCAACATCTTCCGCCGCTTCCATGGTTATCTGCGTAAAGAAGTTCATGTCTCTTGGTAAGTTCGCGAGGCGAGCCATCAGCTCAAATCTCTCGTTGCGAATGGCAGTCAGTTGCGCGAGCCTTTGCTGGTTGCCTTGCCGCTCCGCCAGCTTCAAGTCAGTAAATGAGACGGGATAAAAGTTGTCGTCCGCCAGAGCGATGAAGCGGAATCCTCTGCGCCGCAGCTCTACGATTTCATCGATTACTACGTCTGTGGAACGCTGTCGCGGGCGTTGACCGTCGGTCCGCCATACGGAGCAAAATGAACAATGCTTAGGACAGCCGCGAACGGTCTGCACTGAGGCCCACATATATCGGCGCGACGGGAGCAGATCCCAGCGAGCCGCCTTGAATTGCTCTGCGGCAACGCGCCCGCCTTCATATATCCGCTTCAACCGGCCATTGATGCAGTCGGTCAACGCCTCTCCCCAGGCCAGGTCGCCATCTCCGCGGACTACGGCATGCGCGCCTCCACGTTCGAACGCCTCTTCGGGGTAGAGGCTTGCATGAATGCCTCCGAAGATGACCACCGCTCCGCGTTCGCGGGCGATGCGTCCGATAGCATATCCGCGCAGAGCGTTCGCTGTATGGATTCCTATGCCGACGATTTCGCCAGCGCGTATTCGGTCGAAATCCAACTGTCGCAAGGTTTCGTCGCACAGCTCAGGATCGCCGAACGCAGGCGGAGTCGCGGCCGCAAGCACGAAGAGCCATCGCGGAGTAATGACGGCCACGCCGAATGAGGAATCGCTAGGATTTACGAGGTGAACTTTGACAGCAGAAACGGATCCCGGCAGGGTGTCTTGCTGCATGGGCACTTAGATGCAAGCTTTGTCAGCTACTCACATCCATTTTTTCGGCAAATCGACGGTCGTCAGCAGGAGGTGTGACTTACGAGAAGGGGAAACCTATCAGGATGCGAAAAGCAACGTGGGCCGATTCCCCTTCCACGTAGGCGACGAGGTGGTTGTAGGGGTGCCCCCGGTCCGCATCCGTTTCGGCCAGGAGGCAGGAACCCACATGATGACGGTAAGCGATCCCGATGTAGTTCTGGTGGCAAAGATGAGCCGGTGAAGCAAATTCGCAGTACTTAACTCGGCGACCCAACATGTCTTTGGGAACGTTCATCCTGAGCCGCGTTTGGGCGAAGGATCTCCCGGGATGCTTACGCCGAACATGCCCTTACGAGGCTCTTTGGCAAATTGTCTGGGTTTTGGTGAAGGGGCCATACCGGCGGCATTTCAGTCGGAAATATTGCGGGAGATCCTTCGCCAAATGCGGCTCAGGATGACACGTTATAGAGGAGTAAAACATGGTGACACAGATGGAAGGTGTTTCCTGATTCGGGAAAAATTGGATGGGAATACACTCCTTGTGTCACCGATTTTCTCAGTTTGACAGATCAAACCCCGTCCATGTCCTGCGAGTGGACTTCTTCCGTTTACCAATGGCCTTTCTGGTCCGCAGGTCAGTTTCTCGCGCCTCAAACTCGACCGAGCGGAAATCACTTAACTCAATTCCGCAGCGGTCGAGAGGATGATAGTCCTACGACGGCATGTGGGTCTCAGTGACCCGAATCGTGGGGAACGGTGACCGTGACTGACCCACTGGAAGTGGATCCAGCCGAGTCGGTGGCCGTCAACGTGATCGTGTATACACGATCTCCAAGGTTCCCGGAGCGTTCGTTCCGGAGCTGTACGTGGTTGCTGTCGAGCACACTCCAGTCTGGCGAGGTGTTTCCGTCACTCGTGCCATTTGTTGGCTGGTTGCTGGTGACTGAGATCACTCCCTTTGGCTGCGCATCGCAAGTGGCGTTGACGTTGTACAAGAGCCCGACCTTCACCATCTGGTGATTCGGCGGCGACATGAGCACGGAGGGATTGACCGAAAAGCCGGAGATCACCGGCGGCGGATCCGATATTTTTATCGAAGCCGATGCTGTGTTCTGGGGCACCGGGTTGGGATTAAGAGTCGTAGACGCAACTGTCGCCGTGTCAGGGATTGATGTGCCGTCCGGAGTTGGGCACAGCACGGTAAGGGTCAGCGTGAACTGTGCCGACGCACCGTTCGCCAGTGTGGGTGCCGTGCAGCTCACCTGTCCTGCGCCGCCAATCGTAGGAGCGCTGCAACTCCATCCTGCCGGCGCAGCGAGTGACTGGAACGCCGTCGATGCGGGAGCCGCTGTATTTAGCGTCAAGTTAGCTGCATCGTTCGGGCCGTTGTTCGTAACCGTAATGGTGTACGAGACAGAGTGCCCACTGAGAACGGTAGTGGAACTCGCAGACATCGTTGTCACCAGGTTCGCGCCCGGGAGTGCCAGCGGGTTCACGATTCCGGTGTACGCGTACTTGTGCTGTAAGTTCGCGTCGAAGGGAAGCGGGGCATCGGCGTCGAGTGGTCCATTGCATCCTGCTTTGTTCGAGGACGGATTCAGCCAACTGTCGTCGTCGCCCAGCCCCCAGATCGTCACACTGTCGATCTTATCTTTCAGGTTCTTGAATATTTGGAAGTAGTCGCGATAACGATAGCCTTCGTTGATCAGATCAGCTTGATCTCCAGCCATCAGGTCGTCGTAATCGTCATAGAACTTCTGCGAGCACTGCCCGAAACGGTACAGACTAATGTCGAGTTCGGTAACCTCGTTAATGATCGGGACGCCCGCCGTCGAGGTCAAGCTATTAAACAAGTTGATGGTATCGATCACGCTCTGCTTTGAGCTCGCCGAACCTTGATCGTCGATCGGGAAGTTGATCGTGTTGTGGAATTGATTGCCGACGCAATCGATCGGAACTCCACGACTAATCGCACCTTTCACCCAGTTATAGATGAAGTCTCGCTTCGCTGGAATTGTGGTGTTGTAGTCGTTATAGCAGAGCTTCACTTTATCTCGGCCAATTCCAAGGGCATCCAGGGCCTGGCGAGCATAAAGGAAGGCATCGTCCATGTACTCCGGGTATCCGGGATTGTTATTCGGATCCACGGTGATCATGTACCACTTGCTGTGGCGGAAGTTGGCTGGATTGCCGTCGTCGACTGCCTCGTTCACTACATCCCAGACGTAAATGCTGTCCTTGTAATGATTAATTAAAGCAGTGATGTGGCTCTTTAAGCGCGAAAGCAGAAGCTGCTTGTTGGCCTCGCTGAACGGCTGCGTGGACATGTCCACGCCATTGGCGTCGTTGAAGACCCACGCAGGCACCTGGTTATGCCAGACGAACGTATGCCCACGCATCTTTATGTTGTGCGCTTGTGCGAAGGCGAGGATATTATCTCCGGG
>CAYZHX010000210.1:0-6180 GCA_964476905.1 uncultured Terriglobales bacterium
GTCGATGCTCTACCTCGACTACTCCCGAGGCGCCGGCGAATGGATCCCCAACGAACACGGCGGCCGCGAAAACCTTGAGGCAATCGAGTTCCTGAAGAACTTCAACCGACTGGTACACAGTGCAAGACAAGGCGTGATGACCATTGCCGAAGACTCGACCGCATGGCCTTTGGTATCGCGACCAGTCGAGAATGGCGGCCTCGGCTTTGACATGAAGTGGGACATGGGCTGGATGCACGACACATTGGCCTACCTCATGCAGGACCCCATTTTCCGCAAGTTTGACTACCAGAAACTCACGTTCCGCGGGCTCTACGCCTTCTCCGAGAATTACGTGCTCTCGCTGTCACATGATGAAGTCGTGCACGGCAAGCGGTCGCTCGTTGGCAAGATGCCTGGCGACGATTGGCAGCGCTTCGCCAACTTGCGCGTCTTGTTTGGATACATGTACTCGCAGCCCGGCAAGAAACTGCTTTTTATGGGAGACGAGTTCGGCCAGCGTGACGAGTGGAATCATGATGCGAGTCTTGACTGGCACCTGCTCGAAAGCGGTCAACACGACCAATTGCGTCGCTGGGTCGAGGACCTGAACCGTTTATATCGAGACGAACCGGCGCTTCACGATTTCGATTTCGATCCCCGCGGCTTCCAGTGGATTAGCGGGGACGACTCTGCAAACAGTGTCGTCTGCTACTTGCGCCGGGGACAAAACGTCAGGGATACCGCTCTCGTTGTTTGCAACTTCACTCCCGTGATGCGCGAGAACTACCGAGTGGGCGTGCCGCAAGGGAGTGTGTGGCGTGAAGTGCTGAACAGCGATGCGTCGATTTATGGTGGATCGGGCAAAGGGAATTTTGGAGTTGTCGATGCTACTCCCGTGTACTGGCACGGGCAATCGCACTCGCTGAATCTAATCTTGCCGCCGCTCGCGGTGCTGGTGCTCAAACCGTCCCGTCAATGAGCCTTATTACTCGCCGACGCTATGCGGCCAGTTTTGCCGAAGGCTCTTGCGGCCCTTGTATCTGTTCGAAGTTTTGATCGCGCCAGCGCAGGATATCCGACTGCCGGATCTGACGTCGCATGCGAAGCATTCGCCGCCGACGTTCTGAATTGGGCATCTGCAGCGCCTCTCGAAGGGCTTCGGCGATTCCTAGTTCGTCGTACGGGTGCACCGAGATGGCTCCGGTCCGAAGCTCTGGCATTGCTCCAGCGAATTCGCTAAGTATGAGTACGCCAGTATTGTCGACATGCGCCGCACAATATTCCTTTGCTACTAAGTTCATCCCATCCTTGAGGGGAGTCACGAGGGCGATATCTGCGCTCCGATAGAGTGCCAGCAACTCATCGCGGGATACAGAGCGGTGCATGTACTGGATGGGAGTCCAACCTGGTTCTGCAAACTCTCCATTGATCGTCGAGATCAGGCGTTCGATGTCTGAGAGCAGATCCTGATATCTGAGTATTCCTTCCCGACTTGGAACGACAACCTGTATGAAGGTGAGTTTTCGCCGGAACTGGGGATAGAGCCGGAGAAGCGCGCGAAACGCTCGCATCCGCTCCGGAATACCCTTGGTGTAATCCAGGCGGTCAACGCCAATTGCAATTTCCATTCCCGCAGCTTGCTTCCGAATGCTTTCTACACGCTCAATCACTGCTTCCGAGTTCGCTGCCGCTGAGAAATCCCTGAAATCGATGCTGATTGGAATTGCCCGAATCCTCGTGGCGCTTCGTGCGGTCAGAATAGTCTTCTGCTCTTTGTGTCCTGTGATTTTCGCGCCCGGAACAAACGAGCGGACACTAGCAGTCAGGTTGCGTTCATCTCGCGGCGTTTGTACACCAATGAAGTCATAGTCGAGTAGACCCTCCAGGATCTCTCGGCGCCACGGAAGCTTGGCAAAGATGTCGGGTGGCGGAAACGGAATATGTAAAAAGAAAGAGATGAGTGCGTTCGGCCGATGCTCTCGCAGCGCGTGCGCGACACGCAGCAATTGGTAATCATGTATCCAGATTGTGTCGCTCTGCTTTGAAGCGGCGTCGGTAACTTCGGCAAACTTGCGATTCACTCGTTCGTAGAAGTCCCAGTACTCCGGATCGAAATGACAAAGCGATTGCAGATCGTGAAAGAGTGGCCACAAAACCTCATTCGAAAATCCTTCGTAATATTTCGTCTGCTCCTCTTCGCTCAGGATTACCGGCACATACCGGAAGTTGCCACCTTTTGTCGCGGCATCAAGCTGCTGCTCCAGCTCCGGACAGGTTTCCGTGCCAGCGTTTCCTACCCACATTCCTCCATGTTGCTGAAGCACGGGCTCGAGGGCACTCACCAAACCTCCAGCAGAGGCTTCTGCAACAAGCTTTCCGTTTTGTCGATGGAAAGAAACTGGAATGCGATTTGAAACAACTACCAACTGCCTGTCAGTCATAGCCGTGCTTCCTCTGTGCTTCCAAATATCTATCTAGAAAGGCCAGCAATTCCTGGGGCGGAATAATGCGCCACTTTGCTGCCGTTTGCTTCGGCTGTGAGCGCACCAGCACTGACGCAGCATTTTTTCGCTCCTGCAGCATACGGAAGGCGTCCTCATCGGTCTGATCATCACCAAGATACGCAACGGGAACATCGGACGGAAACTCGGAGAGAATGCTTGCTACTGCGTCTCCCTTCGTTCGGCCTGCTCCGCGAATCTCAATTCCTCCATCGAACGTCAGCCATTCAAGACCGGCGCTGTCGTCGGCGAACGTAATTGATTGGAAGTGGATCTGGGCGAGTTTGTAAATTCTGTTGGCGTCACTGACTTCCAGACCCCGCGTGTGGAGAGCCAAACTGCCGAGTTTACGTTCCAGTACAGAGGCAAAGCCTTCGCTCCCAATCAGGTTCTCAAATTCGTCGAGATATCGGCTCTGTATTGGATTAAGTGGGAGCTGTTCATAGTGGCCGTTGGAGCGCAGCCGTTCGCGTCCGTGACTACCCCAGATCTCCAGGTTCAGCTCCCGCGGTAATAAGCCCAAGACTTCTTTAGCCGGACGACCCGACAAGATCGCTAGTCGTATCCCACGCATGCGCACAAGCCTGATCAGCCGCTCTGACACGCCCGGATAAAGGTGTGCCTCCATTCGTTCGCGCACAAATGGAGCCAGGGTGCCGTCGTAGTCGAGCAGGAGCACAGACGTTCTCGCATCTTCCAGCTTTTGCCACCATGCGGATTGCGCAAAATCGCGCCAGCCTGCAACTCCGAGCTGGCGAGAACTTTCTGAGGTGGCTTGAAATTCGTTGATCATTTTGGGAGGACTGACGGACACTTGCTTAGATGCCAAAATGGGCTTCCAGACTAAGCGAGATCTGCGTTGTTGACAGTCTGGACCAATACCCATTCCCGATTTCGCGTGACTCAAGAGGGAGTGGCAGAGTCCGCGTGAATCGACATTCAAATACGCTCATAGCCAAGCTTCGGTCAAATCGGACGTGTGTTCAAATTCAGCTTGCCACGGCTGATCTGAAAGTCGGATTGCCGGAACTCCGCGCCGCAATGAAATTGTTTTCCAAAAAAAGAAACGCGCTCGGCACGTTCGAGGTGCCGGGCGCTTCTAGTACCTACTTCGATTCCTTAATAATCGTGTCCGCCGCGTTTCCGGCCACCACCCAACTTGCCGATCCGGCCACAACGGCTTCGTCTTCAAACCACAGGAATCCAAAATCGTCGATGCACTCCGGAAAGTCCGGCTTGATGATGATGTATCCGGGAATTACGGCCCCTGGAATATATGAGTTGTCGGCGCGGTTGTTGCTGTACGTCTTCGTCTTCGAGACCGTGCCGACGCCGGCTACATACGACGTGCTGGATACCGGGTGCGTGCCGAGGATGTAATTGACGGCGCGAAGTGTATATTCAGGGCCCACAAGATCCGGAAACGTTTTGTGCAGGAAGTACATGCGGATGGCCATGTCAACCACGGCGCCCGATCCGCCCCAGGTGCCGAGGCTCGGAGGCACGCCGAATGGGGTGGCGTCCAACTCTTTATCCAGACCCGCCATGTATATCTTGACCGCTTCGTGCAGTTGATCTTTTGCGCTCGCATCCAGATAGGGCAATGCCCGGACAGCCGTCCAGCCGCGGATGCCGATCTGCTGTGGCGTGATCATCTCGGGGAACAATTCCTTCAGGCGGGATCTGTAGGGCTCGGCGCCATGCGTGGCAATCGTCAATTCCAAAGCCGCGGACCAATCGAGCGGACCAAAACCACCACGGCGGAAGCCGGCTGGAGGAGCTGGTGGTGCGGTATTCGAAGTTGTCGGAGCACCCGAAGTGCCGCGTGCGTTACGAGCGCCTTGAGCGCCAGACACGACGCCCTGCGACGCAGCTAGCACGCCGCCTCCGGGAGCGCCTGCCGGAGACGCTCCGCCTAGTCCGCCGGCTGCGGGATTCTGGATTGGGTGAGCCTTCTCTTCGTTCCATGCTTTGGTCGCGGTGTCGAGGCAGTCTTTCGCTAATGCGTCGTCCCATCCTTTCAGCGTGTCGGCCGCTGCAGCGAGGGCAGCGATGGCATTCCACTGGAAGAACGGATTATTTGAAGTGAAGATCCATCGGTCATCGGGCTTGCCGGAGTAGTCGCCCTTCACTTCGTTCGGACCGAGCTTCGCGTCATAGATGCGGCCGTCGGTCTTCGACGCGCCGTCGCCCACCTGCGTGTACTGGCGCAGATCGGGTTCGTGCGTGCCGCGGATCGCGTGGCCGATATTGTGGAACTGCGCCAGGATGAGCAGTGCGCCGTGCTTGACTTGCTGTACCGTATCGGGAATGCCGTCGGGACGGTGCATCTCGACCTCGCGTGCGGCTTCATCCACGGTAAGCTCGTCGTACTTGAGATTGAATTCGCGATACCCCAGAGCCAGACTCTGAATCACGCTTAGCTGCGCAGGCTCTTCGAGGTCGAAGTCGCCGGCGTCGTACCAGCCGCCCACGTTCATTCCGGGAATGTGATCGCCTCCTTTATATTTTCCATCCGTTGCCGTGGTTTGATTCCAGCCGTCGAATTGCTCCCCAACTACGGGAGCCATGCGGCCATCGTCGAGGTGCGACTTGCCGTGCCACATGCGATAGCCTTCGCGGACGGACACGTGATCCATTTGCTCGGCAAGATGATGGTCGAGGCTGTCTTGCCAGATGTTCGCGTAAGCGTCCTTGGAAATCGGGAAGGGCGCCGTACGCTGTTCTGCGTACTCGATTACATACAGGCCAGGATCGTTGACGGTGGTGAAGTCGAACTTCGAATAGACGTAGCGGAGCCACGGCGTTGAAGGCGTGATCGGACCTTCGAACACCTGCTTGTAGGATCCGTCTTCCATCAGGCGAAGCACTCGGGCCGTTTTCGGCGCGTTGTACTTGGGGTCGAGTTCGAGCACCGCCACCTTTGAGAAACCCGGTGCATAACCAACTTGGCTGTGCGCGATCACCGGCGGCCGCGTCCAGTTGGGAATCACGTCGGGCCGGATGTGCCACACGATCGCGCCGCTGGTCTTGCCCGTAGGGATCAGCGAGCGCAACACGAACCAGCCGTTCTGCGCACGGTCGCGTCCATCGAACAGCATGAGGTTGGTTGTATCCGACGTGACGTTCACCCGGGCTAACCCATCGTCGACCCCGAGGGTGATGCTCTTGCCCTCGGCGAACGGCAGCGGCTGAGTGTATCCCTTAGCCTTGTCCCAGTCTTCGAGGTAGTACGCCTTCTTAGGCTCGTCGGGCAGAGGCAACACTTTGACCATCGGATCATTCGGAGTTCGCGGGAAGATGCCGGCTTTCGTTCCGTCCACCAGGTAAGCCTTGCCCATGTAGATCGACGGCAGGAACTCCACGTTGAAGCCGGCTCGCCCAGCCAGCTTCTGCGGTAGCGGCTGGTCGAGATTGATGCTGACCTTCACCCCGCCTGGTTCGGCTGCGACTTCCAGCGTGTAGCTCAAATCGAACGTCGGGAAAGCGAGGTCGGCAGTGAGCCGGTTGTTGGCTTTGTCGGCCTGTCGTCCTTTGAGCGTTGCCACCAAATCCCACTGTTCGGGCGTTGGCATCAGGCGCACGTCGCCGTTAGTGGCAATCCGCTGGCCGTGGAGAATCATCTCCATGGCCGTGTTCTTCTGGTCTACGAAAACCGGATGGTACGTACTGTCGTAAAGAAATACGCTAAAGCCTT